>JANXUD010000113.1 GCA_025352045.1 Gammaproteobacteria bacterium | reverse complement strand
GGTTCTTTCACGCGGCGGCCGGGGGAAGTCGAGGCTTCGCCAAACACTTTGCGCCGCCGCGTGAAAGAACCGACCCCTATCGAGGCTAGCGTGAAAGAACCGGCCCCGTTCAGTTGACGAAGCCGGCGATGACGACGAGGGCCAGCGCCGCCAGCCACAGCAGCAGCACGCGCCAAACAAGGCTCATGGCGTCTCGCAACTCGAGCAAGGCCGGCGCCTGCGCCGGGCCGTCGATCGCGTAGGCCTCTTCCTCGGCCAGTTCGCAGACCACCGACGCGCGCGCCGCCGCGCCGAGGAACCCGGCGTCCAGCGAGCGGCCGCCCTGCGCATGCCAGTCGCGCCAGGCCGCCAGCACGCCATCGAAATTGGCCGCCAGCGCCAGGCCAAGCGTCATCAGGTGCGCGACCGGCCAGTTCAACAGCGACAGGAACAGGCGCGCCGCCGCGCCCTGCGAGGGCGACAGCACTTTCAGCGACTCACCCTGCGCCGCCAGCGACACCAACCGGTACAGCAGCGCGCCCGCCGGCCCCAGGACCAGGGCCCAGAACAGGATGCCGAACCAGCGCCAAAGCGCGCAGCGGAACACCGCTTCCACCAGCGAGGGTCCTTCGATGGTCGGCTCGCCGCCTTCGGGAAACAGGGCGCTGGCGGCTGCGCGGCGCGACTCGTTGTCGCGCGCGTTCACCACCGCGTCCACGTCCAGGTCCAGGTCGCGCGGTCCCCAGGTATAGATCAGCACCGCCAGCACGAACAGGAACAGGGGCAGGCCGTAGGCATGGCCATCCAGCAGCCATTGCGCCACCGCCACCGCCCCGACCGGCAGGCCGACCGCGACCAGCAGGCCGACCCGGCCGGCCCAGGCCCCGGTGCCGCTGAAGATCCGACCCAGGGCCTGCAGCCAGCCGACGAACCAGCCATAGCGGCGCAGCACGATCAGCCCGGGCACGACATGCCCGAGCACCAGCGCCAGCACCACGGCGATCAGGGTCAGCGCCAAGGCCGCCGCGCCGCGTGGGAAGGGAATGTCGGGGACATGGGGAGGATTGTAGTCCTGAAATTTGCGGCGGTTTCGCCACGCCGGCGCGGCGGTCGCGGCGCCGGACGCGCACCGCGGCTCAGCGCCCGGCCATCCAGTCGTCGATCAGCCAGCGCGAGATGGACAGGCGCGGCGACAGCTTCATCTCGCCGGACGCCACCAGGTCGCGCAACTCCGCCGCGCTGAACCAGCGTGCGTCCTCCAGTTCCGCGCCCACCGCCACCGGCTGCGGATCGGCCGAGGCGCGGAATCCCAGCATCAGCGCCGCCGGAAACGGCCAGGGCTGCGAGGCCATGTACTGGCAGTCGCGCACCTGCACGCCCGCCTCCTCCATCACCTCGCGCACCACCGTCTGCTCGAGCGACTCGCCGGGTTCCAGGAAACCCGCCAGCACCGACCAGCGGCCCGCCGGCCAGGCCGCCTGGCGGCCCAACAACAGGCGCTCGCCATCGCTGACGGCGACGATGATCGCCGGGTCGGTGCGCGGGTAGTGTTCGATCGCGCAACGCGCGCAGCGCGCCGAGAAGCCGCCGCGCACCAGCACCAGCGGCTCGCCGCAGCAGCCACAGAAACGGTTGCGCTGCTGCCAGTGCAGCAGTGCGCGCGCCTGCGCAAACACCGAGGCCGGCAGCGCCGGCCAGCGCACCGCGGCACTGCGCAGGTCCAGTCGCCGTGCCGGCGGCTCCCCCAGTCCGGCCGACTGGAGCGCCCCCAGCGGCAGGGCGAACCAGGCGCCGGCCTCGTCCAGGCCCAGGAAACTGGCCTCGGCCGGCAACGTGGCCAGGGCCTGGCCGAGCAGGAATTCGGGCAGGTCCTCGTCGCCGTGGAAATGCGCGTCGCCGGCCTCGTCCAGCACCAGCAGGCGCGCACGCGGCCAATGCGCACGCAGCGCGTCGTGGTCCTCGCGCAAGTGTTCGGCCCGGTCGAGACCGGCGTGCTGGAACGCGTACTGCCTGGGCGGCGCGGTCACGCCGGCCGCGCCGTCAAACCGAGAAGCTGCTGCCGCAGCCGCAGGTGGACTTGGCATTGGGGTTGCGGATCACGAACTGCGCGCCCTGCAGGTTTTCGCGGTAATCCACCTCCGCGCCCATCAGGTATTGCAGGCTGAGCGGATCCACGAGCAGGGTCACGCCATCGCGCACCAGGGCCAGGTCGTCCTCGGCGCGCTCCTCGTCGAAGCTGAAACCGTACTGGAAACCGGAGCAGCCGCCACCACTGATGTACACCCGCAGCATCAGCGCCGGATTGCCTTCCTCGGCGATCAGGGACGCGACCTTGGTGGCCGCGGCGGCGGTGAAGTCGAGCGGCTGCTCGAGGTCCTGGTAGCTCGGCGTGGTGTCCATAGACATCAATTATGCGCCCGCCACCCCGGAATCAAGGCTTGGGCGCATTCCAGGGGAAGCTCTGCTCCACCGGGCTGCCGGATCCGCTCAGCGACACCCGCACCCGCTGCGGCGCGAAGCCCGGCGGCAGCATCACGTTGTCCTCGATCTGCTGGAAGTAACGGAAGCTGAAGGGCTTGCCGGGCGCATTGGCCTGCTGCTGAAGGTCGTCCCACTTGACCGTCATCAGCTTGCCGGCGCGCACGCCATCCACCACCAGGCGCATCTGGCCCTTGCTGATCGCACCACGGTTCAGGTTCTGGGTCAGGGTGACGGTGTAGTGCCAGGCGCCCCCTGCCTCGGGCTGGAAGCGCGCCTCGTGCACGCGCAGGCCTTGCCGCTGGCCGGTCGATCCCACCAGGCGCTCATAGAAGTCCACGTCCGCGCGCAGGCCCGAGATCTCTTCTTCGCGGTCGGCGAGCGTGGACTGGAGCTCCAGGTTGGCATTGCGGCTGATCTGGTCGGACCGGCGCAGCGTCGCCACCTGCTGGCGCAGGTCCTTCAGCGCGGCCTGCTGCTGGTCGAGCTCGGCGGAACGATCGTGCAGCTCGCTCGCCACCGAATGCAGGGTCGGCGCGGCGTGGCGCGAGGCCAGCCACCAGGCAAGCGCGATGGTCGCGAGCCAGACCGCCCCGCCGAGCAGGATCCAGCCGCGAAGGTGGCTGCGACGAAGGGCGGCCGCGGCGGAAACAGGGTCGGTCGAGTTCATCGGCCGAGCATAGCAATGCCATCCGTAAGAAGGCGTTTACCCGGCGGACGGCGGGCCGCGGGTAAACTCGAGGCAGCGCGGGCACGGAGTACGCCAATGGGCGAGGCACACATTTTCGCGATCGGCCTGGCCCTGGCCGCCCTGGCCGGGGTGCGTGTCTACCTGACCGTGTTCGGGGTCGGCCTGGCCGGACTGATGGGCTGGGTGGACCTGCCCCAGGCCCTGCAGGTGACCCAGTCGCCCTGGGTGCTCGGCACGGCCGGGGTGCTGGCCGTGGTGGAGTTCTTCGCCGACAAGATCCCCGGCGTGGACTCCGGCTGGGACCTGCTCCACACCCTGCTGCGGGTGCCGGTGGGCGCGTTCCTGGCCGCCGCCGCGCTGTCCCCCGATGGACACCTCGGCGCCGGTGCGCTGGCGACGGGGGCGGGGGCGGCGCTGGTGACGCACCTGCTCAAGAGCGGCAGCCGCGCGATGATCAATGCGTCCCCCGAGCCGGTGTCCAACTGGACCGCCTCGCTGGGCGAGGACACGGTCACCTTGGGCGGCCTGGCGCTGGCCTTCAGCCACCCCTGGCTGGCGCTCGCCCTGGTGGTCGGCCTGGTGGCAAGCGTGTTCGCCGGCATGGCGTGGCTGGCGAATCGCCTCGTGCGAGGCATAATCCGAAGCCAAGGGACACAACGCACTTCATGAACGATCTCGACGGAGCCGAACGTCGCAACGCCTTCCTGCGCCTGCTGCCCGAGCGCACGGGGGTGATTGGCCGCCGGCTTGAGCGCTTCGCCGAATCCGGCTGGGACATCAACGGCCTCGCGCTGATCCACGGCGATGCCGGCACACTGCGCGCCGGCAGCCTGAAGTACGGCCTGGCCGGCGCCGCCGAGCAACTCGAGTTGCTGGCGGCCCTCATCGACCGCCTGCTGGTGGATGAGCAGTTGCCCGACGCCGAGCTCGGGGCGCGACTGGGCGAGATCGGCCGCGACCTGCTGGCCGTCGTGCCCAAGGCGCCGGAGCCGCTGCCGGAGCCGGAATTCGTCCCGAGCCCGCTCGAAGAGGAAATCACGCTGTCCTCGCCGGCCGGCGCGGGCGAGCTGCCGCAAGGCCCGGCGCGCGCGCCATCCAAGCCAGTGAAGGAGCCCGACGCCTGGGGCGATGGCGTGCGCCTGTTCGGCAAGACCGATGCGCTGCCCGACGCCAAGGCGCCGATGCCGCACGGACCGCGCTCGGCGCCCACCACCAAGGCCGCGCCGGCCTCTGCCGCGCCCGTCGCAGCGTCCGCGGCAGCGCCCCCGCCCGCCGCCGACATCGCCCCTGCGGCCAAGCCCGTCGCCGCGCCGGCCACGGCCAGCGCAGCGGCCACCAGCGCCGATCCGAACGCATTCCTGGTCCCTTCGGATTTCCGCATCTATCACCTGAGCGGCTGCGGCACCTTGTCGCTCGAACTGGTGCAGCGCTTCGAGGCCCAGGGCCTGGAAGTGGAACTGCTGGAAAGCGCCGACGAACTCAACGAATTGCTCAGCGCCCTTCCGGCCGACCTGGTGCTGGTCGACCCGGAGTTCAGCGACAACCTCGAGAACATCGGCGCCGCGGTGCGCGTGGCCCGCGGACGCAGCGCCAAGCAGCGCCTGCAACTGGTGGCGGTGGTGGATGGCGACGACATCAGCCTGCGCCTGACCGCGCGCCGCGCCGGCGTGGACGCGCTGATCGTCGCGCCGAACGACGTCGGCGAGATCATCCGCCGCCTGCAGGCGCTGGTCGATCCGCAACGCGAGGAAAGCTTCCGCATCCTCATCGTCGAGGACGACCGCAGCCAGGCCCTGTTCGCCGAAGGCATCCTGCGCAATGCCGGCATGGATTCGCTGGTGGTGATCGACGCACTCGACGTGATGCCTGCCCTCAAGCAGTTCCGCCCCGACCTGGTGCTGATGGACCTCAACATGCCCGGCGCCAACGGAATCGAGCTGACCGCGCTGATCCGCGAGCAGGAGGCCTTTGCGCACACGCCGATCGTGTTCCTGTCCGGCGAGAGCAGCGAGGACCTGCAGTTCGACGCGATCGATGCGGGCGGCGACGATTTCCTCAGCAAGCCGATCCGCCCGCGGCACCTGATTTCCGCCGTGCAGACCCGCGTCCGCCGGCACCGCCAGCAGGAAAGCCGGCGCGCGCGGCGGCCGGACAAGGATGCCGCGACCGGCCTGGTCTATCGCAAGACGCTGCTGCAGCAGCTCGATGCCGATATCGCGGCGGGCCTGCAGTCGGGCGGGCTGATCTTCATCGAAGTCGAGAACCTGAACCTTCTTCGCGAACGAATTGGCCTGACCGCACTGGAGATCCTGCTCGGCGACGTGAGCCGCTTGCTGACCCAGACGCTGGGCGAATTGCCGGCCACGCGCTTCAACGACGGCAGCTTCCTGGTGCTCGACCGCCAGCGCGAGGAGCTAAGCCTGGACTCCCTGGCCACCCAGTTGCGCCAGATCCTGATGGCGAACGCCTTCCAGGCGCTGGGCCACCCGCTGCGCCTGCGCCTGTCGGCGGGCGTCGCCGCGTTCAAGCATGGCTTCAAGCATGCCGACGCGATGATCAACGCCGTCGAGAAGGTCGCCCGCGAAGCGCGCAGCCAGGAGCGCGGCGTGCGTCGCTACGAGCCGCCGCGCGAAGTCGAGGCGCTCAAGGAAGCGGCGATGCTGGCGATGGTCCGCGACGCGATCGAGAACGACAAGCTGGCCCTGCTCTACCAGCCGGTGGTCGCGGTGGCCGGCAACGACCTGTCCCAGTACCAGACCCTGCTGCGACTGCGCGACGCCGATGGCCAGCTGCTGTCGGCCGCCGAGATCATCCCGATGGCCGAACGCAGCAGCCTGATCGTGGACATCGACCGCTGGGTCATGAGCCAGGCCCTGGCCCTGGTCCAGGAGAAGAATTCCGATGGCGAGCAGCTGCGCCTGTTCGTCAGCCAGTCCTCGCTGACCCTTGCCGCCACGGACCAGGCGGCCTGGCTGCGCCAGGAACTGCGCGACACCGGCATCGACGGCAGCAGCATAGTGGTCGAGCTGCGCATCGAGGACGTGGCCGTGCACCTGTCCACGGTGAAGAACTTCTGCGATGAAATGGCGGCCGAGAAGTTGCGCTTCTGCCTGAGCCAGTTCGAGGCCGGGCGCGAGGCCGAGTCGCTGGCCGACCAGTTGCCCCTGCACTTCGTCAAGCTGGCGCGCAAGTACACCGCCAGCGGCCTGAGCGCGCCGATGCGCGACGAGTTGAAGGGCCTGATCGACCGCGCCCACCGGCACGGCCTGCAGGTGATCGGCCATGGCGTGGAAGACGCGCAGGCGGCAGCCACGTTGTGGATGAGCGGCATCGATTTCATCCAGGGGAACCTCGTCCAGCAGGCGGACAAGGACATGCACTTCGATTTCAACCAGTCGGTTCTTTGATGCAGGTTCACGGCGCCGGCAGGCGCCACCACCGCGGGGAGCGGTTCCACAATGCGCCAGATCATGCCGTCTGACTTCCTCCTGGTGCGCTGGCTGGCGATCGCCGGCGCGGCGGGCGCCGCCATCGCCCAAGCCATCGGCTACTTCACCGAAAGTTCGTACTGGAGCATGGCCGCCTTCGTGCTGACCCTGCTGGCGGTGGCCGGGGTCGCGGCCCTTTGGCGCGCCGTCGTCACCCGTAACCAGGTGCTTGCCGAGGTGGTGCAGGAATCGGGCGAGCAGCAGCGCGTGATGGGCGCACTCCAGCGGGAACTGGAGATCCACAAGAACCTGGAGCGCGACCTGGTCGAGGCGCGCCAGGCGGCCGAAGCGGCGGTGATGGCCAAGGGCGAATTCCTGGCCACCATGAGCCACGAGATCCGCACGCCGCTCAACGGCATCATCCCGATGCTCGACCTGCTGATGAATTCCAAGCTGCCGTCGGACCAGCAGGACTTCCTGCGCACGGCCTATACCTCGTCGCGGCAGATGCTGCGGATTGTCGATGACATCCTGGATTACTCCAAGCTCGAGGCCAACAAGCTCCAGCTGGAGACCACCAGCTTCAACCTGCGCGACCTGCTCGATTCGATCACCCGCCTGATGGAGCGCTCGGCCGAGAACAAGGGCCTGAAGCTGACCTGCCAGCTCGATCCCGGCGTGCGCCTGGCCCTGCGTGGCGACCCGGTGCGCCTGCGCCAGATCATCAGCAACCTGATCGGCAATGCGCTCAAGTTCACCGAGCGCGGCTCGATCACCCTGGCGGTCACCCGCAAGGGCGAGACGCGCACCCAGCACGAACTGCGCTTCGAAGTGCGCGACACCGGCATCGGCATCAGCCGCGAAAACATCAAGAACCTGTTCCGCGCCTTCACCCAGGCCGACGCGTCCACCACGCGCCTGTACGGGGGCACCGGCCTGGGCCTGGTGATCTGCAAGCGCATCGTCGACCTGATGGGCGGCCAGATCGGCGTGGATTCGGAACCGGGCCGCGGCACCACCTTCTGGTTCGAGATCCCGCTGCTCAAGGCCGTGGGCGACATGCAGGGCCACCGTGCCGACCTCAATGGCGCGCGCGTCCTGCTGCTGTCCAGCGACCCGACCCTGCGCCAGCGCATGCTGCAGGCCGCGCCGGCCTGGGGTGCGCAGGTTGTGGACTGCGAAACCACGCAGGATGCGCTGTCGAAACTGCGCGCCTCGCTGGCCCGCGGCAGCACCTGGGCCTACGACATGCTGGTGGTGGACCTGCAGAGCGTGCGCAGCACGATGATCGCCCTGCATCGCAACCTGCAGCGCTCGGCGGAGTTCGAGACGCTGCCCGTGGTTTACCTGAAGGGCCAGGAGCCACCACCGCCCGAGCTGAGCGAAGGCATGCAGGTGCTGATCCTGTCGCGGACCATGGGCTCGCCGGAGATGCGCACGGCCATCACCACCTTCATCGCCACGCCGCCTGCTTCGAAGACGCTCCTGCCGGAGCCTGCGCTGGATCCGGCCGCCTTCCCGCACGAGTACATGGTCGAGAAGCGGGCCGTCGACCGCGGCTCGCCCAAGCTCAGCGGCCAGTTGCTGCTGGTCGAGGACAATCCGATCAACCAGAAGGTCGCGCAGAGCCTGATCAAGATGCTCGGCCTGGACTGCGACACCGCCGACAACGGCGAGATCGCGCTGGAGAAGATGCGCACCGGCAGCTATGACCTGGTGCTGATGGATTGCCAGATGCCGGTGAAGGACGGCTACACCGCCACCCGCGACTGGCGTGCGCACGAAGCCAAGCTCAGCCTGCCGCCCCTGCCGATCGTCGCGATGACCGCCAATGCCATGGCCGGCGACCGGCAGAAATGCCTGGACGCGGGCATGGACGATTACCTGTCCAAGCCGGTGGACCGGCGCCTGCTCGAGGGCTGCCTGAGCACCTGGCTGTTGCGCTCCCCGCGCCGCGAGGCGAATGCGCGCGCGGCCGGCACGCCCGGCGCGGCGGCCCCGGCGCTCGCGCGCGCCGACGATCCCGCGGCGATGCGCGCGTCGGAGATCGAGGCCTCGCTCATCGCCTCCGCGCAGTCGGCGATCGAAGCGACCACCGCACAGGCGATCGCGGCGACCAAGCCGACGCCGATCGCTGCATCGGCGCCCAGCATCGGGTTCGCCTCGCTCGGTCCGCCGACCGTGGCGCCCAACGTGCCGGCATCCGCGCCCGCGACGGCCGCTTCCACGGCGGCCGGCGCCGCGTTCGCCGCCGCCGCCAGCGCGCCGCCTTCGATGGGCGCGGCCGCCGCACCGATCGGCACGCCAACCCTGGACATGGAAGTGGTCGAGGAACTGCGCTCGATCATGGGCACTGAATACCTGGGCCTGGTCAAGCTCTTCCTGGAGGACGCGCCCCGGCACATCCAGGCGCTGGACGCGGCCTCAGCCAGGAACGATATCGCCGCCATGGTTGCGCCCGCGCACACGCTGAAGTCGTCCAGCGCCAACCTGGGCGCGATGGCGCTGTCGGCGGTGGCCAAACGGATCGAGTTCGGCGCCCGCACCGAGGCGCTGCCCAAGCACCAGCTGGCCGTTTTGATGCTGGAGAACGAGTTCCGCAAGGCCAAGGCCGCCCTGCAGCAACTCACCTAGCTTGTGGGAGCGGCCGGCATCGCTCCTGCTCGTGCCGGCACTCGGGCGCCCCTGTCCTCGGCTCCAGCCGCGATTGCGTGAAAGCGGCTTCAGCCGCGATTGCCCGAACCGCGCAGCGCCTTGTCGCGGCTGGAGCCGCTCCCACTGGAGGCGGGGGGCGATGGGGCGTTCTCCCGTGAAATGGCTTCATCGCCGGCGATCTCGCGGGCAAACTGCGCCAGGTGCAGGAGCGCGCGGACATAGACCTCGCGCTTGAAAGTCACCACGTTCTCGACCGGATACCAGAAATCGACCCAGCGCCAGCTATCGAATTCGGGCTTGTCGGTGAGGTCCAGGCGCAGATCGCTTTCCTCGCCGCGCATCTGCAGCAGGAACCAGACCTGCTTTTGCCCGATGCAGGTCGGCCGAGATCCGCGGCGGACGCAGCGGTTGGGCAGCCGATAGCGCAGCCAGCCTGGCGTGGCGCCGAGCACGTCCACGTGGTGCGGATGCAGGCCGGTTTCCTCCCGCAGCTCGCGATACATCGCCTCGAGCGGGGTCTCGTCGGAGTTCATGCCGCCCTGGGGGAACTGCCAGCCATCGCGGTTGACCCGCCGCGCCCAGAACAACTGGCCATCGGCACGCATCAACACGATGCCCACGTTCGGGCGATACCCGTCCGGATCGATCACGATCGGACTCCAAATGCTTCACTGAAGCCAGACTGCCACAGCCCCCGCGGGGGCCACAAGCGCCGCCGCGTGAACCGCCCGGAACGGGGTCAGGTCCACCGCGGTGCGGGGCCCTGATTGCTTGAAAAGGCCGCGGCGGCTAGAATTCGCGACCGGCCTGCAATGGGTCGCGCCCGTGGCTATGTAGCTCAGCCGGTTAGAGCACAGCACTCATAATGCTGGGGTCGGTGGTTCGAGTCCACCCATAGCCACCATCCGCAAGGCAACCAACACGTTCCATCACACGGCGCATTGCTCGCGCCGGCGTCGTCATGGCTCATGGAACGGCGCCGGCTCTTCGAGCGCGGCGATGCGGAGCGGCGGCTTGAGCGCATATGGGGCACCCAGCGTCACCTTCTGCGACGGCTTCGCCGGGTGCATCGGCTCACCACCGCACCTCAGCTGCGCCACGACGCGGCAGGTGCCGGCACCAATCGATGCGATGGCGCCGTCCACCAGCTTGAGTTCGACCGATTCGAATTCCGCCGCCAGCGCGAGCTCGAACGGGATGCGATGCGTGCCGAACGGCAGCAGGGTGATGTCCACAGCGGGCAGCAGGCTGGTGCTGGCCTTGTGCTTGCCCAGCAGCAAGGTGAACGGCACGCCGGGATGCGCGAGGCTGGCCCTGGCGGCGCGACGGATCTCGATGCCCTGGCACCAGGCGCGGGCGAACACACCGAACACATTCAGGTCGAGTGTGTCGTCGAGTGCCTGCGTCGCCTTCTCGCCGATCATGCTCCACAGGAAGCCGGGGATCTCCTGCTTCGCGAATTCCGGTGCATTGCCCACTTGCTCTCGCAGCTGCTCGTCGAGCCCGCTGTAGTCGTCGGGGAGCAGGCTGCGGATGCTGTCGTGTTGCGTGTCGGCCATGTCAGGCGTCCTGCGTGCGCGTGGGAATGTCGCCGATGACCGCGATCTCACCGACGCCGAGCGAAGCGGCCACGGAAAACGGCATCGCGGCGAACGGTATCTCGCCGACCGGCATCGCGTTGCCCTGCGGAACGATCACGCCCAGCGCGTGCACGCGCTGCTCCCAGGCGGGGCGTTGCCAATGCGCCCGTCGCTGGCGCAGCAGCGCCATGACACCAGCCAGGATCAGCGCCAGTGCGAGCGCCAGCGCGATCCACCACCAGCCGGGCATGGCCGCCACGCGGACCGGGATCGATGTCGAAGCCTGTTGCCCGGTCGCCGGCACGATGGCCTGCGCGCCGGCAGGCGTCGCCACCAGCCCCGGGACATTGCCGGGTTCGGAGGCTCCGGGCGCCGCGACGCCATCTGTCCCGATGCCATTCGTTGCGATGCCATTCGTTGCGATGCCGTCTGTCGCGGCACCTGCGATCGGGGCGCCCGGGGCCACCTCACCGGAGATTGCGCTGCCCGTCATCGTGTCGCCCGCGCTCGCGCCATCATCCGGCGCATCGGCAACGGGCGCGGCGTCGGCGATGTCTGGATCGCTCGGCGCGCTGTCCGTTGCCGTGGCGTCCGTTGCCGTGGTGTCCGGTTGCGTGGCGTCGGCGGACACCGGGAAGGGCGCCGAGTCCATGACCGCGGGAGCACCGGCGCCCGCGCCTGCCACCGCGCCATCCGCCGCGCTGTTGCCGACCGCGCCGTTGCTAGCCGCGCTGTCAGTCGCCGCGCCGCCAGTCGCAGTGCTGCCGTCGGACACGCGGATCCTCGCCGACATCCCCGGCTGCATCACACTGCCTGGCGCGGGGGCCTGGTCGTAGACCACGCCCGCCACCACGTCCGATGGCCCGGTCGCGAACGCGCTCCGGATCTCGCTGGCGCGCAGCGCCTGCTCCACGACAGCCCGTGGGCAGCCGTGCATGTCGGGCATGGTGCCTGCGCGCAGCGTCATCGCCAGGGCCTGCGGGTCGCAGGACTGGGCGAATGCCGCCGCCGGCAACAGCAGGAGGACGACCGCGATCGCCAGCCCCTGGCAGTGGCGCGGGCGGGCGCCCCGGTTCAACTAGACGCGTCCCGTCACCGGCAACAACGCACCCGTGATCGCCGACGACTTCGCGGACAGCAGGAACACGATCACGTCCGCCAGCTGCTCCGGCCGCACCCACGTGCCGAAGTCCGCCGTGGGCATGTCCTTGCGATTGGCCGCGGTGTCGATGATCGATGGCAGCAGCGCGTTGACGGTGATGCCGCGGTCCTTGAGCTCCTCCGCTAGCGCTTCGGTCAACCGCGCGACGCCGGACTTCGACGCCGCGTAGGCGCCCATGCCGGCCCCGGCCTTCATCGCGCCATTGGCGCCGATGTTGACGATGCGGCCGGTGTCGCCGGGCAAGTGCGGCAGCGCCGCGTGGCAGGCCCCGACGGCGGTGCGCAGGTTGGCCTCGAACATCGCGTTCCAGGTCGCGAGCGAACCGTCCGCGACGGTCTCCCAGCGGAAGCCGCCGGCGATGTTCACCAGTGCGTCGAGGCGGCCGAAGCGCGCGACGATGGCATCGACCGCCGCGCGCGCGCCGGTGTCGCTGGACAGGTCCACGTCGCCGAACAATGCCGCGCCCTCGAGCGGCGCATGCGGCGCAGAAGCGCGATCAATGGCGGCGACCTGCGCGCCTTCCGCCAGCACGGCGCGCACGACGGCGCTGCCCAGTGCACCAAATGCGCCGGTGATGGCGACGACCTTGCCCTGCAGTTGCATGGGGCCCGCTCCCGTGGATTTCCCCGGATTCTAACCCCGTCCCGACGGCTACACTTCCCGCACGATGCCGACGCCCGTCTCCCGCTGCGCCTGGGCCGGGTCGGCCCGGCCAGGGTGGCGGGCTTCGACGACGGCGACGTCGCGCGCCTGATGGCGGAGCCGGTCATCGTCCGCGCGCGCGCAAAGATCCTGGCGGGAATCGCGGGTGCGGCGATCTACAACGCGATGCAGGCCCAGGGCGAGGGCCTTTAGCAGTTTCAAGTTCGTCGGGCAGACCATCACCTAGGCCTGGATGCAGGCGGTCGGCATCGTCACTGACCACGCCCCGGCCTGCTTTCGCCGGCGGCAGGTGATCGGCCCGCAAGCGACGCTCGCCGAGAGGGTTTGTTCATCCCCGGTTTCGAGTCGGGGGAACGTTCAGGCTATCCTTCCGGCATGCGACCACCCGCCCCCGTCGTCGCCCTCGCCGCGCTGCTGCTGGCCTCCTCGTTCGCCGCGCCGGTGCGTGCCGACAAGCTCACCGCCGTGGAAATCCGCGGCCTCGACGACCCGCTGATGGTGGACAACGTCCGCCGCGCCCTGTCCCTGGTCAACTCCATCGGGCGCGACCTCAGCCAGGCCCGGCGCGACTACCTGGTGCGCGAGGCGGAGCCCGAGGCCCGGCACGCGCTGGAACCCTTCGGCTACTTCTCAGCTGCGGTCGAGGTGTCGCAAGTCGCGGATGGGACGGTCCGCGTAATCATCACGCCCGGCGAACCGGTGCACGTCAATGCCCTGCACGTGGCCATTGACGGCCCGGGCAGGGCGGATCCCGTGCTGACAACCGACGTCGATGCCTTCGTCCCCAAGGCCGGCGCCGTGTTCGACCAGACGCAATACGAAACCAGCAAGGCGCGCATCGCCCGCCGCCTGGCCGATCGCGGCTATTTCGACGCGACGCTCGATCGCCACGATGTCGCAGTGACCCGTGCCACCCGCCTGGCCGACGTCGACCTGGCCTGGAGCAGCGGCGCGCGCCATGTGCTGGGGCCGGTGAGTTTCGTGCAGGCACCGACATCCATCATCAACGATGCGCTGTTGATGAAGCAGGTGCACTGGAAACCCGGCGCGCCCTATGACCAGGCCAAGCTGGACGCACTGCGCGACACGCTGTCGCGGCTCGACTATTTCGCAGGCATCGACATCGAGCCGCAGCTCGAGAAGAAGTCCGGCACCACGGTGCCGATCCTGGTCACGCTCACGCCGGCCAAGCGCAGCATCTACACCGCGGGCCTGGGTTACGGCAGCACCAGCGGACCCGGCATCCGGCTCGGCCTGGAGCGCCGCTACCTGAACGCACGCGGGCACAAGGCGCTGGCGGAGCTGGACTACGCGCGGCAGCGCAAGCTGCTGTCGCTGGAATACCGCATCCCCGCCAGCGCCTGGTTCGAAGGCTGGTATTCGCTCGGTGCGCAGGCGGCCGACGAGCAGACCGTCTACATCGACACCCGGCGCATCGAAGTGGTGGCCAGCCGCAGCGGCGAGATCAATACGCACTGGCGCGCCGTGGTGGGCCTGCATTTCCTGCGCGAGCGCTGGGCCTATGCGGCCGAGGATGATGGCGATCCGCTGACCCCGCCGGATTACCGCTACGCGTCGCTGTTGTTTCCTTCCATTTCCGGCACCTACCGCAACGTGGACAACCTGCTCGAGCCGCGGCGCGGCTTCGCCGGCTCCGCCGATGTGCGCGGCGGTATCGGGGGTGCGGGCTCGGACGCGAATTTCGTGCAGACGCGCGTCGAGTTGCGCTGGTTCCATGGCCTGGGCCCCGACGATCGCCTGCTGCTGCGCGGTGAAGTGGGCCACACCTTCACCAATGCCTTGCTGCAGTTACCGCCATCGCTGCGCTTCCACGCAGGCGGTGACGGCAGCATCCGCGGCTATGGCTGGCGTGAAGTCGGGCCGCGCGTGGGCGGACCGGGCAATCGCTTCCCGATCGGCGCCAGCAATGTCGTGACCGCCAGCGTCGAGTACGAGCGCTACTTCACGCCGCGCTGGGGCGCCGCGGTCTTCGTGGACACGGGCAGTGCCTTCGAAGGCCACCCGGACATGCGCACCGGCGTCGGCATCGGGTTGCGCTGGCGCTCGCCCGTGGGGCCACTGCGCATCGACCTGGCGCGCGGACTGGACCAGCCCGATTCGCCGTTCCAGATCACCCTCAACATCGGCGCGAACCTGTGACGCGCGCCTCCCGGATCATCCTGCGCAGCGGCTTGACCGCTGCCGCCCTCGTCATCGTGCTGGCGCTGTTCGCCAGCTGGCTCTTCAACACGGTCGGCGGCCGCGATGTCCTGCTCGCGCGCATCGTCGCCCGCCTGCCCGCCGATGCGCACCTCAGCTGGAAATCCGCGGAGGGTCCGGCGGCGGGCCCAATGACCCTGCGCGGCCTGCATTTCGATTACCACGGCACCGTGTTCGACGCCGCCGTGGTGACGCTGGATCCGTCGCTGCGCCCGCTCGCCAGCGGCCGCCTGCAGCTCGATGCGCTGTCCATCGCCCACGGCACCTTGCACATCCCGCAAAGCACCAACCCGTTCACGCTGCCGGACTGGCCCGGAAGCCTGCCGCTGATCGCCATCCCGCTGCCAGTGCGCGTGGATGCGTTGCGCGTGGACGACCTGCGCGTCGACTACGGCACGATGCACCTGATGCACGTCGACACCCTGGTGGGTGGCTTGGTGGCCGAACGCGGCCTGCTGCGCGTGCAGGACCTGCGCATCGATAGCGACCGCGGTAGCTTTACATTGCACGGCGACTACATTCCGCGCCAGGACTACCGCAGCAACCTCACCGCAAGCGCCTGGCTCGCCGCCTCGCCCGACGGCACCCGCGCACGCGCTGGCCTGGTCATGCGCGGGGATCTGGCGCACATGGAAGTCGCACTGGCCGGTAATGCACCCGGCCCGCTGCAGGCGCATCTGTCGCTGCGCGGCCGCGATGCGCCGCACTGGAACGCGGCATTGAAGGCCGACGCGATCGATGGCGGCGTCGTTGGCGTCTCCGCGCGCGGCGCGGCGCCCTGGTCCGCCAAGCTGGCAGCAGCCGGCGTCGCGGGCCTGTCGAGCATGCAGGGCGAGCTGCGCCAGGGCCAGGCGCGTTACGCGATGCTGCCTTCGACCATCCGCATCGCGCGCCAGCAACTCAGCTTCCAGCCGCTGGTGCTCGGCGTGGCTGGCGGCACGGCGCGGATCACCGGGCTGGCCGATTTCGGCGACCCGAAGGCGATCCAGCTGCGCGTCGGCGTGCTCGCCCGCGACCTGCACTGGACTGGCGCGACACCCGCGGAGCAAGTGGTGGCCGGCGGAAACATCCACCTGGCCGGCACCTCCAAGGCCTGGACCGCCATCGGCGACGCGACCCTGTCCCGCGACAAACAGTCGGCCGGCGTGCATGTGGACCTGCGCGGCGACGGATCGCACGCCGACATCCACGCACTGCATGCCACGATGCCGACCGGAACGCTCGACGCCGATGGACGCATCGCCTGGTCGCCCGTGCTGTCCTGGTCGCTCGACACGCGGCTGGCCGGTTTCGATCCGGGCTATTTCTTCCCGGGCTGGAATGGCGCCATCCGCGGCACCGCGCATACCGATGGCGCGTACCGCGCCGACGGCGGCCTGGACGCGAGCCTGGATGCGCCTGCGCTCGCCGGCAGCCTGCGCGGCCGCCCGCTTAAGGCGAAGGCGCAGCTGACACTGCATGGCGCGCCCGACGCCCAGGCGGGCGCAGCACGCGCGGACGATGCCTGGCAGGGCAGCCTCGACCTCGGACTGGGTGCCAGCCATGTCGTCGCCAACGGCAAGGTCGCCAGCGCCGTGGATGTCTCGGCGACGTTTTCGCCGCTGCAACTGCAGGACCTGCTGCCCGAAGGCCGCGGCCTGTTGCGCGGCCAGCTGCACGTCGGCGGCACGCGACGCGCACCCGACATCGACGCCTCGCTCGATGGCAACGACCTTGCCTGGGGCACGCAGCGCGCCGCGCACCTGTCGGCGCATGGCCGCCTGCCCTGGCATGCGGGCAAGGACGGCCAGTTGCACGTCGAGGCCAGCGGCCTGCAGGTGGGCCTGCCCGTCGACGCGCTGGTGCTGGACGCGCGAGGCGCCATGGAACGCCTCGCGTTGACGGCAAGGGCGCACGGCGATGTCGGCGCCATCGCCTTCGCCGGTGATGCGGGCAAGCACGGCGATGGCTGGACGGGCCGGCTCGCGTCGCTGCAGCTGGAGCCGACGCGCGGCGCGCCCTGGCACCTTCAGCAGGCCGCCGGCGTTACCTGGAATGGCGCGCACGGCGCCTTGCAGCGCGCCTGCCTCGCGTCAACCGCGGGCGGCACGCTGTGTGCCGGTGGCGAATGGCCGGGGCGCGGCATCACCGTGCACGGCAGCGCCCTGCCGTTGTCGCTGGTGCAGTCCTATCTGCCCGAGCGCCCGGGTCAGCGGCCCTGGCAGTTGCACGGCAACATCGACCTGGACGGGAACGTGCTGCCCGGGGCCAAGGGCGCGTGGCGCGGCGACGTCCACGTCAGTGCGCGCGATGGCAGCCTGGCGCTGGGCGCGCGCAGCGATGTGGTCGGATACAAGTCTGCCGACCTGCACCTGCGGTTCGATGCGAACGCGGTCGGCGGAGACGCCAGTGTCGTGTTCGCGCGCGGCGGTACGCTGGCGGCAACAGCGAGCACCGGTTGGGCCCCCGCCTCCACGCTCGCTGGCAACGTCGAGATCCATACTTCCGAAATTGGCTGGCTGGAGTTGTTCTCCCCCGACATCGCCGCGCCCACGGGCCACGTGGATGGCCGCCTCGCACTCGGCGGCACGCGCGCGCAGCCACGCCTGTCCGGCGACGCCACCCTGGCCAATTTCGGCGCCGACCTGCCCGCGCTCGGGGTGACCCTGCGCGAGGGCGCGCTCAAGCTCGACGCGCGCGCCGATGGCAGCGCCGCGCTGAGCGGCCAGGTCCGCGCCGGTGACGGCGTCCTGCGTGTCGACGGCACGCTGGGCTGGGCCGCGGGCGTCGAGCCGCTGCGCCTGCATGTCACCGGCAAGAACGTGCTGCTCTCGGATACCCGCGCGCTGCGCGCGGTCGCCGATCCGGATGTCGTGGTCACGCACAAGCTGGGCGCGGGCCTGGTCGTGGTCGGCAGCGTCGGCCTGCCGTCCGCGCGCCTGCACCTGGACGTGCTCGATGGCGGCGTCAGCACCTCGCCCGATGTGCGCGTCGTCGATCCGGTGCCCGAGGACCGCAGCGCGCCGCTCGCACTCGAGCTCGACCTCACCCTGGTGCCGGGCAAGGACGTGCGCGTGGATGGCTTCGGCCTCGACGGCCAGCTCAGTGGCCAGTTGCGCGCGCGTTCGCGCCCCGGCAGCGAAGTCGCGGCGACCGGCCAGCTCGAGATCGATGGCACCTATGTCGCCTACGGACAGAAACTGAAGATCACCCGCGGACGGCTGGTGTGGGCGAACAGCCCGGTCGGCAATCCGCTGGTGGATATCCGCGCCGAACGCCAGGTCGGCGACGTCACCGCCGGCGTGGACGTGCGCGGCCGCGCCGAAGCACCGACGGCAACCGTGTGGACCAATCCGGCGAGCTCGCAGTCCGAGGCGCTGGCTTACCTCGCGCTCGGCCGGCCGCTGTCGAGCGCCAGCGGCAGCGAAGGACGCCAGCTCAATGCCGCGCGCAGCGCGCTGTCGCTGGGCAGCAACCTGCTGGTCGGGCAACTGGGCGCGCGCCTGGGCCTGGAGGACGCCGGCATCGCGGAGAACCGCGCGCTGGGTGGCGACGTGGTCAGCGCCGGCAAGTACCTGTCGCCGCGCCTGTACGTGAGCTATGGCGTGGCCCTGCTCGGCACCGGCCAGGTGCTGACGCTGAAATACCTGCTGCGCAAGGGCTTCGACATCGAGATCGAATCGAGCACGGTCGAGAACAAGGCCACGCTGAACCTGCGCAAGGAACGCTGAAGCCGTCGCGGCTCAGGCCTGGACGAGTCGCCCGGGCAGCGGGCGCTCCAGCATCGCCTGGTGCCGTCTGCGGGCGCGCTTGTTCTCGTACATCGCCGCGTCCGCGCGCACCAGCACGTCTTCGGCGGTCAGGCTGCCTGACGCGATGCGCACCACGCCGACGCTCGCGCCGAGGTAGTCCAGGTCCAGGTCCATGCCCAGGGCGAAGTGGCCGATCGTCAGCCGCGCCAAGTGGTCGCGGAATCCGGCCGCGGAATCCGGCGCATGCGAGTCGTGCGCGACCACCACGAACTCGTCGCCACCCAGCCGCGCCAGCACGTCGCCCGCGCGCAGGCCTGCGCCCAGTCGCGCGGCCATCGCCACCAGGAACTGGTCGCCGGCGTCGTGGCCGTGCCGGTCGTTGATCTGCTTGAAGCCGTCGAGGTCGATGAAGGCCGCCAGCAGGGCGCTGCCGTCGCGCTGGCAGCGCGCGAGCATCCGCGTGAGCTCCTGCACCAGGGCGCGCCGGTTGGGCAGGCTGGTGAGCATGTCGGTCATCGCGAACGAGGCCAGCTTGGCGTTGGCGACGCGCAACTGGCCCATCAGCGCCTCGCGCTCGACGTGCTGGCCGATCAGGGTGGAGAACATGCCAAGCACGCGGTCCACGTTGGGCGCCAGCTGCATCGAGTCGGCGCTCGCCGCGCACAGGGTGCCGACCAAGCTGCCATCCGAGGCCCGCACCGCGCTGCTGACATAGGTTCGGATGCCCAGCGCGGCCGCGGCCTCGGAATCACCCCAGGCCGCCGGCACGTCGCTGGTGCACATGCGCCCTTCGTCGAGCGCGCGCTTGCACAGGGTGTCGTGCCAGGGGAAGGACGCGCCTTCGGGGATCTGCATCGTCCGGGAGTTGCGCGCGAACAGGATGTGCTGCTCGCCCTTGGCCAGGTCGATGGTGGTCAGGTAGGTCGATTCCAGGCCGGTCACCGCCTGCAGCATTTCGAGCAGGGGACGGGTCAGCGTCTCCAGTGTCTGCTGGCCGCCCACGGTCTGCGCAAGTTGCACCAGCAGGGGGTCGATCTTGGGGTCCATGGGGCTCTGAGCAGGCGCGCGCGCGGTCGGCCCGCTTGTGGCCGCCGAATCTACACGCGCCGGCAGGCGGAAGGTGTGAAGAAACGCACATCGATGCCCGCGCACACGCAAAATGAGCGGGATTCACCAGGGCGCCCGGGACGGACGTGCCAGGCGCAGCTCCAAAGCTGGACGCGAATCCCCGGAAAACCCCGGGGGCCTATAATCGCGCCCCATGGAGATCTTCAAGCGTTTCCACATCGAGGCCGCCCACCGGCTGCCCAACGTCCCGGCCGGGCACAAGTGCGCGCGCCTGCACGGGCACAGCTTCCAGGTGGAACTGGTGGTGTCGGGGGCGCTGGGGGCGGAGTCCGGGTGGGTGATGGATTTCGCCGACGTGAAGCGCGCATTCCAGCCGCTGTACGACCGCCTGGACCACAACTACCTCAACGACATCGAGGGCCTGGAGAACCCGACCAGCGAGCGCCTCGCGATCTGGATCTGGGACCACCTCAAGCCGGCGCTGCCGGCCTTGTCCCAAGTGGTCGTGCACGAAACCTGCACCTCGGGCTGCCGCTACACGGGCTGACCCACAACAAAACGCCGGCTCGAGGCCGGCGCTTTCTTACTTCTTGTGACTGTTGAGGCGGGCCCGACGGCGCCGCGCGCGTGCCTTGCGCATGGGAAATTCCTTCGAAGATGGGCGGACGGCGTGTCCGCGCCGGCCCCCATTCTCGCACACCGTGGCCCTGGATGCCCGCCTGCCGGCCGGATCAGGGCCGGCGCCGGCCCATCAAATCAATGCGTTACGGCCGGGGGCGGGGTTGGCGCGGTCACCACGTCGCCGTCCAGCGGACCATGGCGGTGGGTGCGGGCCAGCAGGGAATAGACCACCGGCACCACGAACAAGGTCAACACGGTGCCGAAACTCATGCCGCCCACGATCACCCAGCCGATCTGGTGCCTGGCCTCGGCGCCTGCACCGGCCGCGAAGGCGAGCGGGATCGAACCCAGGACCATGGCGCCTGTGGTCATCAGGATCGGCCGCAGGCGCAGGCCGGCCGAGTGCACGACCGCCTCCAGCTTGGACTGGCCCTGCTCCTGCAACTGGTTGGCGAATTCCACGATCAGGATGCCGTGCTTGGACACCAGGCCAATCAGGGTGACCACGCCGATCTGGGTGTAGATGTTCCAGGACGTGATCGTGTTCCACAGCCCCAGGTGGTTGCCGACATTGAGCAGCACCAGGCACAGGAAGGCGCCGAACACCGCCAGCGGCACCGACACCAGGATCACGATCGGGTCGATGAAACTCTCGAACTGCGCCGCCAGCACCAGGTAGATGAACACCAGCGCGAGCACCAGCATCATGCCCGCGCTGGCGCTGGACTCGCGCAGCTCGCGCGACTGCCCGGACAGGTCGTACTGCGCGCCGGGGGCCACCTGCTGCAGGGCGGACTCCAACCACTTGAGCGCCTCGCCCTGGGTGTAGCCGGGGGCCAGGCCCATGCTGATGGTGGCCGCGCGTAGCTTGTTGAAGTGGTTCAGCTCCTTGGCCGCGACCGTTTCCTTCACCGAGGCCAGGTTGTTCATCTGCACCATGCTGCCGTCGGCGGCGCGGACATAGATGTCGGCCAGCTGGCTCGGAGTGCGCCGCGCATCGTCGGCGATCTGCACGATCACGTCGTATTGCTCGGTGCCCTTCTTGAACCGGGTGACGCGGCGGCCGCCGAGCATGGTCTCGAGCGTGCGCCCGACCGTGGTCACGTCCGTGCCCACGGCCGCGATCTTGTCGCGGTCCATCTCCAGGCGCAGTTCGGGCTTGTTGAGCTTGAGGTCGGAGTCGGGCTGGGTGAGCCGCGGGTTCTCGGCGATCTTGGCAAGCAGCTTCTTGACCAGCGCGTCCAGGTCTTCCCAGCTACCGGTGGTCTGCAGCACGAAGCTGACCGGCTGGCCGAATCCATTCTGCCCCAGCGAGGGCGGCGTGATCGGGAAGGCCATGATGCCGGTGATGCCCATGAACTGCGGGAACAGCGAACCGGCGATCGCCTGCGCGTTGCGCGAGCGCTCGGACCAGTCGCGCAGCCCGACGAAGCCGATCGCCGAGGTGACGCCGTTGAAGCCGACGATCTCGAAGTAGCGGTCCATCTCCGGGATCTTCTTGAACGCGTCCTCCATCTGCTTGGCATAGGTGTCGGTGTAGTCGATGGTCGCGCCTTCGGGCGCAGTGCCGAAACCGATCACCAGGCCCTGGTCCTCGCCCGGGGCGAGCTCCGAGGGCAGCTGCGCGAGCAGCAGCACCAGGCCGCCGAGGATGACGAATGCACCGCCGACCACCCACCAGCGCACGGCCATCACGCCCTCGAGCGCGCGCTTGTAGCCATTGTCCAGGCCGCGCAGGATCTTCTCGCCGAACTCGTAGGCGGCGCCGTGCTTTTTCTCGTGCCGCAACAGGCGTGAGCTCATCATCGGCGACAGGGTCAGGGCGGTGAAGCCCGACACCACGACCGCGCCGGCCAGGGTCAGCGCGAATTCGATGAACAGCTTGCCGGTGCGCCCGGTCTGGAAGGCGAACGGCACGTACACCGCGGCCAGGGTCAGGCTCATCGCGATGATCGCGAATCCGATTTCGCGGCTACCCTTGAACGCCGCCGCCATCGGCGACATGCCGTTCTCGACGTTGCGGAAGATGTTCTCC
>JANXUD010000110.1 GCA_025352045.1 Gammaproteobacteria bacterium | reverse complement strand
GCCGCGCAGCCGCCGCCGCCGCCGCCGCAACGCAATCCGGAGCCGGTCGCGACCGCCCCCGCCAACCCGCCGCCGCGCCCGGAGCCCGCGGCGCCGAGCCGTCCGGCCGCCGCTGCCTCGACCGGCGACCTGGTCGCAGGCAGTTCGCCGCAACCGGTGTTCCCGCCGGAGGCGCGGCGCTCGCGTACGTCCGGGCAGGTCACGGTGTCGTTCACCGTCAATGCCGATGGCAGCGTCGGCAACATCGACGTCGTCAGCGCACGGCCGCGCGGCGTGTTCGAGCGCAGCGTGCAGGCGGCCGTGCGGCGCTGGCGCTACCAGCCGATGGCCAGTGCGCAGAACGTGACCCGCACCTTCGACTTCGCGCCATAGCACTCGCGGCGGCGCGCGATCCTCCTGCACTTCGCAGCGATCGCGCTTGCTCGTTGACCGCTTCGAGAAAAAACCCCCGCACTCGCGGGGCTTTTTCCTTCAGCGCGTAATGCAGCGCACTACGCCGAGATCGCCAACCTCTCGTCGAGGTAGCGCCGCGCCGCCAGCCACCACAGCACCAGGCCGGCAGCGAAGCCGGCGGCCAGGTAGGCCGCCCATTCGGCCATGGTGATGGACTCGCTGCGCACCAGCTTGAGGATCATCTGGTTCTGCGCCAGGAAGGGCACGGTCAGCATCCACAGCTGGTTCTTCACCGGGTTGACCAGCAGGATGATGGTCGGCACCAGGGGCAGCAGCATCAGCACGCTCATGTAGCTCTGCGCTTCCTTCACCGACTTGGCGCCGGCGGCGATGACGGTGAGCAGGCAGGTGCCGATCAGCACGATCGGCGTGAGCACCAGCAGGATCCGCGCGATCGCCCACAGGGTGACGTCGAGCTTGATCCCCAGGCTCGGCGCGAACTGGAAGCTGAGCTTGAACGCCGCCAACGTCAGCACCAGGCTGAGCAGGCCGAAGCTGCAGGCGGCCAGGATCTTGCCGCTCATGATCACCGCGCGCTTCGCCGGCGTGGCCAGCAGGGGCTCGAGCGATTGCCGCTCGCGCTCGCCGGCGGTGGTGTCGATCACCAGGTAGGCGCCACCCAGGAAGCTGGTCAGGATCAGGAAGTAGGGCAGGAAGCTCAAGGCCTGCCCGGTGCGCGCTTCCGGCGTCGCCAGGTCGCGGTCGCTGACGCGCAGCGGCTGCATCGTGGTCGGGCTGATGCCCCGTGCCACCAGGCGCAGGCCGCCGACGCCCTGGGCGTAGTTGTCCAGCAAGGTCTGCAGGCGCTGCACCGGGATCTGTGCATCCTCGCGCGAGCTGTCGTGCAGGATCTCGACCAGGGCCGGCATGCTGGCCCGCCACTGCGCGTCGAACTTGCCGCCGATGCGCAGGATGACGTCGTTCTTCTGGTCACGGATGGCGCTGTCGGGATCGGCCGGCGCCGGCATCACGACGATGTTCTGCCCCTCCAGCCAGGACACCAGGTTGGGTGCATTGCTGCGCCCGATCACCGGCACCTCGAGCGGCTTCTCGAGCTGGGTGCTGATGCGGTCCGAGGCCAGCTTGCCGATGCCCAGCACCAGCGCCGGCATCAGCAGGGGACCCATCAGCAGGGAGATGGCGAGCGTGCGGCGGTCGCGGAACAGGTCGGTCAGTTCCTTGCGCCAGACAGTGAACAACGGGCTCATGCGTGCAGTCCTTCTTCAGATCCGATCGCCTTGACGAAGGCGTCTTCGAGGTTGTCTTCGCCGGTGTGGGCGCGCAGTTCGTCGGGCGTGCCGGCGGCCATCACCTTGCCCTGGGCGATCACCACGATGCGATCGCACAGCGCCGCGACCTCCTGCATGATGTGGCTGGAGAAGATCACGCAGCGCCCCTCGGCGCGCAGCTGGCGCAGGAAGTCGCGCAGGCCGCGGGTGGTCATGACGTCCAGCCCGTTGGTGGGCTCGTCGAGGATCACGTTCTTCGGGTCGTGCACCAGGGCGCGGGCGATGGCGGTCTTGGTGCGCTGGCCCTGCGAAAACCCTTCTGCCTGGCGGTCGAGCACGTCGTCCATGCCCAGGGCGCCGGACAGCGCGGCGGTGCGTGCGGCGATCGCGCCTGGCGACATGCCGTGCAGCGCGCCGAAATACGCGATGTTCTCGCGTGCGGTCAGCCGCTTGTAAACGCCGCGCGCGTCCGGCAGCACGCCCAGCCGGCGGCGCACCGCCTCGGCATCGCGCACGCTGTCCAAGCCATCCACGCTGACGCTGCCAGACTCGGGCGACATCAGCGTGTAGAGCATGCGCAGCGTCGTGGTCTTGCCGGCGCCATTGGGGCCGAGCAGGCCGGTGATCTCGCCGTCGCGCGCCGTGAAACCGACGCCCTGCACCGCGCGGACGATGCCAGCCTTGGTCTTGAAGGACTTGTGCAAATCGCGGACTTCGATCATGTCAGGGCTCCCAGCCGTAAAAACCCGTGAACGGCGCCGCGTAGGGCACCTTGTCCAGGCAGTGCACATCCAGTGATTTCGCATCCGCCGTCTCGACGAAGCGGGTGAACAACTTGGGCACGCAACCGACCGGCAGCACGTTGTGGCCCTGGCCGCGCACCACCAGGTGGCGCGCATTGCCGAGCGACTTGAGCACCTCGTCGCCGAACGCGGGCGGGGTGACCGGGTCGAACTCGCCCGACAGGATCAGCACCGGCAGGTTGCCGGTGAGCGGCGTGCGGAAATCGGCCGGGCGGACGCCGTGCGGCCAGACCGCGCACTGCGCCTGCAGGGTGGTCACCATCTCGGTGCCGAGCAGGGTGTGGGCATCGGCGGGGTCGGCTTTCAGCTCGCCCCCATCCTCGGTGCAGAGGACCGAATACTGCATGCCATCGGTGATCTGGTCGCCGACCGTCGCGCGCAGCAGGTTGGACAGCGCCATCAGGGGTTCATAGCGCCCGTGTGCGGCCTCGTTGAGTTCCAGCGGCAGCAGGCCGGCCGCCTGCGGGATGTAGGCGAACATGCGCGCCAGGCCGGCGATGTGCGCCGGCGTCAGCACCTGGCTGCGCGATTCGCCGGTGATCGCGTCGCGGAAGGTCACCGTCGGCGGCGCCGTGCGCAATTTCTGCATGAGCGCGTCGAGGTTGGCGCGCGGATCGCCCAGCTTGCCGGCGCACTTGGGATCCTTGGCGCACAGGCCGAACTGGCGGTCGAGCGAGCTTTCCAGGGTGCGCGCCATGGTATTGCCCAGCACCAGCGAATTGGGCGCGATGCCGTCGATGGTGATGGTGCGCACGTGGGCGGGATAGCGCTTGGCGTACTGCTGCGCAACGCGGGTGCCGTAGGACACGCCCATCAGGTTGAGCTTGTCGGCGCCGATCGCGGCGCGCACGTCGTCCAGGTCCTGGATGGCGTCCGTGGTGGCGTAGTAGCGCAGGTCCGCGACCTTGGACAGCTGCACCACGCAGCGCTGCGCAGCCTCGCGCGCCTTGGCCAGGTCGGCTTCGACACTGGCATCCGAGGGCGTCTGCGCCTGCGCGTCGCCCGCGTCATCGCCGGCCGACTTGCCGGCCCCGGGCTTGCCCGCGTCCTCCGCGTCCTTGCAGCTGAGCTTGTTGGAGCCTCCGGTGCCGCGCTGGTCGACCAGCAGGATGTCGCGGTGCTTGCGCAGGTCGGCGAAGGCGTTGGCAATGGACGGGAAGGTGTCCAGCGCCGATTGCCCCGGGCCGCCGGCGATCATCACCATCGGATCGGGCTGGGCATCGCCCTTGGCCGGCAGCCAGGCGATCGCCAGGCGGATCTTCCGCCCCGCGGGCGCAGCCCGGTTCTCCGGCACGTCCAGGCCGCCACAGAGCGCCTCGACCGATTGCGTGCCGAACTCGGGCGCCAGCGTGCAGGGCGTGAAGCCGATCTTGCCGACCCGGCGGGTGATCGCGGCCGGGGCGGGCGCCGCCGGGTCAGCACCGACGGCGGCTTGCGCCGACGTGGCTGACGCGGCATCGGCGCCGGGCCGATGGTGCGGCAGCTTGAACCAGGCCAGGGCCGCGAGGGCCAGGGCCGCCACGATCAGGCGGCGTTGTGTGTTCGACATCAGGTCATCCTCGTTCAGCGTGGTTCGTCGGAAAAAATCTGTTCGATCGCTTCGCCGAAGGTGCGGGCGATGCGGAAGGCGAGCGGCAGGCTGGGGTCGTACTTGCCGGTTTCCAGCGCGTTGACCGTCTGCCGCGACACCTCGAGCTGTTCGGCCAGCGCGCCCTGGGACCAGCCGCGCGCTTCGCGCAACTCGCGCAGCCGGTTGTTCACAGATAGCGCCTGGCGATCACCACCTTGGTGCTCGCGTAGGTCAGGCAAATCGCCGGGAACACCAGCAGCATCGCCAGGCTCGACGGCACCGCGATCAGGTCGGCGCTCTGCAGGAAACCGGCGGCCATGTAGCCGGCGCTCACCAGCAGGGCGGCGATCGAGCCGGACTCCAGCTCGATGCGCCGGTGCAGTTCGTCCGAATCGCGCACGAAGCGCACGAAGGCGCGCAGCACCCACATCATCAGGACGGCGGGCAGCAGGGCGATCACGACCCTCAGCCAGGCGGCGTCGGCGGCGTGCAGCAGGGGCTTCCAGACCAGCATGACCGCGACGTAGCCGGTCATCGCCATCCCCATCTCGCGCCGGTAGCGACGCAAGGCCGACTTGGGCGCGGCGTCGCTCATGTCCGGGCTCCACCACAACAGCGCGGCGGCGAACAGGCCGCCGACGCCCATGCCCGTGAAGAAGCCGGCCAGGTGGTCGCTCAGCTGCCCGGAGGCATAACCCGCCCAGGCCAGGCCCAGGCTGGCCAGGCTGGCGGCCAGGACCCGGAGGGCTTTGCGGCGGCAGGTCGGAAGGGCGTCGGAAGGGGTCATGGCGGCATGTCAAGGTAACTTGACAGGAAGATACGGCCTTGGACGGAAGCTGTCAAGGAAGCTTTACATGCATGGCGATCACCGCGGCGGTTTGCCCGCCCGCTCCCGCCCGGGGGCGGCTGCCGCGGCGGCGCCCGCCGCAGGCTGCATGTCGTTGGGATACAGCGACGCGACGAACGCGTAAAACCGCCCGCCTTCGGCTGGCTCGCGGGCGATGGCGTCGTATTCCATCCAGAAGTCGTACAGCCGCTGGTACAGGCGGGCGGCTTGCGGGTCGCTGAGCTTGAGCACGTTGCGGTAGGCGATCAGCGCGCCGGGCTCCGGGGGCCGGCGATGGATGTCGATGCGTCCATCCTCGAGCCCGCGCAGGATCTCCAGGCGACTCTGGTCGAACACGAATCCCAGCAGGGCATCCCGGCGCGCCGTGTCGAGCTTGCCCGAGCGCAGGAACGAGGCCCGGTCCAGCGTCAGTTCGCGGCCGACGGCGCGATAGTGCTTTTCGACGATGCCGGACACCCGCCGCTCGCTTTCCACGAACACCAGTGCGTGTTTCTCCAGCTGCTGCATGTGGTAATACAAGCGCGTTGGCGGACAACCCAGCTCCCCGGCAAGCCGCTTGACGGTCTTGGCTTCGGGCACCAGCGAATACACCACGAACGAGCGGATCGGGTCGCCGAGCACGCGCAGCTTGGCGGGATCCAGCAGCACGCGGTCCTGGATCCGCTGTTTCGTCCTGGGCACGGCAGCCGGCTCAGGCCACGGGACGTTCGAACAGCACGGGCAGCTCGCGTTCGTTCACCGCCAGCCGCGGAGCCACATCCAGGCTGGCCAGGCGCCAGCCTTCGCGGCCCAGCCGGTTGGCGATCGCCAGGACATTGGCCTGGCGCTGCCCGGGGTCGTCGAAGCAGATGGTCTCGATGCGGTATTCGTAACTCATGCCGGGCTCCTTCATTCAAGGTAGTTGAATGATAAACACGGTTAAATGACAATTTCAAGACGGCGGCGTCCGTGATGCGGCGGCCGGCTATTTGCTGCTGACGTACTTCTCGCGGCGGATGGCCGGGATCGCCAGGCCAGCCGCCTTCAGGGCCTCGAAGCTCGCGTCCACCATGTTCGGGTTGCCGCACAGGTAGGCGATGTCGGTGGCAGGGTCCGGGGCGAACTCGGCCAGCGCCTCCTGCACATAGCCCCGCCGGACCAGCGCGTTGCGGAACAGGGGGTCGGCGTCGACGGGCAGCTCGCGGCTGAAGCAGGGCACGAAGCGGAAACGCGGGTGCGCGGCGCCGAAGGTGGCAAAGTCCTCGCCATAGATCAGCTCTTCGGGCGTGCGCGCGCCGAACAGCAGCACCACGTCGAGCGCGCGCGCGGCCATCATCTGCGCCAGCTGGGGCAGCATCGCCCGGTACGGGGTGACGCCGGTGCCGGTGCCGATCAGCAAATAGCGCCGGTTCTGGTCGGCCGTGCCCAGGCAAAAGCGCCCGTAGGGACCGCTGGCCTGGATCTGCTGGCCCTCGTCCAGCGCGGCGAACAGCGCGGTGGCGGCGCCGCCGGGAACGTAGCTGACGGCGATCTGCACCGACTCGCCCGGGCCCAGCGCATGGTCGTGGACGGTCGCCAGCGAGTAGCTGCGCTTGGTCGGGGTGCCGTCGGCGTAGTTGAAGTGCACCTGGATGAACTGGCCCGGCACGAAATCCAGCGGCAGCCCGTCGTCGCGGGCAAAGTCCAGGTGCCGCACGCTGGGCGCCAGCATGTGGCTGCCGACCAGCCGCAGTGGAAAGGGATTGGCCAATCGGGGTCTTCCGTCGAACGTGCTTTGCGCGGCGCCTATAATAGCGTCCGGCCCGCCCGACACGGTGCGCGCCCTGTGAAAAGCCGCTCCGCCCGGAACTCGCCGCCAAGATCGCCCCGCGCCCAGCGCGCAACCCCGCCCCTCCCGGAACGCCAACCGCATGCCCACGCCCGCCCTGCACATCCGCGACCTGCGCAAGGTCTATGACACTGGCGTCGAGGCGCTCAAGGGCGTCTCGCTGGACGTCGCGCCCGGCGATTTCTTCGCCCTGCTCGGGCCCAATGGCGCGGGCAAGTCCACGCTGATCGGTGTCGTGAGCTCGCTGGTGAATGCTTCCTCGGGCGACGTGCAGGTGTTCGGCATCGACGTCGCCACCCAGCGCTCCGCGGCCATGCGCCAGATTGGCCTGGTGCCGCAGGAGATGAACTTCAACTTCTTCGAACGGCCGATCGACATCCTCACCAACTACGCCGGCTTCTACGGCATCCCGCGCGCCCAGGCCCTGGCGCGCGCCGAGGAGGAGCTGAAGTCGGCGCAGTTGTGGCCCAAGGCCTTCATGATGAGCCGCACCCTGTCGGGCGGCATGAAGCGCCGGCTGATGATCGCCCGCGCCATGATGACGCGGCCGAAGTTGCTGATCCTGGACGAACCGACCGCCGGTGTGGACATCGAGATCCGCCGCGGCATGTGGAAGACCCTGCGCGAGGTCAATGCCGCGGGCACCACGGTCATCCTGACCACGCACTACCTCGAGGAAGCCGAGAGCCTGTGCCGCAACCTGGCGATCATCGACCGCGGCCAGATCATCGAAGCAGGGCCGATGAAGACCCTGCTTGCCAAGTTGGACGTGGAGGGCTTCGTGTTCGACATCGAGGGCGTGCTGCCGGCCGAGTTGCCGCAGTTGCCCAACATGCGGCTGGTCGCGCCCAACGACCACACCCTGACGCTGGAGATGCCGCGCAGCCAGGACCTCAACGGCGTGTTCGCCGCCCTCAGCGGCGCCGGCATCCGGGTGCGCTCGATGCGCACCGAATCCAATCGGCTGGAAGAACTTTTCCTGCGCCTGACCGGCGACAACAAGCTGCCCGCCGCGGCAGGAGCCCACTGATGGACAGCCCGATGATCCCCGGCCAGGCCGCGTCCGACGCCCCGCCGATGCCGGCCGCCGAGGTCGCGCGCGCCGCCAACCTGGTCGCGATCCGCACCATCGCCCGGCGCGAGGTCATGCGCATCCTGCGCATCTGGGGCCAGACATTGGTTCCGCCCGCGATCACGATGACGCTTTACTTCCTGATCTTCGGCACGCTGATCGGCTCGCGCATCGGCCAGATGGGCGGCTTCAGCTACATGGACTTCATCGTGCCGGGCCTGGTGATGATGGCGGTGATCCAGAACGCCTACGGCAATATTTCCTCGAGCTTCTTCGGCGCCAAGTTCGGCCGCCATGTCGAGGAGCTGCTGGTCAGTCCCATGCCCAACTGGGTGATCCTCGGCGGCTACGTGGCCGGCGGCGTGCTGCGCGGGCTGATGGTCGGCGCGATCGTGCTGGTGATCGCGATGTTCTTCACCCACGTGCGCATGCCGCATCCCTTCGTCACCCTGGCCACGGTGCTGCTGGGCGCGGTGATCTTCTCGCTGGCCGGGTTCGTCAACGCGGTGTACGCCAAGAAGTTCGACGACATCGCGATCATCCCGACCTTCATCCTCACCCCGCTTACCTACCTCGGCGGCGTGTTCTATTCGGTGCGCGTGTTGCCGGGCTGGGCCGAGGCCGCCACCCACATGAACCCGATCTTCTACATGGTCAACGCTTTCCGCTACGGGCTGCTCGGGCCCAGTGCGATCGACATGCCGCTGTGGAGCGCGTTCGCAGTGATGCTGGCCTTCGTGGCGGCGTTGACCTGGCTGGCGCTGCGCCTGCTGACCAGGGGCGTCGGGCTGCGCAGCTAGTCACCGCGCGGGCGTGGTCTCGTAGAAGCCCACCGGACCGACACGCGCTACCGGCTCGCCGGCCTGCGCGGCCGCGCTGACGCGCAGCACACGCGCGCCCGCGAGATCCTGCCCCGCGCAGGCCGCGCGCCGGGTGAACAGGATGTGCCAGTGCGCGCCGACGCAGTAGCGCGCCCCGTCGCCTTCGCGCGCGGCGTGCACCAGCAGGCCGGCGACCGTGCTCCAGACCGTGCCCCATTGCGCCGAGTCGTCCAGGTCGAGCACGATCCGCGGCGCCGGCTGGGCACGCAGGCGCGCGTCGGCGTCGGCGATGCCGGCCATGTCGTAGTCGCTGGCATTGCCGGCGGGTAGCGCCAGGCGCTCGGGCAGGGACGCGAGGGCGAGGGCAGCAATGGTGGCGAATGCGACGCCGCGCGGCTTCGCCCGCGCCTGGGCGAAGAAGGCCACGGCAAACCAGGCCAACACGCACGCCGGCACCGCGATGTAGAAGATCGCGACATAGGTTTCAGACAGCAGGTCGATGCCGTAGATCGCATACGCCACCACCACCCCGGTCGCCAGCGCGGCGGTGGCCAGCAGGGCCAGGCCGGCGCGGTCGAGTTCGGGCGCGCCACGCGCACGCCCCGACAGCACCAGCATGGCCCAGCACAGGGCCAGCGCCGCGCCCGGCACCAGCAGGTGCAGGTCGCTCCAGTAGTGCGCGACGTATCGGGCGCCCTCGTCGAACGCGTGCGACTGGCCGGCGCGCCCGAACGCCAGGTAGTCGGCCACCGGTCCCGGCCAGCGCGCCGCCGTTTCCAGCAGCAAGGGCAGCGCGAACAGCAGGCCCACGCCCGCCACCAGCCACAGCGCCCGCGCATTCGCACGCACGAAGGCGAGCGAGGCAACCCGCGCGTCGGCCAGCCCGGAGCGCGCGAGCACGGCATTGGCCACCAGCACCAGCACGCCCAGCAACCCGCAGATCGGCGCGAAGGCGGCATGGCCGTTGACCAGCGTGCCGAGGGCCAGGGCCAGCAGGACCAGGCTGTCACCGCGACCGGACAACAGGCGCGTGCAGGCCAGGAAGAACGTGGCAAATGGCAGGAAGTACAAATCCGGGAACCAGATCGTCACCAGGATGTTGTGGTCCACGGCGGCGGTGATGGCCGCCAGCAGCAGGGTCGCCAGCGCCCCGCCCCAGCGGCTTCCCAGCAAGCGCCCGAACAGCGCGGCGATCGCCACCAGCCAGAGCGCCGAATACAGGCACTGGCCCAGCAACTGGCCGCCGATCGGCGAGCCGGCGATAGGCAGGACATCGTGGAACAGCCATTCGCCGAAGGCCAGCGCGTACAGGATCGCCGGGCCCGGATGGTTGAAACCGACGCGGGAATAATCCCCGTGCGCAGCAGGCCGTGCTTGGCCTTGAGCACCAGCAGGGAGTTGGCGGCCAGGTCGCCGTTCTCGACCAGCCCAGGGCGCAGGTCGGGCCGGTGGAACCATGCCAGCACGGCGAAGATCGCCAGCACGGCCAGCACCGGCAGCAGGGCCCGCCGCGCCACTGCCAGGGCCGGGCTCATGCGCCGCTGCCGGCGGGCGCCGCCGGCGGGGCGCGCTGGAACCTGCGTGCGAACCAGCCGCCCAGGTCATCCAGCACCGTGAACGCTGCCGGGATCACCAGCAGCGAAAGCAGCGTCGAGGTGATCAGGCCGCCGATCACCGAGATTGCCATCGGCGCGCGGAAACTGGAATCGCCGGAGAAGCCCAACGCGATCGGCATCATGCCGGCCATCATCGCCAGCGAGGTCATGATCACCGGCTGCGCGCGCTTGCGGCAGGCATCCACCAGCGCATCGTGCTGGGACAGGCCATGCTCGTCCTCGGCCATCACCGCGTAGTCCACCAGCAGGATCGAGTTCTTCGAGGCAACGCCGATCAGCATCAGCAGGCCGATCAGGGCAGGCAGGGAGAGTGCATTTCCCGTGACAAGCAATGCCCCGAACGCACCGCCGGCGCACAGGGGGACGGCGGTCAGGATGGTCAGCGGCTGCAGCACGTGGTTGAACAGCAGCAACAGCACCATGTAGATGCACACCAGGCCCGCGGCCATCGCGATCGCGAAGCCGACGAACAGTTCGACGAACACCTCCGCGTCGCCCGCCTGCAGGAAGCTCATGCCCGGCGGGATGTGCCTGATGCTGGGCAACCGGTCGAGCTCCTTCATCACATCGCCCATCGGCCGGCCGTTGAGTTCGGCGGTGAAGGTGATGTTGCGCTGGCGCTGGTAGCGGTCGATCTGCGAGGGCCCGCTGGATTGCACGATGTGCGCCACCGACGACAGCGGCACCGGCCCGCGCGTACCCGGCACCTTCAGCGACGACAGCAAGGCCGGGTCGTCGAGCGCGCTACGCGCGAAGCCGACCCGGATCGGCAGCTGCCGCTCGGGCAGGTTGAGCTTGGCCAGCCGCTGGCGGAAATCGCCGGTGGTGGCGATGCGCGTCGCCTCGGCGATGTCGGCGGTGGACACGCCGAGCTCCGCCGCGCGCGCGGGATCGGGCACGATCAGGATTTCCGGGCGCAGCAGCGAGGCCGAGGACGAAATGCTTCCCAGGCCCGGGATGGTGTGCAGGTCGCGCTCGATGGCCTGCGCGGTCTCGAGCAAACGGACCGGATCGTCGCCGCGCAGCACCAGTTGCGCCAGTTCGCCGGGTTCGGTGCTGATGTAGCTGATGCGCGTGCCGGGCAGGTCGGCCAGCCGCGCGCGCGCCTCGCGCTCCAGGTCCTTCTGGCCGCGCTTGCGCGCGTCCGCGTGTCCCCAGTCGAGGATCAGGGTCGCCTTTCGCGCTTCGGCCACGCCGGTCTTGGTCGGGTCGCCGATGTCGATGGTGCCGCCGATGGTGCTGTAGACGTGCCTGAGCTCGGGGATGCCGGCCAGCTTGCGCCGCGCCTGTTCGGCCAGCAGCACGGTGTCCTGCAGGCGCGTGCCGGGCGGCAGCTCCAGAGCAAGGTTGCTGCGGCCCAGGTCCGAACTCGGGATGAAGGTGGTCGGGATGAAGGCCGGGATGGTCATCGAAAGCGCGAACAGCACGGTGGCCACGACCAGCGTGACCCAGCGATGGCGCAGGCAACGATCGACCCATTGCAGGTACCAAGCCATCAGTCGCGTGTCGCCGTGCTTCTCGGGATGCGCCTTGAGCTGGTAGGCCGCCATCATCGGCGTCAGAAGGCGGGCGACCAGCAACGAGAACATCACCGCGGTGGCCGCGGTCCAGCCGAACTCGCGGAAGAACTTGCCCGGGATGCCGGGCATGAAGGCGACCGGGATGAACACCGCCGCCAGGGTCAGCGAGGTGGCGATCACCGCGGTGCCAATCTCCTGCGCGGCATCGATCGCCGCCTGCATGGGCGACTTGCCCATGCGCAGGTGGCGCACGATGTTCTCGATCTCGACGATGGCGTCGTCTACCAAAATGCCCACGACCACCGACAGGGCCAGCAACGTGATGATGTTGAGCGTGAAGCCGAACCAGTACATCACCGCGAAGGTGGGGATGACCGACAACGGCAAGGCGACGGCGCTGATCCAGGTGGCGCGCCAGTCGCGCAGGAAGGCCCACACCACCAGCAGCGCCAGGATCGCGCCCTCGTAGAGCATCGTCATGGACGATTCGTAGCTGCGCTCGGCTTCCTCCACGGTGGAGGTCACCAGCTGGAAGCGCAGGTCCGGCTCGGCCTTGCGCATGGCATCGAGCGCGGCGCGCACGCCCTTGGCCACTTCGACTTCGCTGCTGCCGCGCAGGCGCGAGATCGAAAAGGCCACCACCGGGGTGCCGTCGAGCAGGGCCACCTGCGAGGGATCGGCTGCGCCGTCGGTGATCGTCGCCACCGAGGACAGGCGCATCGCCCTGCCGTCGGGCAGGCTCAGCGAAAAATCGCGCAGGGCCTGCGCATCGGCCAGCGTGCCGACGGTCCGCACCACCTGCTGCTCGCCACCCAGCTCGGCCTTGCCGCCGGGGCGCTCGGCCTGGCTGCGTGCCAGTTGCTGCGAAACGGCGCCCGCGGTCAGGCCCCAGGCCTGCAGCGCCTGCGGGTCCAGGTCGACACGGATCTCGCGATCCAGGCCGCCCTGCCGGCCCACCAGCGCCACGCCCGGCACGCCATACAGGGCCTTGCTGATGTCGCGGTCCACCAGCCAGCTCAGCTCCGCCGTGCTGCGTCGTGCAGAGCCGACGGTGTAGGTCATCAACGAACCGCCGACGTCGAACTTGGCGACCACCGGCTCCTGGATGTCCTGCGGCAGGTCGGCGCGCACCCGCGTGACCGCGTCGCGCACGTCGTCCAGCGCGGTCGGCAAGTCGGTCTCGAGCACGAACTCGACCGACGTGCTGGACAGGCCCTCGGACACGTTCGACATCACTCGCTTCACGCCCTTGATGGTCGCGACCGAGTCCTCGACCTTGCGCGTGACCTCGGTTTCCAGCTGCGCGGGCGCCGCGCCCGGCAGGCTGATGGCGACGGTGACCATCGGGAAAGACACGTCGGGGAAGCGCGCGATCGGCAGCTTGTGGAAGCCCCACAATCCGGCCACGCAAAGCACGAAGAAGATCATCAACGCCGGCAGTGGGCGGCGGATGGCCCAGGCGGAAAAATTCATCGCGCTCCCACCACCACGCGCACCGCATCGCCGTCGCCGACGAAGCCGGCGCCCTGCACCACCACCTTGTCGCCCGCCGCCACGCCATCGAGGACCTCGACGTCGCTGCCGACGCGCTCGCCGGTGTGGATGCGCACGCGCCGCGCATGCGACTGCGCATCCACCGTGAAGACATAGGGATAGCCATCGCGCACGACCACCGCCGCGGACGGCAGCACCAGGCCGGGCGAGGCATTGGTGAGCACGCGTCCCTCGACGTAAGCGCCGGCCTTCAGGCCCGCGGGCTCGGGCAGGTCGGCGTAGGCGGTGCCGGTGCGCTTGTCGGTGTCCACGCCGGGCGAGACGGCGCGCACGCGGCCGCTGACCGGGGCGCCGGTGGGATCGTGCAGCGCCACCGCATCGCCGATCGACACCCGCGCCAGGTCCGCCTCGGCCAGCTCGGGCCGCCATTCGAGCCGGCCCTGCCGGATCAGTCCCAGCAGTTCGCTGCCAGCGGCGACCACTTGCCCGGGTTGCACCAAACGCCGGGAAATCACCCCGGCATCGGGCGCGCGCAAGGTCGCGAAGTCGCGGCGCAGTTGCACGCCGTCGCGCTGCGCGCGCGCGGTCGCCTCGCGCGCCTGCGCCTGCACCAGGGCCGCGCGCAACTCGTCGTGCGCGCTGGCGCTGATCAGCTGGCTCGACACCAAGGCATCGCCGCGCTTGAGGTTCACCGCCGCCAATTGCACGCCGGCCGCCGCTTCCGCATGGACCGCGTCGGCCTGCCGCAATTCGCTGTCCAGGGTCCGGTGGTCCAGCTCGAGCAGCACCTGCCCGCGAGCGACCCGCTGGCCGACGTCCACGTGCAAGGCGGTCACGCGCAGCCCCGACACTTCGACACCGAGCTGCATCTCTTCCCAGGCAGTGACTGGCCCGGAGGCGACCACCCCGCGCTCGATGCGGCGCGACTGCACCGGGGCCAGGGTCACGGCCAAGCTGGCGACCGAAGCGGCCGCGGCCTTGGCGTCGGTCGACGTGGCGGCGTCCTTCTTGCCGCCACAGCCGGCCAGCGCAAGCAGCGCCAGGCACAGCGCGGCGGATCGGGCGGTCGGGCTCGGCATGGACGGCCTTGGCGAACAGGGGGCTGACCATGATACCGGCCGGTACAGGAATCCGCCCGGCCGCGCCGGCGCAGCGGGCCGGATGCTCCACCGTCCGTTCATCGGCCACGGCGCGCTGCCGGCGTCGCCGCTGCGACCGGCGGCGCACCGGTAAACTGGCGGTGCATGTCCGGCCTCAATCCCTCCCAGCGCCTCGCCGTCGAATACACCGACGGCCCCCTGCTCGTGCTTGCCGGCGCCGGCAGCGGGAAAACGCGCGTCATCACGGAAAAAATCGCGCACCTCATCGCCAGCGGCCGCAACGAGGCGCGGCACATCGCCGCCATCACCTTCACCAACAAGGCCGCGCGCGAGATGCGCGAACGCGTGGCGCGACGCGTGAAGGGCGACAAGGCCGAAGGCCTGACCATCTCGACCTTCCACTCGCTGGGCCTGCGCTTCCTGCAGGTCGAGCACGCACGCGCCGGCCTGCGCCGCGGCTTTTCCATCTTCGATGCCGACGACCAGCTGGGCGTGGTGAAGGACCTGGCGCCGCCGGGCGCCAAGAAGGACGTAGTCGAGGGCCTGCGCGGGCTGATCTCGAAGGCCAAGAACCTGGGCCTGTCGCCGGACCAGGCCGCCGAGGCCGCGCGCAGCGCGCGCGAGCGCGAAGCCGCCGCGTTGTACGCGCGCTACCAATCGCGCCTGCAGACCTTCAACGCAGTGGACTTCGACGACCTGATCCGCATTCCGCTCGAGTTGCTGGAGACCGATGCCGAACTCGCGCCGGCCTGGCGCGAGCGCCTGCGCTACCTGCTGGTGGACGAATGCCAGGACACCAACGGCGCGCAATACCGCCTGCTCAAGCAGCTCGCGGGCCCGCGTGGCGCGTTGACCTGCGTGGGCGACGACGACCAGAGCATCTATGCCTGGCGCGGCGCCAATCCCGAGAACCTCGACACCCTGGCCACGGACTACCCGGCGCTGAAGGTGGTCAAGCTCGAGCAGAACTACCGCTGCAGCGCGCGCATCCTGCGCTGCGCCAACACGCTGATCGCCAACAACCCGCACGCGCATCCGAAGAAACTCTGGAGCCAGCACGGCGATGGCGAGGCCGTGCGCGTGTGGGCCTGCAAGGACAATGCGCACGAGGCCGAGCGCGTGGCCGCGGAGATTTCCTACCTGCACGTGGCCAAGGAGATCCCCTGGAACGAGTTCGCCATCCTGTTCCGCGGCAACCACCAGTCGCGGCCGCTGGAGAAGGCGCTGCAATTGTTGCGCGTGCCCTACCACCTCAGCGGCGGCACCGCCTTCCTCGAGCGCGCCGAAGTCAAGGACGCGCTGAGCTGGTTGCGCGTGCTCGCCAACCCCGACGACGACGCGGCCTTCCTGCGCGCGATCGCCTCCCCGAAGCGCGAGGTCGGCGCCACCACGCTGGAAAAGCTCGCGCTGCTGGCGCAACAGTCACACCAGCCCCTGTCGAAGGCGGCCGACAACATCAGCCTGCTCAAGCAGCTCACCCCGCGCGCGGCCAATGGCCTGGCGGAGTTCAGCCAGGTCCTGCACAGGCTGCGCGAGAACGCCACGCGCATGGCGCCGGCCGACCTGGTGCGCGACCTGGTCGAGCGCTCCGGCCTGCTCGCGGCCCTGCGCGCCCAGTGCAAGGACAACGCGACCTTCCTGCGCCGCAAGGAAAACCTGGACGAACTCGCCCAATGGTTCGACAGCCCGCGCCATGGTAATCGCGCCGATGCGCATGCCTCGCGCGGCACCGGCGGCATCGCCGACCTGGCGGCGCAGCTGGCCTTGCTGACCCACGCCGATCGCGGTGAACCCGGCGACCAGGTACGGCTGATGAGCCTGCACGGCGCCAAGGGGCTGGAATTCCGCGTGGTCTTCATCGTCGGCTGCGAGGACGGCACCCTGCCGCACGAGCAGGCCGTTGCCGAAGGCAGCCTGGAGGAGGAGCGGCGGCTGTTCTACGTCGGCATCACCCGTGCCAAGGAGCGCCTGGTGCTCTCGCACGGCGCGCAGGTTGCCCGCTGGGGCGAAACGCAGAACCTGCTGCCCAGCCGCTTTTTCGCCGAGTTGCCCGCGGGCGACCTGCAGCGCGATGGCGCCGATCCCGAGCTCGAGCAAGTGCAGAAGAAGGAACGCGGCCGCGCCGCGCTCAAGGACCTGGCGGCCTTCTTCGACGGCTGAGCCGGCGTATCCTGTGCGCCTTGCCATCGCCCCGGGCTGCGTTTGCGCACCATCACGGTCACCCGCTACGTCACCCCGCTGCGCGAAGGCGGCTCCCTGCCCGCCGTGGTCGAAGGCGACGACGAGGGCCTGTACGTGCTCAAGTTCCGCGGCGCCGGCCAGGGGCCGAAGGCGTTGGTCGCCGAACTCGTCGCCGGCGAGCTGGCGCGCGCGCTCGGGTTGCCGGTGCCGGAGATCGTGCTGGCCGGGCTGGATCCCGAGTTGGCGCGCACCGAACCCGATCCCGAGATCCAGGACCTCATCCGTGCGAGCGCGGGCATGAACCTCGCGCTCGACTACCTGCCCGGGTCGATGGGCTTCGATCCGGCGGTCGATCGCGTGGACCCGAGCTTCGCCTCGCAGCTGGTCTGGTTCGACGCCTTCACCTGCAATGTCGATCGCACCGCGCGCAACACCAACCTGCTGCTCTGGCACCGCCAGCCCTGGCTGATCGACCATGGCGCGGCGCTGTATTTCCACCACGGCTGGGATGGCCGCCTGGACGGCGCGGCGTCGCGCTTCCCGATGATCAAGGACCACGTGCTGTTGCCGGCGGCCAGCGCGCTCGCCGATGCGGATGCGGCGCTGGCGCCGCGCGTCACGCCCGCCTGCCTGCAGGCGATCCTCGCCGATATCCCCGATGCCTGGCTCGGCAGCGAGGCGCCCGCGCTGGCGACGCCCGACGCCGCGCGCGCGGCCTATGCCGCCTGGTTCGCGGCGCGGCTGGCCGGCCGCGCCGGCTTCCTCGAGGAGGCGATGCATGCACGCGCATGACAGCTACGACTACGCGGTGATCCGCGTGGTGCCGCGGGTCGAGCGCGGCGAGTTCGTCAATGTCGGCATCGTGCTGAGCTGCGAGCGCACGCAGTACCTGGCCGCGCGCTTCGCGCTCGATCCGGCGCGCCTGCTGGCACTGGACCCCGGTATCGACCTGCAGACCGTGCAGCGGCACCTGGAAGGTTTCGCGGCAATCTGCGCCGGCGCCGCCGATGCCGGCCCGATCGCGCGGCTGCCGCAGCGTGCGCGCTTCCATTGGCTCACAGCGCCGCGCAGCGCGATCATCCAGACCTCGCCCGTGCACGCCGGCCGCTGCGCCGATCCCGAGGCGGCGCTCGCGCACCTGCTGGCGACGATGGTGACGGTCGCACCCCGCGCGCTGCGCTGACATTGCGCGCGCCCGGGCTTGTTCACGGCCTGACCGCGCGCGTCCGTAATCCGGGCAGCGCGTCGCCCTTCCCCATCGCGGAAGTTTGAGACAATCGCGCTCCGCGCCAAGACCGACACGAGACCCGCCATGATCCGCCCGACCCTGCTCGCGACTTCCCTGCTGCTGGCCCTGCTTGCCGGTTGCGACACCGTGCCGACGCGTGCCGTCGCCACGCCCGCGCCGAGCGCACCTGCGGAAGCCGTCACGCCTGCCGCGCCCACCGGTCCCGCCGCCAACGACAACCTCAATGCCGTCGTGTGGATGCAGACCTCGGTCGAATTCCGGCTGCTCGCCGGCCAGGCCTTCCGCGGCGCGCTGATGCAGCTGGACCGGGCGCTGAAGTCGCCGGGCTGGGATGCACTGCCCAAGGAGGACCGCGCCAATATCGCCGCCGGCTTGCCGCCAGCGGTCATCGTGGATGTCGATGAAACCGTGCTCGACAACACGCCCTACCAGGCCCGCCTGGTACGCGACGACAAGGGCTTCGACGACTTCACCTGGAATGCGTGGATCCAGGAACGCGCGGCGCGTCCCGTGCCCGGCGCGCTGGAGTTCGCGCGCGCCGCCGCCGCGCGCGGCATCACCATCTATTACATCTCCAACCGCACCGCCGACCAGGGCCCGGCCACGGTGGACAACCTGCGCAAGGACGGCTTCCCGATCAAGGACGACAGCCAGTTCCTGGGACTGGGCACGGTGGTCGACGGTTGCGAGGCCGACGGTTCGGAAAAGAACTGCCGGCGCCAGCTGGTTGGTAGGACCCATCGGGTGCTGATGCAGTTCGGCGACCAGCTGGGTGACTTCGTCACCATCGTCGCCAACACCCCCCAGGGCCGCGAGCAGGCCGTGCGGCCCTACCTGGGCTGGGTCGGCGAGCGCTGGTTCGTCTTGCCCAACCCGACCTACGGCAGCTGGGAGCAGGCGCTGTTCAACAACGCCTGGTCCACGCCCGCGGCCGAGCGTCGCGCCGCCAAGCTAGGCGCACTGCGCTACTGAGCCGGCCCGGGCCGGGCTGGCGGGTTGGCCGTTCAGGCCGATCTGCTAGATTTCCCGTCCCTGCCCGATTCGAGCCCCGATGCCGCGTTTCCGCGTCCCCGCCCTCCTGCTGCTCGCCTGCCTGGCGCTGTTCGCCGTGCTGGCAAGCTGCCGGCGCGAGGTGGTCGCCCCGGGCGACCCGGTGGCGGCCGTGCGCGGCATGGCCGACGCCCTGCGCCAGAACGACCTGGTGCGCTACTCGCGGCTGTCCATGCCGCCGGCCCTGCATGCCCAGGTCGAGGCGCACTGGCATGCGCATCGCGCCGCAGGGCCCGCCCCGACCCAGAAGCAACGGGAAGATTATGCGAAGTGGATGCAGCGGCTCACCGCAGCGGACGCGGAAACCGCCCTGTTCCGCGACTTCAACGCCAAGATGAAAAAGTTTGACCGCGAAATCGGCGCACAATGGCCGCTGATGCAGGCCACTGGCGGCATGTTGGCCAATGGCCTCATCCAGGCCAACGGCCACCTCAGCCCCTCCGAGAAGGTCCACGCCAAGGCCGTCAGTGCCGCCCTGCTGGGCTGGATGACGCCCCAGCTGCTGTCCGACCGAAGCCGTGCCCGGGCGGCGATCAGGGTGCTCGTGGCCACGGCGCGCCAGCTCAACCTGCCCACCCTGGAGGCCAGCCGCGAGCTCGACATGATTCCCTCGCTCGAGAAGGCTGGCCAGGCGCTGGCTGGTCTCAAGCAGATGGCTCGCATCTACGGGCTGGACGCTGACGGCTCGCTGGCGGCGCTCAGCGCCCGCCTGGTCGATGCCCACGGCGACCGGGCCACGGTCGAGGTCAGCTATCCGCTGCTCGGCCAGAGCGTGCGCTTCGAGATGGAACTGCTGCGCCGTGACGGCCGCTGGTACAGCTATGACGCGGTGACCCAGGCCGAAGCCGACCTCGCCAAGGCGCGGCGCCCACTGCCTGTCCCGCCGACGGCCACCCGGGCGCCGTCCGCCCCGGCCGCGCCCGCGCGATGACCGAACAACCCGAGCTTCCGCTGGTGCCGCCCGAAGGCGCCACCCCGCCGCCGTCGCCGGTGCATCCGGTGCACGTGCAACTGGCGCGGCCGCCGTGGTGGGTGCGGCTCATGGAACGCATCCTCGCGCCCTGGATCGTGATCAAGCGCGAGCCCAACGTGCCGCCGTTCGTGCTCGACCGCCCGGTCTGCTACGTGCTCGAGCACTACGGCCTGTCGAACGCGCTGATCCTGGACCGCGCCTGCCGCGAGGCCGGCCTGCCCTCGCCCTTCGCGCCGCTGCCGGGCGATCCGCTCGGCCGCAAGCGCGCCTATGTTGCGCTGTCGCGGCGCGGCGCCGGCGTCACCCAGGGGCCGCGCACGAAGAGTTACTCGCAGGCCCTGTCGCGCCTGATCATGGCGCACCGGCTCACGCCCGAGCTGGACGTCCAGCTGGTGCCGGTCGCCATCTTCGTGGGGCGGGCGCCGGTCCGGCAGTCGGGCTGGTTCTCGGTGCTGTTCTCCGAGCACTGGGCGCTGGTTGGTCGTTTCCGCCGGCTGCTGGCCATCCTGCTCAACGGCCGCGACACGGTGGTGCAGTTCTCGCCCAGCTTCCGGGTGCGCGACATCCTGGCCGAGGAACTGCCGCACGAACGCACCGTTCGCAAGACCTCGCGCGTGCTGCGCGCGCACTTCCACCGCATCCGCAGCGCCGTGATCGGGCCCGACCTGAGCACGCGCCGCCTGCTGGTGGACCGCGTGCTCGACTCCGACCCGGTGCGCAAGGCGATCACCGACCAGGCACGCAAGGACGGCAGCGAGTACCTGGACGCGTACAAGAAGGCGCATGCCTTCGCCTGGGAAATCGCCGCCGACTATTCCAACCCCGTGGTGCGTTCCCTGAGCTTCGTGCTGACCGGCTTCTGGAACCGCATCTACGACGGCGTCACCATCCACCACCTGGACAAGCTCAAGCAGGTGGCGCCCGGGCACGAGATCGTCTACGTTCCCTGCCACCGTTCGCACATGGACTATTTGCTGCTGAGCTACCTGCTCTACCAGCACGGCATCGTGCCGCCGCACATCGCCGCCGGCGACAACCTCAACCTGCCGGTGGTCGGGCCGATCCTGCGCAAGGGCGGCGCCTTCTTCCTGCGCCGCAGCTTCAAGGCCAACGCCCTGTACGCGGCGGTGTTTTCCGAATACGTGGCGCAGCTGGTCGGCGAGGGGTTCTCGCTGGAGTACTTCATCGAGGGCGGGCGCTCGCGCACCGGCCGCCTGCTGCCGCCCAAGGGCGGCATGATCGCGATGACCCTGCGCGCCTTCCTGCGCGCGCCGCGCCGGCCGGTGGTGTTCCAGCCGGTGTACATCGGCTACGAGAAGCTGATCGAGGGCAAGAGCTACCTGGACGAGCTCACCGGCCAGCCCAAGCCGAAGGAATCGGTCTGGGCCCTGCTGCGCGGCGTCGCCGAGATCCTGCGCTCGCACTACGGCAAGGTGACGGTCAACTTCGGCGAGCCGGTGCGCATGGAGGACGTGCTGGCCGACTGCGACCCCGACTGGCGCGCGCAGATGGCCGAGGACAAGCCGGCCTGGTTCAGCGACGTGGTGGACGAGGTGGCGCAGCGCATCCAGGTCAACATCAACCGCGCCGCCGACGTGAACCCGGTCAACCTGCTGGCGATCGCGCTGCTGTCCACGCCCAAGCACGCGATGGCCGAATCCGACTTGCTGGAGCAGCTGGCGCTGTCCAAGAAGCTGCTCGCCCTGCTGCCGTATTCCGACCGTGTCACCGTCACCGCGCAGGAGCCGGCCGAGATCATCGCCTACGGCGAGAAGCTGGGCGTGCTGGCGCGGCGCGCGCATCCGCTGGGCGACGTGATCAGCCTGGAGGGCGAGATCGCAGTACTGCAGAGCTATGCGCGCAACAACGTGCTGCACCTGTTCAGCGCCGCGGCCTGGGTGGCCTTGTGCTTCCAGAACAACCGCCGCCTGTCGCGCGCGGGCGTGCTGCGCCTGGGGCGCACCATCTATCCCTTCATCCAGGACGAGCTGTTCCTGCCCTGGACCGAGGACGCCTTTGCCGAGCGCCTGGATGCCACCATGGACATGTTCGTCGCCGAAGGCCTGTTGCATCCGGTCAACGACGAGGACGGCGGCATCCTGTCCCGCGGCCCGGGCCAGACCGACGAGGTGTTCCGCCTGCGCGCCATCGCGCACAGCCTGCAGCAGGCGTTCGAGCGCTATTTCATCGCCATCACCACGCTGGTGAAGAACGGCCCCGGCGTGCTGTCCGCCGGCGAACTGGAGACGCTGTGCCACTTGTCGGCGCAGCGCCTGTCGCTGCTGTATGCGCCGGCGGCGCCGGAGTTCTTCGACAAGACGCTGTTCCGCGGCTTCATCGGCAAGCTGCGCGACCTGCGCCTGGTCTGGACCACGCCGGAGGGAAAGCTCGATTTCGACGCGCGCCTGAACGCCTGGGAAAAGGACGCCAAGCTCGTCCTCAGCCGCGAGTTGCGCCACACCATCACCAAGACGGTCGGTGCGGCGGACGCCCGCACGACCGGTTGAGTTCGCTGCTACCGGCCTGCGCTCCCCCGACCACGCTCGCGACCTGCAACAGTGATCGCGCGGCCATCGCCATCGCGGCATTCAGTCGATTGATCGCTTCGACATTGCGGAGTACCGCACGTCGGCGATTGCCCGGCGGCCGCGAAACTACGCGTCGAGGTCGGGGATGAGCTGGTTCTCGAGGTACGCCACCATGTCCTTGATCCGCAGCTTGCGCTTCTTCAGCCGCTTGATCGCCAGCTCGTCGGCGCCGGGGTCGGCGACCAGGCGGTCGATCGCCATGTCGAGGTCGCGGTGTTCCCGCCGCAGTTCATGCAGCTGCGCGCCGAGCTTGGCGGGATCGGGGGACTCGCCCATCGCCGCAGCTTAACGCCGCGTCGTGCCGGGCAACAGGCCCGGGGCGGGCCGACGGGGTAAAATATCGGACTGCACGCCCCCTTCGGATCCGAATGTTCTTTCGCAACCTGACGCTGTTCCGCTTCAATCCCGCGCTGCGCCCCCAATTCGACGCCATCGAGGCCACCCTGGCCGAGTTCGCGCTCAAGCCGGTCGGCCCCCTCGAACCCGGTTCGCGCGGCTTCGTGCCGCCCTTCGGCCGGGACGAACCGGCGCTGTCGCACCGCGTCGGCGACGCGCTGTGGATCACCCTGGGCAGCGAGGACCGGCTGCTGCCGGGCTCCGTCGTCCAGGACGAGGTCGGCAAGCGCATCGCCGCGATCGAAGCAAAGGGCGCGCGCAAGCTTGGCGGCAAGGCCCGGCGCGCGCTCAAGGAGGACGTGGTGCATGAATTGCTGCCGCGCGCCTTCGTGCGGCCGGGCCGCGTGAACGCCATGCTCGACCTGCAGCAGGGCTTCATCGCCATCGACAGCTCCTCGCGCAAGGCCGCCGAAAACGTGGTCAGCGCGCTGCGCCAGGCCCTGGGCAGTTTTCCCGCGCTGCCGTTGAACGCCGAAGTGTCGCCGCGCCAGCGCCTGACCGGCTGGATCGCCGGCGAGCCGCTGCCGGACGGCTTCGCGCTGGGCGATGAGTGTGAATTGCAGGACCCGGTCGAGGGCGGCGCGGTGGTCAAGTGCCAGCGCCAGGACCTGCTCGGCGACGAGATCGCCAAGCACCTGGAGTCGGGCAAGCAGGTGGCGCGGCTGGCGCTGGATTTCGACGCGCACGTCGGCTTCGTGCTCGGCGAGGACCTGGTCGTGCGCAAACTCAAGTTCCTCGATGGCGCCGTCGACGCACTGGAGAACACCGAGCGCGATTCGCTGGCCGCGGAGCTCGACGCGCGCTTCGCGCTGATGTCGGCGGAGGTGTCGAAGCTGTTCCGCGCGCTGGAGAAATGCCTGCAGCTCAGCCGGCCGGAAGCCGCTTGAGTTTGGCGTTATCATCCCCGGCGATGGATCCCGTCGCCCCCGCGCCCGCGCTGCACCCGAACGCCGCGACCATCGCGCGCTTCTACGCCGCCTTCGCGGCGCTCGACCCGGCGACGATGGCGGCCTGCTACGCGCCGGACGCCAGCTTCGCCGACGAAGTGTTCACCCTGCAGGGCCGCGACAACATCGGCGCCATGTGGACGATGCTGTGCGCGGCGAGCGCCGCCAACGGTCCGGGCCAATGGCGGCTTGAAGTCGCCAATATCCAGGCCGATGACGTGCGTGGCAGTGCCGACTGGCAGGCCTGGTATCGCTTCAGCGCCACCGGCCGCGCGGTGCACAACCGCATCCACGCCTCGCTGGCCTTCCGCGACGGGCTGATCGCCCGGCACCAGGACCGTTTCAGCTTCTGGGGCTGGGCGCGCCAGGCGCTCGGCCTGCCCGGCCTGCTGCTCGGCTGGTCGCCGTTCCTGCGCGCGAAAGTCGCCGCGCAGGCCGCGGCCAAGCTGGCGATCGACAAGGCGCGCCGCGGGTCGTGAGCTGGCTGCGTTCCGATCCCGCGCCGCGCGCCGTCGAGGACGCACGCGAACTGACCCTGCCCGATGGCGATGCCGTCAGCGTGCGCTGGGTGCGCGATGCGCGCGCGCGCCGCCTGCGCCTGATCGTCACCGACAAGGGCGTGCGCCTGACCCTGCCGGCACGCGCCTCCGAACGCCTGGCGCATGCCTTCCTCCACGAGCACCGCGACTGGCTGCAGGCGCAGCTGGACAAGCGCCCGGTGCTGGACGCGCCGCCCTTGTCGCCCGACGCCGACCGCGCCTTGCTGCTGCGCGGGCAGTGGGTTCCGCTGGCGTGGGAACAGGGTCGCTACCTGCGCCTGGCGCAGGACGCGGACGGCATCGTCGTGCATCGGCCGGCGCGCGCCTCGGCGCGGCAGCTGCAGTCGGCGCTGAAGGATTTCTACCTGCAGCAGGCGCGCCGCGATGTCGGCCAGTGGCTGCCCACATACCTGGGCGGCTTGCCGCAGGGACCGTCGGCGCTGCGCATCCGCGCGCTGTCGTCGCTATGGGGCTCGCTCAGCCCGAGCAACGGCCTGTCGCTGGACCTGGCGCTGGTGCTTGGCCGGCCGTCGGCGTTCGAGTACGTGCTGGTGCACGAGCTCTCCCACCTGCTGCACCGCGACCACTCGCGCCGGTTCTGGCGTGAAGTCGAGAAGCGCTGGCCGCAGTGGCGCGACGAGCGCGCCTACCTGCACACCCAAGGTCTGGCCCTGAAAGCCGAACTCCGCCGCTGCATTTCCTGAACCTGAACGGGGCCGGTTCCTTCACGTTGACCGACGGATGCGTCGAGCGGAGAGCGCGCCGATCCCATGTGAAGGAACCGGCCCCGTTCAGGCAGCGCCCTGCAGGAATGCGCGCAGCAGTGCGCCGACGTGATCGACCTGCTCCATGTGCAGGTGGTGGCCGCCGGCGATCACCTCCAGTCGCGCATCGCGCAGCTGCGCCAGTCGCGTGCCACGCGCTTCCGCGGTGAAATAGACTGGCGCGGGATCGGCGGCGATCACAAGCGTGGGGCACTCGATGTGCCGCAACCAGTCCAGGACCACGGCCTCGTCGCTGCGCACATGGCCGGGCAGGGTCAGGCGCGGGTCGCTGCGCCAGGCGAAGCCGCCGGGCAGGGCGCGCAGGTTGCGCGCGACGATCAGTTGCGCCGCCTCCGCGGCCATCGACGACACCGCCAGCCGCTGCTTCACCGCCTGCTCCAGCGTGGGGATGACGCGGCCCGGCCGTTCGCCGCGAAGGGCGCGCCGCGCGGGCACCGCCTTGCGCAGGCGCTCGCCGGCGTCGCTGGCCTTGCCCGAGACCGGGCCGAGCGCCTCGATCAGCGCCAGCCGCGACACCCGCTCCGGCGTGGCCGCGGCCACCATGCTGGCGATCGCGCCGCCCATCGAATGCCCGAGCAGCATCGCCTGCGGCCAGCCCAGCGCATCGAGCACGTCGAGCACGTCGTGGATCCAGTCCACGAATACGTAGTCGTAACCCGGCGCGCGGTGCGCGCTGGCGCCGTGGCCGGGCAAGTCCAGCGCCACCAGGTCGAACGACGACAGTGCTGCCTGCAAGGGGATGAAACTCGCCGCGTTGTCCAGCCAGCCATGCAAGGCCAGCAGCTTCCGCCCGGCCGGATCACCGCTGCGCAGTGCGCACAGGGTGCCGCGCGCGGTCTCGACCAGCACCTCGCGCCCGGCGCCGACCACGGCATTGCCCACCGCCGCCGCATCCGCATTGCCGACCGCGCCGCGTGCCGCGACGGCGGCGCGCCAGAGCGCGCTGGCGGCGTCGGCGTCGCGGTTCATGGCAGCCAGCCCTGCGCGTGCCGCCGCGCCAGCGCGACCAGCGCCGCGACATGGGCGGCGTCGGCATTGAGCGCCGGGATGTAGTGCAGCGACTCGCCGCCCGCGGCCGCGAATATCGCGGCGTTCTCCATCGCGATCTCCTCCAGTGTTTCCAGGCAATCCACCGCGAAGCCCGGGCAGAGCACGTCCACGCGCCGCGTCCTGGCCTGGCCCAGTTCGGCCAGGCGGGTGCTGGTCGCCGGCTGCAGCCATTGCTCCCGGCCGAAGCGCGATTGATAGCTCAGTTCCCAGTCGCCGTCGGCCAGGCCCAGGCGGTCGGCCAGCGCGCGCGCGCCGGCCTCGCACTGGCGCGAATATGGATCGCCGCGCAGCACCATGCGCTCGGGCAGGCCGTGGAAGCTCAGCAGCAGCTTGTCGCCGCGGCCGTTGGCGGCCCAATGCGCGCGCACGCTCGCGACCAGGGCCTGCAGCCAGCCGCCATCGTCGTGGTAGTCGGCGACCAGCCGCAGTGCCGGCACGCGCCGCCACGTCGCCAGTTCGCGCGCCACCGCGTCGAACACGCTACCGGTGGTCGACGCCGAATACTGCGGATACAGGGGCAGCAAGAGCAGCCGATCGACGCCGCGTGACTCCAGCGCGCACAATTCGGACGCTACCGACGGCGCGCCATAGCGCATCGCCAGCGCGACATCGAACTCCGGCGCCGCAGCGCGCACCCCGGAAGCCAGCGCGCGCGAAAAGGCCAGCAGGGGCGAGCCATCCGCGGTCCAGACCTTGGCGTACTTGCGCGCCACCGGCCCCGAACGCAGCGGCAGGATCACGCCATGCAGCAGCGGGCACCACAGCCAGCGCGACAGCTCGACCACGCGATGGTCGTGCAGGAACTCGGCCAGGTAGCGATGCACCGCCGCTCGCGTCGGCGCCTCGGGCGTGCCGAGGTTGACCAGCAGCAGGCCGGTGCGCGGGGATTCGCCGCCACGGGCAGGGCGGGCATCTCGGTACGGGGACGCCATCGGGGGAACTGTTCCTGTAACAGGCCACTCAAATTATCATCCAGACACCCGAAGGCGTCGTGACGACGCCTGCCCGCCCCCCACGGAGACCCGCCATGCGCCGATTCGCCCCCCTGCTGCTCGCCCTGGGCCTGTTCGCCATCGCCGCACCGGCACCCGCCGGCACCGTGGAGGACGCCCGGGCCGATGACGCCAGCCGCGTGCTCGGCGAGATCCTGCGCATCCCGGACCAGTCCATCCCGTCCAACCTGCTGCAGGAAGCCCACGCGATCGCGGTGATCCCGAACGTGGTCAAGGCCAGCTTCGTGGTCGGCGGCCGGCGCGGCCGCGGCCTGATCGCCGTGCGCAGCAAGGACGGCACCTGGTCGCATCCCAGCTTCATGACCCTCACCGGCGGCTCGTTCGGCTTCCAGGCCGGGGTGCAGTCGGCGGACGTGATCCTGGTGTTCCGCTCCGATCGCGGCGTGGATTCGATCGTCAACGGCAAGTTCACCCTGGGCGCCGACGCCAGCGTCGCCGCCGGGCCGGTCGGGCGCAGCGCCCAGGCCAGCACCGACGAGCAGCTCAAGGCCGAGATCTACAGCTACTCGCGCGCCCGCGGACTGTTCGCCGGCGTGTCCCTGGACGGCACGCGCCTGGCCATCGACAACAAGTCCAACCAGGCCGTCTATGGCCAGGGCAACACCGCCCGCGCCATCTTCGAGGGCCGCGCCGGCAACGGCTCGGACGCGGTGGTCGGTTTCCGCGACAAGCTCGAGGAAAGCACGGTCCGCCAGGATCCGGAACGCAAGAAATCCTGAAGATTCCGTAACGCCCCTCCCTCGGCCGGCGGAGTATCCTGTCGGCCTGTCTTGATCGCGAAAGGTTGCCGCCATGGGTATCGGTTGGAGGGAGTTGGTCATCATCCTGGTGATCGTGCTGCTGGTGTTCGGCACCAAGCGGCTCAAGAACGTGGGCAGTGACCTCGGCGAGGCCGTGCGCGGGTTCAAGAAGGGCTTGAACGGCGACGATGGCGCCGCGCCGCCCAAGCCGGATGCCGAACTGCGCGACGACAACCGCAAGGACTGATCCGCCGACGGCGGACTGACCGCGATGTTCGATATCGGTTTCAGCGAAGTGCTGATCATCGCCGTGGTCGCCCTGCTGGTGCTCGGCCCCGAGCGCTTGCCCAAGGCCGCGCGTTTCGCCGGGCTGTGGGTGCGCCGCGCGCGCGCCCAGTGGTACTCGGTCAAGGCCGAATTCGAGCGTGAGATTGCCCAGGAAGACCTGATGCGCCAGGTCCGCGAGCCCTTCGCCGAGGCGATGGCCGAGACCGGTGCTCAGATGCGCGCGCTCGATGCCGAGTTGTCGGCAGCCTATGTCGCCGCCAGGACCCTCGACGCTCCCGCCCCCGACGCATCCGCCCTCGCTGATCCCACCCTCGAGACGCCCGCCCCCGACGCGGCGCCCAACGCGCCTGCGGTGCACGCCCTTGTCGCATCGCCAGTCGACGAGGATGCCCCCGTGCAAGGCGACCTGCTCGCACCCGTGCAGGGCGACCTGCTCGCGGCGCACGCGCCTGCCGCACCACCGCTGTCGCGCGATCCCGACCCGCTCGGCGTGGCGCGGCCGTGAGCGCGCCCGACGCGGGCGCTGGCGCAAGCGAACAGTCGCTGATCTCCCACCTGCTGGAACTGCGCAGCCGCCTGCTGCGCTCGGTGCTGGCGGTGTCGCTGCTCTTCGTCGCCCTGCTGCCGTTTTCCGACAGCCTGTACACGCGCCTGGCCGATCCCCTGCTGCGCACCCTGCCGGCGGGCAGCCAGCTGATCGCGATCGAGGTCACCTCGGGTTTCTTCGTGCCGATGAAGCTGGTGTTCTTCCTGGCCATGTTCCTGTCGGCGCCCTACGTTCTGTACCAGCTGTGGGCCTTCGTCGCGCCGGGCCTGTACCAGCGCGAGAAGCGGCTGGCGCGGCCGATCCTGGTCTCGGCGACGGTCCTGTTCTACATGGGCTGCGCCTTCACCTTCTTCGCCCTGCTGCCGGTGATGTTCGCCTACCTGGCAAGCACCGCGCCGGCGGGCGTGCGGATGATGACCGACATCAGCCATTACCTCGACTTCGTGCTGGTGATGCTGCTGGCCGGCGGCATCAGCTTCGAGGTGCCGGTGGCGGTGATGATCGCGGTGATCATGGGCTGGGTGACGGCCAAGCAACTGTCGGACTGGCGCGGCTACGTGATCGTCGCCATCTTCATCATCGCCGCCATCCTCACCCCGCCCGACGGGCTGTCGCAGATCATGCTGGCGGTGCCGATGTGCCTGCTCTACGAGGTCGGCGTGCTGATGGCGCGGATGCTGCGGCGACGCGCGGAAGCCGATGCCCGGGCCGGTTGAGCCGCGGCCGCGCGATACCGACGCGCTCGGGCGCCCGTTGCCAGTCTCGCGGCCCGCGCCGCCGGCGCCCGCGGCGACCGGCGATCCGCTCGTCGCCGCCGATGCCATCGATGCACCCGCGGGCTTCTGGCGCCGTGCCGCTGCCTGGAGCCTGGACTGGTTGATGCTGTCGCCGCTGGTGCTGCTGCTGGTGCGCACGCCGCTGGCGACTGCCAATGCAGCCTTCGCCAACCTGCTCGGCGCGCTGCAGGACTGGTTGCTCGAGCACGCCATGCTCGCGCCGCATACCTCCGTCCTCGGCCTGGCGCACCAGGCGGCGCAGGATCCGGACCTGCACCGATTGCTCACCGACGGCAGCGTGACCTTGCAGTGGGCCGTGGCCAGCGCGAGCCTGCGCGCGGCGGCGTTGGCGCTGCCGTGGTTCGTCGGATTCGAGGCCAGCGCCTGGGCGGCGACGCCGGGCAAGCGGCTGCTCGGCCTGCACGTTGCCGACATGGCGGGCCGACGCCCTTCCTTCGCGCGTGCGCTGGCGCGCTTCGCCGCGGGCTCGCTCAGCTGGCTGACGCTCAACCTCGGGCATGCGCTGGCGGGCTGGCGTCGCGACCATCGCGCCCTGCACGACCTGGTCGCCGGCACCCAAGTGCGCGGGCGCGGGCCGACGCCGCGCTGGGCGCGTGCCTTCGTGTCCGTGCTTGCCTTGCTGGCGCTGTTCTCGCCGCTGCTGCTGGTCGCGCAGCTGCTTTGAACAAACCCGTTTCCTACACCGCGATCTGGTGCGGCGGGGGTGGTGGCGTCGCCGCATCCGCGCTGGGCGCCGGCGCCAGCAGCGCGATCCAGGCGCGATAGAAAAACGCCAGCATCAGCGCATACAGGGGCACCAGCAGGGCGAGCACGCCCAGGCCCACCAGCGCGGCCGCCAGGCTCGCGCTGACCAGGGCCAGTGCGGTCGCCGCGACGGCAGCAACCACCGCGGCCACGATGGTCACGATCATGCCGACCAGCAGGACCGGCAGGTAGAACAGCAACAGGCCTCCCGAACTGCGCAGGGTGGCGATCACGCCGTCGCCGCTGGCGCCCAGGACCTGGCCCCGGCCCAGCGCGATCTGCGCCGCCGCCAGCTGCTGGGCGGTGGTGACGAACAGCGCGATCAGCAGCAACAGGCCGACCACCGTGAGCGTGCCGGGCGGGATCGCCGGCAGGTCGGCCGCAGTCGCGCCGGGTTTGATCGCGGCCAGCTTCTGCAGGTAATCGAGCAGGGCCTGGCCGCCGACGGCATAGACCAGCGCGATCATCGCCAGCAGCGTGCCGATCGCGAACAGCAGGTTGCACAGGATCAGGCGCTGCGCCACCGGCGCTTCGGAATACAGCGACAGCACCTCGCCCGAGCCGGCCGGCTGGCGCTGGTCGAGCGCCTGAAGCATGCGGAAGAATCCGCCCAGCGCCGGCGGCATCAGCACCAGGCCGAGCACGGTGGTGAGGACCTGCATCCAGGTGCCGAGGCCTGGCAGCGCGACCTGCAGCAGCATCTGCAGCACGGTCGGCGCGACGGCGACGGCGACCAGCAGCGCGCTGCCGCCCAGCACCGTGCCCCAGCTTCGACCGCACAGGGAGAACGCCTCGCCAAGCCAGCGATAGGGAGCCCCGAGGCCTTGGGTGTTGCGCATTTGGATTCCTTCGAAGGCGCGCGGCTGCGGCCTGGCATCGTGGTGGGGTCGGTGGCGCATCGCGCGCGCGGGACGCCTCGCGCCCCGCCGTTATACTACCTGCTCCACTGGTTCCCCCTGCCACATGACGGCCACTGCCACGATGACGGCCACGCCCAGCGTCCCGACCTTCCAGGAACTGATCCTGCGCCTGAACCAGTATTGGGCGGCGCAGGGTTGCGTGCTCATCCAGCCGCTGGACCTGGAAGTCGGCGCCGGCACCTTCCATCCCGCCACCTTCCTGCGCGCCCTCGGCCCGGAGCCGTGGAACGCCGCCTACGTGCAGCCCTGCCGCCGTCCCACCGATGGCCGCTATGGCGACAATCCCAACCGGCTGCAGCGCTACTACCAGTACCAGGTGGTGATGAAGCCGAACCCGGACGACATCCTCGACCTGTACCTCGGTTCGCTGCAGGCGCTGGGCATCGATCCGCTGGTGAACGACCTGCGCTTCGTCGAGGACAACTGGGAATCGCCGACGCTGGGCGCCTGGGGCCTGGGCTGGGAAGTGTGGTTGAACGGCATGGAGATCACCCAGTTCACCTATTTCCAGCAAGCCGGCGGCCTGGAATGCCGGCCGGTGACGGGCGAGATCACCTACGGCCTCGAGCGCCTGTGCATGTACCTGCAGAACGTCGACAACGTGTTCGACATCGTTTGGACCGTCGGCCCCCAAGGGGCCGTCACCTATCGGGACGTGTACCACCAGAACGAAGTCGAGCAGAGCAAGTACAACTTCGAGCATGCGGACGTCGCCGAACTGTTCCACCGGTTCGATGCCTGCGAGGCCGAGGCGAGCAAACTGGTCGAACTCGGCCTGCCGCTGCCCGCCTATGAGCAGGTCTGCAAGGCCTCGCACAGCTTCAACCTGCTCGACGCACGCCGCGCGATCTCGGTGACCGAACGCCAGCGCTACATCCTGCGCGTGCGCACCCTGGCCCGCGCCGTCGCCCAGGCCTATTACGCGCAACGCGAGAAGCTCGGCTTCCCCGGCCTGCGCCATTCCAGTGGCAGCGACAGTGGGAGCGGCCCCGGCCGCGATGCCTCCACGGCGCCGGGAGCCGGCACATGAGCACCCCCGAACCGATGGTCCTGGTTGGCATGTTCGACTCGCCCTTCGTGCGCCGCGTGGCGGTCAGCCTCCGCGTGCTCGGCTTGCCGTTCGAACACCGCAACCTGTCCGTGGGCAAGGACGAGGCGCAGATCCGCGCGCTCAATCCGCTCGGCCGGGTGCCGGTGCTGGTGCTGCCCAGCGGCGAATCGCTGATCGAGTCGGCGATGATCCTCGACCACCTCGATGCGATGGCCGGCGCCGACCGCGCTCTGCTGCCGCCGGTGGGCGAGGCGCGCCGCGCGGCCCAGCAATGGCTGGCGCTGGCGACCGGCGCCGTCGACAAGGGCATCCAGCTGGTCTACGAAAAAGTCTTCCGCCCCGCCGACAAGCAGCACCAGCCCTGGACCGACCGCTGCCGCCGGCAGATGGACGGCGCGCTGGCCGAGCTCGACGCGCGCTGCGCCGCGATCGCCGGCCAGGAGTGGCTGGTGGGCGAGCGCATCGGCCAGGCCGACATCACGCTGGCCTGCTTCTGCACCTACCTGCGCGATGCCGTGCCCGCGGACCTTGCGCCGTATGCCGCGCTGCGCGCGCGCTGCGAACGCATCGAGGACCTGCGCGCGCTGCGCGAGTTCTACCTTCCGTTCGACGCGCCGGTTCCCGTCGATCCGGCGGCGCCTATCCCCGGGGCGCCGGCATGAGCACGGCGCCGCTGCTGGTCGAGCTGGGCACCGAGGAATTGCCGCCCAAGGCGCTGCCGGAACTGGCGCGCGCCTTCTTCGAGGGCATGTGCGCGGGCTTCGAGAAACGCGGAATCGCCTTCGAGCGCGAGGGTGCGCGCGAGCTGCAGTCGCCGCGCCGGCTGGCCGTGCTGTTTCCGACCGTCGCGCTCGAGCAGCCCACGCAGTCGCGCGAGGTACCCGGGCCCTATCTCAACATCGGCCTGGATGCACAGGGCCAGCCGACGCAGGCACTACTGGGTTTTGCGAACAAGAACGGCGTCGCCGTCGAGGCGCTCGGCCGCGCCACCGACGCCAAGGGCGAGCGCTTCGTCGCCCGCAGCGACACGCCCGGCGCCCGCACCGCCGACCTGTTGCCGGCGATCGTCGCCGAGGCGCTGAAGACCCTGCCGATCCCCAAGGCGATGCGCTGGGGCGCGCGCGAGACCAGTTTCGTGCGGCCGGCGCACTGGCTGGTGATGCTGCTCGGTGACGAGGTGGTGCCGGGCGAGGTGCTGGGCCTGGCCTCCAACCGGATGAGCCGCGGGCACCGCTTCCACCATCCCAAGCCGGTGTGGATCGCCTCGCCGGGCGAGTACGTGGAGGCGCTGCGCGGCGCGTTCGTGCTGGTGGATCCGGTCGAGCGGCTGGCCCGGGTGCGCAGCGAAATCGAATCGAAGGCCGCGCAGGCCGAGGGCAGCGCGCGCATGCAGGAGGCCCTGGTGCAGGAAGTGTCCTGCCTGGTCGAGTGGCCGCGCGCGATCTTGTGCAGCTTCGATGCGGAATTCCTGCAGGTGCCGCACGAAGCCCTCGTGCTGACCATGGAAACCAACCAGAAATTCTTCCCGGTGCTCAACGACGAACACCGGCTGACCGGGCACTTCATCGGCATCGCCAACATCGAGTCGCGCGATCCGGCCGAAGTGCGCAAGGGCTACGAGCGGGTGATCCGACCGCGCTTCGCCGATGCGCGCTTCTTCTACGAGGAAGACCGCAAGCAGGGCTTGGAGTCGATGCGCGAGGGCCTGTCCTCGGTGAGCTACCAGCAAAAGCTCGGCAGCTACGCGGACAAGGGCGAGCGCGTTGCCGCGCTGGCAACGGGCATCGCGGCCACGCTCGGACTGGACGCGGCGCAGGCCACGCGTGCCGCGCGACTGGCCAAGGCCGACCTGCAGTCGCGCATGGTCGGCGAATTCCCGGAGCTGCAGGGCACGATGGGGCGCTATTACGCGAGCGCGCTGGGCGAACCGGGCGCGGTGGCCGACGCGATCGACCAGGCCTATGCGCCGCGGGTGGCTGGCGACGCGATCGCGTCCTCGCGCCTGGGCCAGGCCCTGGCCGCGGCCGAACGCCTCGACACCCTCGCCGGCGGTTTCGCCGCCGGGCTCAAGCCCAGCGGCAACAAGGATCCCTTCGCCCTGCGCCGCAATGCGCTGGGCCTGGCGCGCACCCTGGTCGAGGGCGGCCTGGAGCTGCCGCTGCAGCCACTGCTTGTCCAGGCGGTGGATGCCGTCGTCGCGCAGGTGGGCAGTGGCGATGTCGCCGCGCTGGCCGACGAGCTCGGCGCCTTCGTGGTCGAGCGCCTGCGCAGCTATTACGCCGACCAGGGCTTCGGCAATGCGCAGTTCGACGCGGTGGCGGCGCTTGGCGCCGCCGGCATCGCCTCGCTGCCCGACTTCGACCGACGCCTTCGCGCGATCGCGGAATTCGCGCGGTTGCCCGAAGCGCCCGCGCTCGCCGCGGCGAACAAGCGCATCCGCAACATCCTGCGCAAGCATGTCGGCGTCGTCCCCGATGCGGTGGATCCCGCGCGCCTGGCCGAGCCGGCCGAGCGCGACCTGCACGCGGCCGTCGAGGCCGCGCTGGCCGACACGGCGCCGCTGCTGTCCGCGGGCGACTACGTCGGCGTGTTGCGTCGCCTCGCGGCGCTGCGCCCGGCTGTCGATGCCTTCTTCGACGGCGTGATGGTGATGGCCGACGACCCCGCGGTGCGCGACAACCGCCTCGCCCTGCTGCGCCGCCTGGCCGACCGCTTCGCGGCCGTCGCCGCGGTCGAGCAGTTGTCCGCCGGCTGAGGCTTGCGCAGCTGCAAGGAAAAACGCCGCCCGAGGGCGGCGTTTTCATTCCACTCGCGATGCAGCCGCGATCAGTTGCGGTACGGCTTCGGCGCGGGCGCCGGCTCCGGCTCGGGAGCGGCAACGGGCACCGGGCAACCGTCGGCACCAACGCCCTGGCCTGCCGGCGAAGCGGGGCACTTGTCGTCGCAGTTGTTCACGCCGTCACCATCGTCATCCATGTCGGCGCAGGTCTTCTGCGGGGCCTCGACCACTTCGGCGACCGGTGCAGCTTCCGGCGCCTTCGCGAACTCCCAGCGCACGCCCAGGTTCAGCGACTTCATGTCCTGCGTGTTGTCGCTGAACCGGGCGCGGTAGCTGGCGCCCACGGACATGCCGTCGCGGATCGCGTAGTCGAAGCCGATCGCGGCCTCGGTCCAGCGGTCCGCCGGGATGAAGCCGTCCAGCGTGAAGGTGCCATTCATGGTGTTGGAACCGGCCTGCACCGCGCTCACCGACTTCTCGTTGTCCTTGGCCCACGCCACCTTGGCGAAGGGACGGAAGCCGCCCATGTTGCCCTGCAGCTGGTAGCCGATGCGCACGACTTGGCTCTTGCGGCTGAAGTCGTTGAAGAACATCGAGGTGCTGTCCAGCGAGTCTTCCTTGTAGCCGTTCACGTCCACCTTCTGCCAGGTCAGGCTCACGAAGGGACCGTGGCGCAGGCTTTCGCCGCCGAAGGTGAAGCCGCCGCCGATCTCGGCCGCGGTGTGCGACGCCGAGGTGCTGCCCTTCTCCACGCGGGTGGCCGGGCCCATCACGATGCTGCGGTCGAGGTCGATGTGGCTGCTGCCGCCGCTGATGATGCCGTCCACGTAACCGCGGCCGAAGTGGGCCACGCCGTAGCCGGACAACAGCACTTCCTTGGTATCCAGGGACTGGCCGAAGGCATTGCCGTTGGTGCTGGCCACGCTCACCGCGGCGCCCAGGCTGAACACGCTGTTGAAGCGCACGTCGGCGCCGAAGGTGCCGCCGATCAGGTCGCTGTCGAAGTCGTTGGTGTTGGCGGAGGCGTTGTACGAGCTGCGGTCGAAGTGCAGGGCGCCGTAGACATTGGACTCGCCTTCCGAGCGCGCCGCCGAGGACATGCCGAACACCTGGCCGTTGATCACGGCGCTGTGGTCGTCATACACCTGCAGCGGGACTTCGCCGGCCATCGACACCTGGCCGGGCGCGCTGAGCGTGGCGACGACGACGTTGGCCAGGATCTGGTGCGCGGCGCCGGTCGGGTGGACGCTGTCGGCGAACAGGAAGGTCTGGTTGGTGCCGGCGGCGTAGTGGTAGGGCAGCGGCGAACCGACCGGGCCGCAGGCCACCGACGTGGAGCCGGCACCGCAGGCCTTGTGGGTCACGTCCGTGAAGCCGTACAGGGACGGGCTGCCGACGATCTCGTTGATCAGGCCGAACACGTTGATCGGCACGATGCCGTCGTGCAGGCCGGCCAGGCCGCTGTTGAAGGTGCTGTTGTAGACGAAGCTCAGGCCGCTGGCGCCGGCCTGGTTGGCCGTGCCGACGTTGTCCGGGGTCAAGCCCAGGTCAGGCAGGTTGAAGACAACAATCGTGCGCGCGCCGGCGTTCTGCAGCGTGCCGATCAGGCCGACCATGGTCGCCGCGGCGATGCCGGTGTTCTGCTGCGCGGTGGCGGGCACGGCGCTGGCGGTGAAGATGTCGTTGGCGCCGCCCCACATCATGTACAGCGCATTCGGATCGGCGTGGCCGCCGTTGGCGGCAAGGTAGCCGCCCAGCTGCGTGGTCAGCGAGAAGCTGCCCGGCGACAGGCCGCAGGTGAAGCTCACGCTGTTGGCGCGGGCGCATGCGCCGCCGTAGGCGTAGTCGGTGCCGCCCGCCAGCGAGTTCACCGCCGTGTGGCCGAAGGCCGCGGCGACGATCTCGGCATAGACCGGATCCGGATTGGTGGTGAAGCTGTTGCCCGGCGGCAGGTGCTGGATCTGGGCGATGTTGCCGGAGTCGCTCAGGCTGTCACCGAAGATGACGACGTTCGAGAAACTCTGGGCCTGCGCGGCGCTGGTGCCGCCGAGGGCCAGCGCGAGGGCGCTGACAAGAAGCTTGGTGCGGGGCATGGTGTGGCTCCTGGACGTTGGACGATGACCTGCTTGCGCCGGGTCAAACGCAGGCCGTCACCGGCCCATGTCCCCTCCCCGTGCCACGCATGGCCCTCCGGCATTCGGCTGCCGGAGTTAAGAACACATTAATACAAACCGGATTTCCATACCACAAGGAATGGAGCCGATCTGAAACGGGGCCGGTTCTCTCACAAACCTGAACGGTGGCGACCGTTCGCGCGAAAAGCAGGAACCGCGCCGTTCAGGTTTGTGAG
>JANXUD010000070.1 GCA_025352045.1 Gammaproteobacteria bacterium | reverse complement strand
GCCCACATGGCGATGCCGGGCAGGCCGAACAGCGCGGTATCGACGACGAACAGCGCCGCGATGCCCAGGTTGCGGCCCACGCGGTTGCCGTAGACATGGCGCTCGATCCAGTCATTGGGCGTGCCCTTGCCGTACTTCTCCAGCAGCTCGGGATCCTTCGCCGCTTCCTGGTACAGCTCCACGCCCTGCCACAGGACCTTGTTGATGCCGGCGAAGCGCGGGCTGTGCGGATCCTCGGCGGTCTCGCAGCGCGCGTGGTGCTTGCGATGGATTGCGACCCATTCCTTGGTCACCATGGCCGTGGTGAACCAGTTCCAGAAGCGCAGGAAATGCGCCACGACCGGATGCAGGTCCACGCCACGATGGGTGGCACTGCGATGCAGGAAGAGCGTCGTGCTCATCATGGTGAGCTGCGCGGCGATCGCGAACACCAGCGCCATCTGCCAGTAACTGGCCTGGCTGAGTCCGGCCAGGGCCCAATCGACGAATCCAGGGTGCATCGAAACTCCAGGGGGCGCGGGGGCGCGGCAGTGGTGGGGCAGGCAAGACAGCGGTGCCAACGCACGCCCGGTGGACGCGACGCGGCCCACGCAAGGATTATGGGTTCGCGGCATGACAATACAAGCGCCGGTGGTCACGAAAATGGCCATGCGCCGGCGTCCGGTTAAGCTGTCGCCATGCCTGAACTGCCAGAAGTCGAAACCACCCGTCGCGGCCTTGCGCCCCACCTCGAAGGCCGTCGCATCACCGGCGTCACCCTGCGCCGCCCGGACCTGCGCTGGCCGATCCCGCCGCAGGTCAAGCGCCTGCTCCCCGGCGAGCCGATCACCGGCATCCGCCGGCGCGCCAAGTACCTGCTTCTCGGTACCGCGCCGGGCAGCGCACTGCTGCACCTGGGCATGTCCGGCTCGCTGCGCGTAGTGCCGGGCGACACGCCGGTGAACACACACGACCACGTGGACATCGCCCTGGACTCGGGCCGGGTGCTGCGCTTCAACGACCCGCGCCGCTTCGGCTGCCTGCTCTGGCAACCGGCGGGCGAAACCCACGCCCTCCTCGCTGGCCTGGGACCAGAACCCCTGTCGGACGATTTCGACGGCGATTACCTGCACGCCCTGTCCCGCGGTCGCCGGGCCAGCATCAAGACTTTCCTGATGGACCAGGCCGTGGTGGTCGGGGTGGGCAACATCTACGCCGCCGAGAGCCTGTTCCGGGCAGGGATCGCGCCGGGCCGGGCGGCCGGCCGGGTCAGCCGCGCCCAGTACGCAGCCCTGGCCGCCGCGGTCAGGGAGATCCTGGCCCACGCGATCCGCCGGGGCGGCACGACCCTGCGCGATTTCATCAGCCCGGACGGGCTGCCCGGCTATTTCGAGCAGGAACTGTTCGTCTACGGCCGGGCGGGCGAGCCCTGCCGCGTCTGCGGCCAGCCCCTGCGGGGCCGGCGCCTGGGCAACCGGGCGACCGCCTGGTGCAAGTCTTGCCAACGTTGAGACCTCGACACCGCGGAGGTCGGTGCCGGTTCCTTCACGCCCTCGGCCGGGCCGCCGGGCCATCGCGTCAGCCGCACCCGGGGGCGTGAAGGAGCCGGCCCCTTTCCATGCGATCGCGCTCTCAAACACGTGACAGCTGTCACGCAAGGGCTATAGTGTCCGCACTATCCCGCACAGACGGGAAAGTAGGCTCCGGGGAGCGCGGTGAGCGAGAGTGCGGAAATCACGCAATGGCTGAGCGCTGCGCGCGACGGTGATCGCGTGGCGCTGGACCGCGTCCTGTCCACGCTCTATCGCGAGTTGCACAGCATGGCCCGGCGCCAGCTGGGCAATCAGAATGGTCACACCCTCGATGCCACCGGCCTGGTGCATGAGGCCTATATCCGGCTGATCGGGCGCGCCGACGCGCGCTTCGAGGATCGCGCCCATTTCTTCGCCTACGCCGCCTCCGCCATGCGCAGCGTGGTGGTGGATTACGCGCGACAGCGCCTGGCCGTGAAGCGCGGCGGCGACCTGCACCGGGTCACCGACCTGCCCGAGGATGTCGGCGGCGGCATGCGCATCAACGAGGAGCTGCTTGGCCTCGATGTCGCATTGACGCGCCTGGCCAACGTCGACGCCAAGCTGGCCCAGGTGGTGGAGCTGCGCTACTTCGCCGGCCTGTCAGAGGCGGAGATCGCGACCCTGCTCAAGCGCTCCGAGCGCAGCGTCCGCCGCGACTGGCAGAAAGCGCGCCTCTACCTGCTGGCCTCGCTGCAAGGCTGAGGGCCGCCCATGCAGGTCGAGCGCTGGGCCACCCTTTCGCCGCTGCTCGACGAACTGCTGGAACTGACCGGCCGCCCGCGCGCGCGCCGCCTGGCCGAAATCGAACACAGCGACCCGGCCCTCGCGCGCGAACTCGAGGGGCTGATGGCGCTGGAGGAAGACCGGCCCGATTTCATGTCGCAGCCGGTGGTCAATGCCAGCCTGTTCTCGGCCCAGGCCGGGCAGGAGATCGGCCCCTATCGCCTGGTCTCGCCGATCGGCGAGGGCGGCATGGGCCAGGTCTGGCTGGCGGTGCGCGCCGACGGACTGTACGAGCGCCGGGTCGCGCTCAAGCTGCTGCGTCCCGGGCTGGGCGACGTCGGCCTGCATGCGCGCTTCACCCGCGAGCGGCAGATCCTCGCGCGACTCGGGCACGCGCACATCGCGCGCCTGCTGGACGCCGGCATCAGCGAGGACGGCCAGCCCTACCTGGCGCTGGACTACGTGCGCGGTGACCCGATCACCGACTACGCCAAGGCGCGCGCGCTGGACCTGCGCGCGCGCCTGCACCTGTTCGCCCAGGTCTGCGCGGCAGTCAGCCACGCGCACGCCAACCTGGTCGTGCACCGCGACCTCAAGCCCTCGAACATCCTGGTGACCTCGGCCGGCGAAGTCTGCCTGCTCGACTTCGGCATCGCCAAGCTGCTCGACCAGGACCAGTCGCCCGCGGCGGAGATCACGCGCACGGGCAGCCGCACCTTCACCCTGCACTACGCCGCGCCCGAGCAATTGCGCGGTGAAGTCATCACCACGATGACCGATGTCTACGCGCTCGGCGTGGTGCTGTACGAACTGCTCACCGACAGCCGCCCGTACGAACTGACCCGGCACAGCGACGCGGCCTGGGAAGAAGCCATCCTCGGCCACGAACCCGGGCGCCCGTCCCAGGTGGCCGCGCGCAAGGCGCGAGAGAGCGGCTCGCTGCTGGACAAGCGGCGTGCGCGCCTGCTGTCCGGGGACCTGGACAACATCGTGCTGAAGGCGCTGAGCAAGCTGCCCGAGCAGCGTTATCCGTCGGTCGAGGCCCTGGCCCAGGACCTGCGCCGCCATCTCGAGGGCCAGCCCGTGCATGCGCGGGCGCAGAGCCTGCCGTATCGCGTGCGCAAGTACCTGCGCCGGCATGCACTGGGGCTGGGCATGGGCGTGGGCGTCAGCGGCGTGCTGGCCATCGCGCTGGCGATCGTGTCCTGGCAGGCAAGCCGCGCCGTGCAGGAAGCCAGCCGCGCGCAGGCCATGCAGGACTTCGTCGTCGGCTTGTTCGAGAAGTCCGGGCAGACCGGCAGCCAGGGCGTGGACGTGCGCGCCCTGCTGGATGCCGGCGTGGCGCGCGCCGACACCGAGTTGATGGGACAGCCGCGCGCCCGCGCCGAGCTGATCGGCCTGATCGCGCGGCTGCGTTCCGGCCTGGGCGACGACGTGCAGGCGCTCACCCTGCTCGACCACCAGCAGGAGGTGCTGCGCAGCCTGGGCAAGGCCGCGCCGGCCAACCTGCGCCTGGATTCGGCGGCCCTGCGCGCGCATGCGCTGCGCGAGCTTGGCCGCCAGCGCGAATGCCTGGAGCGGGTCGGCCCCATGCAGGAACAGGCGCGCCTGGAATCGGATGCGTGGCCGGCGCAGAGCGCCGAGTTGTTCTCGCAGCTTGGGCGTTGCCACGCCGAAATGCAGGAATCAGCCGAGGCAGGCGAGCTGTTCCGCGTGGCCCTGCGCCTGCGCCACGGCCTGGCCGATGGCGGGGCGCTGGTGGCAGAAAGCCAGAACGACCTGGCCCTGCTGCGCCTGGACCAGGGGGAGTCGGCGAAAGCCGAACGTGACCTGCGCGCCGCACTCTCCCAGCTACGCAACAGTGGCGGCGAGCAGAACGCGCTCGGCGTCGAGATCTGGCGCAACCTGGGCGCGGCGTACGAAGCGCTGCGCAATCCCCTCGAGGCCAAGGCCGCGTATCGCCAGGCCCTGCAGATCGCGCTCAGCCGCTTTGGCAACGGCCATCCGCGCACCGGCGACGTGCAGGCCGAGCTCGCCAGCGTACTAATGGGCACCGGCGAGTTGGGCGAGGCCGAGCAGCTCATGGCGCAGGTGCAGGACAACCTGCAGGCGCGTTGGGGCGCGGGCAGCGCGCCACTGGCCGAGGAAATGAGCACGCGTGGCATGGTCGCGCTGGAACGCGACCAGCCCGCGCAGGCAGACCAGCTGCTGGGCGATGCCATCCAGACCTGGCGTCGCCTGGGCCAACTCGGCGCCCACGCGTGGGACCTGTGCCACCGCGCCCAGGCGCAATCCGAGCTCAGCCACCAGGACGAGGCCGACGGCAGCCGGCGCGAATGCCTGGCCCTGCTGCACTCGCAACAGTTGCCGGGCGAGTCCTCGGCGATCGTGCATATCGTGCAGGCGGCGCTGGACCGGCGCGACCTGGACGGCGCGCGCAGCTGGCTGGCGCATCTTCCCGCCGCGCCGACGCCCGGGGCGGCCGAGGTCCCGGAGGTGCAACTCGCCCGCGCTCGCCTGGCGCAGCTGGCCGGTGATCCCGATGCGGATGCGCGGATCGCGGCGGCGTTGTCCGCCCTGCCCAACGACCGCGCGCACCGGCGCCAGCGCTGGCAGGCGCAAGCCCTCGAGGCGGCACAGGCCTGCCTGTCGGGGCGTAGCGCCGAGGGCACCGCGCTGCGCCAGCACACCCTGGTCGAAGCCAGCCAGGCCGAACCCGAGCACCTGCGGCAATTGCGGCGGCTGGCCCAGCTTTCCGCCGCCTGCGGAAGGAAATAGGACCCGGGCGGCGGCGGCCGCCTGCGGAAAAACAGCGTCAGAGCAGGCGCGGCTGGGCCGGATCGATCAGGCCCTCGCCGGCCATGATCTTCTTGTACTCGGCCCGCGACACCGACACGTAGCGCTCGTTGCCGCCGATCTGCACTTGCGGACCGTCGCTGACCGCGCGGCCGTTGTCGTCCACGCGCACCACCATCGTCGCCTTCTTGCCGGTGTGGCAGATGGTCTTGATCTCGACCAGGTTGTCGGCCAGCGCGAGCAGGGCCTGGCTGCCGGTGAACAGCTCGCCGCGGAAGTCGGTGCGCAGGCCGTAGGCCAGCACCGGGATGTGCAGCAGGTCGACCACGTCGCTGAGCTGCCAGACCTGGGCCTTGTCGAGGAACTGGGCCTCGTCCACCAGCACGCAACCCAGCGCCCCGTGCGCGTCGATGTCGGCCCGGACGATACGCAGCAGGTCGTCGCCGGGTCCGATCGCCCGGGCCTCGGCCTGCAGGCCGATGCGCGAGGCGACGACGCCGGTGCCGGCGCGATCGTCCAGGCGCGGCGTCAGGATCAGCGCGCGCATCCCGCGCTCGCGGTAGTTGTACGCGCTCTGCAGCAACGTGGTCGTCTTGCCGGCATTCATCGCCGAATAATAGAAATACAGTTTCGCCATCGGGGTGCGGGTTCCGTAGGTCTCGGGTCAGGCCGCCGCGGTGGCGACGGCGTCATGCGCGGCAGGCAGCTGGAACGCGAGCAGCGCCAGGGCGCGCGCGAACTCCCGGTCGGGCGGCGCCTGCGCGCGCACCCGCAGGCCGGTCGCGGGTTCGTCGAATTCCAGCCGCCAGGCGTGCAGCAGCATGCGATGCACGCCCTGCATGCGGAAGTGCCTGTTGTGCCGGCCATCCCCGTGGCTGGAATCGCCGATCAGGTGGTGCGACAGGTGCTTGAGGTGCCGGCGTATCTGGCGAAACCGGCCGGTGTGCGGGGAGCAGACCAGCAGCGCGTAGCGCGAAGTCTCGTGCCCGGCGCTGGGCATCGGCAGTTCGGCCGTGCCGATGCGCAGGAAGTGCGTGGTCGCGGGCTTTTTCTCCGGTTTGCCGGGCCCGCCATCGAGCGGATAGTCGAGCAGCAGGTCGGGCTCGGGCCAGCCGCGGCAGATCGCGAGGTACTGCTTGTCCACCGCGCGGGTCATGAACACCGCGCTGAGCGCGGCCGCGGTGCTGGCGTCGAAGGCCACCAGCAGGCAGCCGCTGGTGGCGCGGTCGAGCCGATGCACCAGGTGCACGGGTCGGCCGAACTGCGCACGCAGCCGATCCACCAGGAAATCGTCCTCGCCGCGGGCCATCGCGCTGGCATGCGCCATCAATCCCGCAGGCTTGTCGACCACGGCGTAGTGCGCGGCTTGCAGCAGGACGGGGATGGGCGCGGGCGTCGCATCGGTGGTCGCGAAACCTGCGGCCGCGGCGATGCCGGTGACGCCCCCGGTGACGCCCATGGTCATCGGCGCCGCGGCCAGGCCGCCAGGAAGGCGCCGAAGGCGCCGATACAGGCCAGCCAGACCGGCACGGCGACCCCGAACAACGGCGGGCCGCCCGCATTCATCGCATGCAGCACGGCGGCGCAGACCAGCAGGCCGGCGCCGAGGATGGCGTAGGTGGTCTGGCGCTGGCCGTCGCGCGAGATGCGCGCGAGTTCGGCCAGTTCCAGCGAGCGCATGTTGAGCGTGTGCGTGCCGGTGACCTGCTGCTGCAGGAAGTCGCGCACCAGGCGCGGCATCTCCGGCGCATGCGTGATAAACTCCGGCAGGCGCTTGCGCAGTTCGCCCAGCAAGGCCTGCGGGCTGTAGCGCTCGCGCAGGATGTCCTCGAGGACGGGCTTTGCCACGGCGAAGATGTCGATCTTCGGGTCCAGCAGGCGGCCCACGCCCTCGATGTTGAGCAGGGTCTTCTGCAGCAGGATGAGCTGCGGCTGCAGGGTGAGCTGGTAGCGCTGCGCGGTCCTGAACAGCTTGACCATCACTTCGGCCAGCGAGATCTCCGACAGCGGCCGGGTGAAATACGGCTCGCAGACCGAACGGCAGGCGGCCTCCAGTTCGTCGATGCGGATCTCGGACGGCATCCAGCCCGCTTCCACGTGCAGCTCGGCGATCCGGCGGTAGTCGCGCTGGAAGATCGCGATGAAGTTCTCGGCGAGGTAATACTGGTCGCGCGTGCTCAGCTGCCCGACGATGCCGAAATCCAGCGCGATGAAACGTGGATTCTCCTTGCGCGTCGCGTCCACCCAGATGTTGCCGGCGTGGGCATCGGCGTGGAAGAAGTTGTCGCGGAAGACCTGCGTGTAGAACACGCGCACGCCCTTGGCGGCCAGCGCGCGGCGGTCGATGCCGGCCGCCTCAAGCGCGGGCACGTCGTCCGAGCCGATGCCGTAGACGCGCTCCATCGTCAGCACGGTCTCGGCGCTGAGCGGCCAGTGCACTTCGGGCACGTACAGGTCGGGCGAGTCCAGCCACAGGCGGCGCATCAGGCTGGCATTGGCGCCTTCGCGCTGCAGGTCCAGTTCGGCCTGCAGGGTCGTCTCGATTTCCGACACCACTTCCTGCGGGCGGATCTTGTCGGCGGCCGGATGGTGCCGGTCGGCGACCGCGGCCAGCGTGCGCAGCAGGCCGATGTCGGCCTGGATCTGCGCGGCGACGCTGGGCCGCAGCACCTTCACCACCACGGCGCGACCGTCGTGCAGGGTGGCCGCGTGCACCTGGGCGATCGAGGCCGAGGCCAGCGGCGTCTCGTCGAAACTCGCGAACAGCTCGCCCACCGGCTTGCCTAGCGCACGTTCGACTTCGGCGCGGGCGACCGCGCCATCGAAGGGGGCGACCTGGTCGCGCAGCAGGGCCAGCTCGTCGGCGATGTCCGGCGGCAGCAGGTCGCGCCGCGTCGACAACACCTGTCCGAATTTCACGAAGATCGGGCCGAGTTCCTGCAGCGCCAGGCGCAGCCGGCGACCGCGCGGGAATTCCGCCTCGCCGGGCATCGCTGGCGTGAACGGCCGCAGCAGCCACAGCCAGCCGCCGACCGGCGTGTCCACCAGCAGGGCATCGAGGCGATGGCGCAACAGCACGCGGGCGATGCGCAGGGCGCGCACGGCGGAGCCGAAGCCCAGGTGGCTCATGCGCCCAGCCCGCCCGGCAGGCGCGCGGCGCGGGCCAGCAGGCGCTCGGCGCGGTCGCGCAGGGCGTCCACGTCGTCGTGGAAGGCGTCGAGTTCGGCGCGGCCGACGACGTCGCGACTTTCCTCGGTCAGCCAGTCCGCGCCATCGCGGGCCAGTCCCTTGGCGGCCACGCTGCCATGGCGCAGTCCCTCGCGCAGCACGCGCGCCACCTGCGGGCCAAGGATCGGGCCGAGCGCGCGCGCGAACGGCGCGTCCCAGTCGGGATCGAAGCCGCGCGCGAGCTGCTGCAGCCGCCGCGCCAGCTCCGCATCGCCATTGATGCGCAGCTTGCCGACCGGCGCCCCGCCCTCCGGCCGCAGGAAGGGCAGTTGCGCGAGCAGGCCACCCAGGGTGGCGCGCAGGCCCAGGTCGGGCTCGGTCGAGGGATCGGCGGGGCCGACTTCAAGCCGCTCGCCGCGCACGGTGACGGACAGCGCGAGCGCAGGTGCGCTCAGCTGCAGTTCCACGCGGCGACCGTCGAGCGCCGACAGGCCCGCGCGCGTTTCGGGATCGAGCGCCAGCAATTGCCCGAGCACCAGCTCCAGGGCGCGGCCGGCGATCGGCTTGAACACATCCAGCAGCGAGGGCGCGGCATCCATGCGGCCATTCTACCGGCCCGCCGCCCAGGCCGCGGCCGTGCGGCGCAGCCCGTCGTCAAGGCCCACGCGCGGCTGCCAGCCGAAATCCCGCGCCGCGGCGGAGATGTCGTACCAGTGCGGCGTGGACAGCTGTTCAGCCAAAAAGCGCGTCATCGGTGGTTCGCCCTCTAGCGGCAGCAGGTGCCAGGCGCCCTCGAGCAGCGCGCCCAGGCCATAGGCGACCGGATACGGGATGCTGCCGGTCACCGTCGGCGCACCGGCGGCGCGCAGGAGGCCGTTGACGATCTCGCGTGCCGTGGTCGGTTCGGCATTGCTGATGAAATACGCGCGGCCCGCGCAGGCCGCCCCCGGCGCAAGCGCATCGAGCGCGCGCAAGTGCGCGTCCACGGCGTTGTCGATGTAGGTCGTGGCCATGCGGTTGTTGCCATCGCCGATGAAGCGCAGCCGGCCGGCGCGGGCGCGCTCGACCAGGCGCGGCAGCAACTGGGTGTCGCCCGGTCCCCAGATCAGGCGCGGCCGCAGTGCAACGGTCGACAGCGCGGCGTCGTTGGCCGCCAGCACGTCCTGTTCCGCGACAAGCTTGCTGGCCGGGTACCAGGCCTTGAAGCCCTGGCCGTAGGGCGTGTCCGCCTCGTTGCCGCCCTCGACCGGCGTGCGGCCGCTGTGGGTCACGCTTGGCGTCGAGGTATGGACCAGGCGCTCAATGCCGCGCGCGCGGCACGCGGCGAGCACATTGCGCGTGCCGTCGACGTTCGCCGACCAGTAATCGGCGCGACTGCCCCAGGCGCCGGCCTTGGCCGCGTTGTGCAGCACCGCGTCCACGCCGGCGAAGGCCGCATGCACGGCGGGGGCATCGGCGAGGTCGCCCAGCCGCTGTTCGACGCCGAGCGCCGCCAGTGCCGGCGAGAGGCGGCGCTGGAAGCTCACCGGCACGTCCCCGCGTTCCAGCAGGCCACGGCAGAGCGCGCCGCCCAGGAAGCCGCCGCCCCCGGTGACCAGTACCTTCATGCGCCCAGCCCCGGGGGCGGCGCGCCGCGGTCGGCCGGGCCGCCGCCGTCATCGGTACCGCCACCCTTGCCTGCGGCTCGTCGCGCGAGCCGGTCGCGGCGCGCCAGGTCCTTCGCGGCCCAGCGGGCGAGCTGTTCGCGGCCGATCTTGGCGTTGTGCCGGATGTCCACCGGAAAACCCGGATGCACCAGGAAGGTGGTGATGCGGCCGGTATGCGCGAAGCCCTGGCCGATGTGCTCGAGCTCGGCCAGGATGCGCGCGTGCTGGTCAGTCGCAATGCCCGGCTCCAGTTCCACGCACAGCACGGGCACTTGCATGCCGCGCTGGCCCACGCCGACCAGCGCGGTGCGGCGCACTTGCGGATGCACGTTGAACACCGGCTCGACCTGCTCGGTGTAAAGCCCGCCCAGTTCGGTCAGCACGCGCTGCGACTTGCGTCCACAGAACCACAGGCGGCCGTCGCCATCGAACCAGCCCAGGTCGCCCATGCGGTGCACGATGCGCTCGCCGCCGGCGGGCAGGGCTTCGCGGATCTTCGCCAGCGCGGTGGCGTCGTCGCGACGGAAGTAGGCATCGGTGCAGGAGGGCCCGGCGACGGTGATCTCGCCCAGTTTGCCCGGCGGTAGCGCCAGGTCGTCGGTCCAGTCGGGGATGGCGGCATCGCTGATGCCGATGATGCGCACGACATTGGGCGCGACCGGGCGGCCGACGCAGGTGCCGGCGCCGTGTTCGGAAAGTTCGCGGGTGCCCTGCAACTCGCGGCCCTCGATCACCGCCACCGGCAGGCATTCGGTGGCGCCGTAGGGCGTCCAGAACTGCGCGTCGTCGGGCAACAGGGCGCGGATGCGCGCCACCACGTCGGCCGGCACCGGCGCGCCGGCCGAGGTCACGCGGCGCAACGTCGGCAGCGGCTTGCCGTGGTCGGCCAGCACGCGGATCAGCGCGGGCGAGCCGAACAACTGGTCCACGCCGAAGCGCTTGATCGCCTCATGCAGGCGATGCGGCTCGGCGCGCGCGGGCCGGGTCGGGTCCATGTCCGGGATGATCGAGGCCAGGCCGAGCGCGGGATCGAACAGTGCAAATGGCGGAAAGGTCGGCAAGTCCACGCCGCCGGCCGTGATGCCGAACGCATCGCGCAGCATCTCGACCTGGGCCACGAAATGCCGGTGCCGGTAAATCACGCCCTTCGGCAGGCCCGTGCTGCCAGAGGTGAACAGGATCGCCGCGACGGCATCGCCGGATGTGTCCGCAAGCTGGGGGCCGGCCCCGGCGCCGAGCGCCTCCACCTCGCCCAGCGTGCGCCCGCCCCAGAACCAGCGCCGACCCACGGTGACGGCGATGCCTGCATTCGGCGCCCAGCCGAGCATGGCGCGCGCCGCGTGCGCGAGCGGGATGCCGATGAAGGCCTGCGGATCGGCCTCGGCCAGGCAGCGCTTGAGCGCCGCGCGCGGAATGCCCGGGTCCACCAGCACCGGCACGATGCCGCGCTTGAACAGCGCGAACATCAGCAGGAAGAATTCCGGTGTCGGGCGCACCATCAGCGCCGCGCGCATGCCGGCGCCCAGGCCGATGCTGCCCAGGCCCGCGGCGATGGCGTTGGAGCGCTGCTCCAGCCCGGCGTAGGTAAGCACCTGGTCGTAGCGCGCCAGGCCGCCGAATCCGCGCTTGCCGGGGCAGCGCATCGCCACCGCGTCGCCGCGTTCGGCCGCCATGCGCGGCAGCACCGCGGCGATGTTTTGCATGGTCGTCACGCGGGCAGTCCTGGCAAGTCGGGCCGGGAACGGCGCAAGCGCCAGGCCCGGGAGGGGAATGCTACACCGCGCGATGGCGCGCGCCGCGGGCTAGACTGCGCGCGACCAATCCGGGACCGCAGCATGGCCGCGTGGTGGCAAGGCTCGAGACGCCAGATCGCCGAACTGCGCAGGCGCCGCGTGCTGCGCACGCTGGCGGCCTACCTGGTGGCCGGGTGGGTGGTGCTGCAGGTGGCCGATGTCACCTTCGCCCCGCTCGGGCTGCCGGCCTGGTCGCAGCGCGTGTTGATCATCGCGGTGATCGCGGGCGTGTTGCCGGTGCTGGTGCTGGCCTGGATCTACGACCTGACGCGCAAGGGCGTGGTGCGCACGCCAGGCGCGCCACCGGCCGGCAGCCCGGCCGCTGCGGCCCTGGCCGGGCCGGTGCCGGCCACTGGTTCGGCGGCCACGGATGCAACCAGCGCCGATGCCGGGCTTGCTGCGCTGGCCGTGGCCTCGCCGATCGCCTCGGTCGCCGTGCTGCCGTTCGCGGACCTGAGCCAGGCCCGGGACCACGACTGGTTCTGCGAGGGCTTGGCCGATGAAATCGTCGATTCCCTGGTCTGCGTGCGCGGCCTCCGCATCGCCTCGCGCAACGCGTCCTCGCGTTTCCGCGGCGGCAGCACCGATCCGCGCGAGATCGGTCGCCTGCTCAGCGTGGATGCAATCCTCGACGGCAGCGTCCGCGTCGCCGGCCCGCGCCTGCGCGTGTCGGCGCAACTGGTGGACGCGCATGACGGCTACACCGTGTGGTCCGAAACCTACGAGCGCGACCTGTCGGATGTGTTCGCGATCCAGCGCGAGATCGCCGAGAACGTCGTGCGCGCCTTGCGCCTGAGCCTGGCCGCGCGCGCACCGGGGCGCGCGGGGCGGGATGCGCCGCGCAGCATGGAAGCCTACGAGGCCTACCTTCGCGGGCGGCAGTTGGTTGGCGTGTTCCAGGAAAGCAGCATCCTGCGCGCGCCCGAACAGTTCCGCCGCGCCATCGCGATCGACCCGGGGTACGCGCAGGCCTGGGCCGGCCTGGCCGATGCGCTGGCGCAGCAGGCGCAGTGGCGTTTTGCGCCGGCTGCCAAGGTGGTGCCGGAAGGCACCGCTGCCGCCAATCGCGCGCTCGACCTGGCACCCGACCTGGCCGAGGCGCACACCGCGCAGGGCAGCCTGCGTTCGGTGGCCGGCGACGCCGAGGGTGCGCGGCGCGCGTTCGAGCGCGCGCTCGAGCTCAATCCCGCGTTGTTCGATGCCTGGCACTACTACGCGCGCGACTGCTATGCGCGCGGCGAGTACGCGCGCGCCGCCGAGTTGTTCCAGCGCGCACACCGCGCGCGGCCGGACGATTTCACGCCCCTGGTATTCGCCGCCAGTTCCCTGCTCGCGCTGGGCGACAAGGCCGGTTCGCAGGTCCTGGCCGAGCGTGCCGCCACGGGCTTGCTGCGCCAGTGCGAGCTGGAACCGGACAACCTGCGCGCCTTCTACATCGCCGGCGGCGTCCTGCACCAGGTCGGCCGCACGGAAGAGGGCCGCCGGATGGTGGAACTGGCCCTCCACCGCGCTCCGGACGACTTCAGCACGCTGTACAACGGCGCCTGCTTCTATAGCGTGACCGGTGAAGTGGACCGGGCGCTCGACCTGCTGGAAAGGGCCCTGTCGCAAGGCGGCGGTTTCCCGGAATGGATCCGGCACGACACCGACCTCGACCCGCTGCGCGCGCTGCCGCGATTCCAGGCGCTGCTGGAGCGCATGCGCGAACGCGAAGTCGCCGCCCGCGCCTGACACCCGCCGGACGGCGCGCCCTACAGGCTCGGCGGCAGCGGCGGATTCATGTCGAGGAAACGACGGATCGCCGGCACCAGCAGCTCGGCCTTGTCCTCGAGCACGTAATGGCCCGCGTCGGCGTAGATGTGCTTTTCCGCGTGCGGCAGGGCCTGTTCGAATTCGGCCAGGAAATGCTTGTCGAACACGAAGTCGCGCAGGCCCCAGCCGATCAGCGCGGGCCGGTCGGCGTAGGTCTTCAGCTTGCGGCCCGCGCGTTCGACCAGCGACCAGGCCGGATCGCCCTTGCCCAGCGGGATGTCCTGCATGAAGCGCAAGGTCGAGATGGCGTTGTCCCAGCCGTCGTACACGCCGGCATAGGCAGCACGCACGTCTTTTGGAAGATGGCGGCGCGTGCCCATCCAGCTGGCGCCGCGGGCGAACAGGTTGGAGCGCCGGATCAGCCAGCCGCCGGCCTTGGAATCGCGGCCCATCGCCAGGCGCTTGGGCAGGGACCTTGCCGCAGGCATGGGGAAGGACGCCGTGTTGAGGATGACCAGCCGGCGCACGCGGGAGCTGTTGGCCAGCGCCCAGCCGAAGCCGACCATGCCGCCCCAGTCGTGCACGGCAAGGGTCACCGGGCCGCGGATGCCGATGTGCCCCAGCAGTTCCTCCAGGTCATCCACGCGCGACTGCAGGGTGTACTTGTAGCGCGAGTCATCGGGCTTGTCGGACAGGCCCATGCCGATGTGGTCCGGCACGATGCAGCGGTAACGGTCCGACAGCGCCGACACCAGCTTGCGCCAGTAGTAGCTCCATGACGGGTTGCCGTGCAGCATCAGCACCACCTCGCCGTCGCGCGGTCCCTCGTCCAGGTAGCTCTGGCGCAGGCCGTTGGGGTGGATGAAGTGCTGCGGCTCGAACGGGTAGTCCGGGAATGGCGTTGCGCCAGCTGCCGTGGCCGGGGCGCGCGGCGGGACTGGCGTCATCCGCGTCGGCTCACCAGACCACTTCGGCCATCGAGCAGTTCAGCCCCGAGCCGATGCCCAGCAGGGCGATGCGGTGGCCCTTCTTCAGCCGGCCGAGCTCGCGCAGCTTGCTGAGCACGATCGGCACCGAGGCCGGTCCGATGTTGCCGTGCTCGTGGAAGATGGTCAGCACTTTCTGCGGGTCGATGCCGAAGGCGCGCACCATCGCGTCGGTGTGCACGCGGCTGACCTGGTGGATCACGAACTCGTCGATCTCGCCCACCACCCAGCCAAGGGCAAGCTTGGCCGCGGCGAAAGTCTTGGTCGCCAGCTTCAGGCCCTCGATCAGCAGCATGCGGGTGTCGGTGACCATGCGGTCAAGGTTGCCCCGGCACAGCGTGTTCCACTCGGTGGCCGCGCGGGTGACGCCGCCCTTGTAGCGTGGTGCGTCGGGAGCGAGCACGGTGCTGGAGAGCACCATCGCCGCCGCGCCGCAGCCCAAGGTCAGCGAAGCGAGCTCGCTGCGGAACTGTTCCTCGGTGACGTCGGGCGCGCCCAGGCGAGCCATGGTCTTTTCGTACACCTGGTTGGCGGTTTCGCCGTCGACGACCAGGGCGTATTCGATTTCGCCGCGCTCGATCATGCGGCTGGCGATGTCCATGCCGTTCATGAAGGCCAGGCAGGCATTGGTGACGTCGAAGTTCTGGCACTCGTCGGACAGGCCGAGGTTGCCGGAAACGATGCTGGCGGTGGACGGTTCCAGGTAGTCGCGGCTGACCGAGGTGTTGACCAGCAGGCCAATCCGGTCGCGGCTGATGCCGGCGTCGGCGATGGCCTTCTCGGCGGCAAGCGTCGCGGCGTCCGAGGCCTCGACGCCGCTGTCCCACATCCGGCGCGCGTGGATGCCCGCGATGTCGCCAAGCACGTCGGTGCGGATGCCGAGGCGATCCATGGTCGGCTTCAGCCGGAGATTGATCTCGGCTGAACTGAGCGAGTGCGGTGCGTCGACATGGGCGAGGCCAGCGATGGCGACGTTGGTGAACAGCATGGGTGTGCCTTGGGGGGAAACCCTCCCACAGTAAGGCCTGCGGCCCCCACTCTCAATGGGGAGGGCCCAAATCGCCCAGTGCGTCAAACATTCACCCCGGGGAGCGGCTTCAGCCGCGATTCCCGGTCGCGGCCGAAGCCGCTCCCACGGGTTACTCGTTCTTCAGTGGCGTGGTCTGCGCCTCGGCGGGTGGCTTGGCGTCGCGATTGGCGCCCGGGGGCGGAGCCATCGGGTTGGGCGACAGCGCCCCGCAGCGATAGGCCTGGAAGCGCTGCGCACCGTCGGCCGGCGGCCCCTCGGGCTGGATCGTATCGGCCGACAGGCCCGGGGCCTCGTTGCGCGCCAGCGTCTCGAGTTCGTCGCGCACGCGCATTTCGTCGCGTTCGTACGGACCGAGGCGGTTCTTCACCGACACTTCCACCACGCCGCGGCGCACGCAACCGGCCGGCAGCTGGCCGGGGCCGACCACGCGCACGTCGTCGGCGCCGGGGGCCATCTTCACGAAGGTGCAGGCAGACAGCGCGGCGGCCAGGGCCATGGCCAGCGCGAGGCCCGGGCTGGCGCGGCGGAACGCGCGGTGCAGCGCGCTCATCGCAGCACCTTGCCGTCGGCATCCAGCACCTGCACCGGACCCAGGTCGAGCGCGCGGATGCCCGCTTCGATCTTGGACAGGTCGCCAACCACGATCCAGGTCAGCGCGGCCGGATCGAGCAGCCTGGCGGCCTCGGCCTGCACGGTGGCCGGCGTCATCGCCTCGATGCGCGCACTGCGCTGTTGCACGTAATCATCCGGCCGGCCGTAGCGCGCATCGCTCTCCAGCGTCGCCAGCACGGCCCGCCCGGTCTCGTAGCTGCCCGGCAGGGAGCGCACGTTGATCGCCTGCAGGCGCGCGACTTCCTCCGCGGTGACCGGTCGCTTGCCGTCGGTGAAGTCGCCGAGCTCGCGCCGCAGTTCGCGCAAGGACTCGACGGTCTTGTCGCTTTGCACCGGGGCGGACGCGGTCCACAGGCGCTGGCCGAGCGAGCTGTCCGCGCCGCTGCCTGCGCCGTAGGACCAGTGCTTGTCCTCGCGCAGGTTCATGTTCAGCCGCGAAGTGAAATCGCCGCCGAGCACGTCGTTGGCGAAATCCGCATCTTCGGCGCCGGGGTCGGTCGAGGCCGGCAGGAGCTGGGCGACCAGGATGTTGGACTGGATGGCGCCGGGCTGGTCGATCAGGAAGACGCGCGCGGCGCTCGCTTTCGGCACGGTTGGCAGTGCAATCGTTGCCGGCGCGCCGGCATCGGCATGCCAGTCACCGAACTGCCGCTCGAGCGCGGGCAGCAGTTTCGCCAGCGTGGTGTCGCCGACCACCACCAGCGTGGCGCGGTCCGGGCGCAACTGCTCGCGCTGCCAGGCCACCAGGTCGTCGCGGGTGAGCGCGGCGATGTCCGCCTCGTAGCCGCTGCCGGTGAACGGGATGCCGTAGGGGTGGCCGGCGCCGTACAGCAGCGGGCCGACCACGCGCATGCCCATCGAGCCGGGACGCGATTTTTCCTGGCGGATGCCGGCCAGCCAGTTGGCGCGCACGCGGTCCACGTCGGCGGCCGCGAAGCGCGGGCGACGGATCATGTCGGCAAACAGTGCGAGCGAGGGATCGAGGTTTTCGGTCAGTGCCGACAGCGACACCGTCGCCGCATCCAGGTCCGCCGATGCGGACACCGACGCGCCCAGCTGCTCGCTGCGGTTGCCCAGCGCGATCGCGTCGTAGGGACCCGCGCCTTCGTCCAGCATGCCCATCGCGAAGCTGGCGGTGCCGGCCTTGCGGCCGCGGTCGGAGGCGAAGCCTCCGGGAAACGCCATGCTCATCTGCACCACGGGGATGTCGTGCCGTTCGGCCAGGACCACGTGGATGCCGTTGGCCAATGTCGCGCGTTGCGGCTTGGGGAATACCAGGCCGGGATAGCGGGTGGGCAGCGGGACGCCGCTGCGCCGGTCCAAGGTGGATGCAAGCGCGTGCAGGCGCGGATCAGGTGCCGGGATCGCGGCGGGGGCGCCGGGCAGCGACGGGGCTTCCGCGATCGGCGTGACCTCGCCCGGGGAGATGACCAGCGTGTGGTCGCCGGCGCGCAGCCAGTGGCGGGCGGCGGCCGTGACCTGGGCCGGCGTGCTGCTGGCGGTGCGCGCCAACTGGTCGCGGAAGCAGCCCGGGTTGCCGGTGTAGACGGCGCATTCGTTGAGGACGCCCGCCTTGCCGCCGATGCGCTCGATGCCGCGCACGAAGCCCGCCTTGAACACAGTGCGCGCCTGGTCGAGCTCGACCGGGGTGGGCCCGTCGGCGAGCAGCTTGCGCAACTCCTCGTCGATCGCCTTCTCGACGACGGCCGGATCCACGCCCTGCTTGACGTCGGCGCTGATGGTGAAGGTGCCGCCCAGCTCGGATTCGCTGGCGCTGGCGCTCACGCGGTCCACGGTCTTGTCGCCGAAGGCCAGGCGCTGGTCCAGGCGCGAGGACCGGCTGCCACCGAGCACCTGCGCGAACAGGTCGAGGCGCTCGGTGTCGGGCGAGTCGTACTGCGGGATGTTCCAGACGCGCAGCACCCGTGTCTGCGCCACCCGGTCGGTCATGCTGGAGCGGGTTGACGTGGTGCGCGCCGCGATCATCGGCGGCTTGCGCGGCAGGGACGCAGACGGCGCGATATCGCCGAAGTACTTGGTCACCTTGGCCCTGGCCGTCGCCAGGTCGATGTCACCGGCAACCACGAGCACCGCGTTGTTGGGCCCGTACCAGCTGCGGAACCAGGTCTTGACGTCCGCGAGCGAGGCGGCGTTCAAGTCGTTCATCGATCCGATGACGGTGTGGTGGTAGGGGTGGCCTTCCGGATAGATCGCCTTGAGCAGCGCATCGTAGCTGCGCCCGTAGGGCTGGTTCTCGCGCTGGCGTTTTTCGTTCTGCACCACGCCGCGCTGTTCGTCGAGCGCGGCCTGGTCGATCGCGCCGAGCAGGTGGCCCATGCGGTCCGACTCCATCCACAGCGCGGTGTCCAGCGCCGTGGTCGGCACGTTCTCGAAGTAGTTGGTGCGATCGGTGTTGGTGGTGCCGTTCTGCTCGCTCGCGCCCACCTGGGTGAAGGGCGTGAAGTATTCCCCCTTGTGGTTCTCCGAGCCCTGGAACATCAGGTGCTCGAACAGGTGCGCAAAGCCGGTGCGGCCCGCGGGCTCGTCCTTGGAGCCGACGTGGTACCAGATGTTCACCGCCACGATCGGCGCCTTGCGGTCGGTGTGCACGATCACCCGCAGGCCGTTGGGCAGGGTGAACTGCTGGTAGGCAATGTCCACGCCCGCCGGCGCGCGTGCCGGTGCCTTCGCGGTCGTGGCGCTGGCCGCGCCACCCGCGAGGGCCAGGGCAAGCACCAGGAGGCGGAGGCGGGGCAGGCGGGGCGCGTGGCGCATGATGTGTCCTTGGTCGGAAGCAGCTGCTGGACCGGCATCGTAACGGCGAATGACGCGGCGTACACGCCCCGGGGCCCACGCTCGCGCTCGGGCGACGGGGAGTCACATGGACGCAAACGCGCTGGCCTTTCCTGGAAACCGTGCCCGGCGCGGCGCGCTGGCCGCGCTGGCGCTCACGCTGGCAAGCGCGGCGGCGTTCGCGCCAATGGCGCATGGGCAGGTCGCGACGGCGGCCGGCGCGGGCGATACGATCAGCAGCGAGCAGGCCGATGCGCGCGATCCGGCCAGCGGCCGCCTGCTCTATCGCGAACAGCATTGGCTGCGCCGCGACGCCACCGGCGCATTGCGCCAACGCCTGGTGCTGTACGCGTGCCCGGACGGCACGCCGTTCGCGCGCAAGCGCATGGACTATCGGGGCGCGCCGCTGGCGCCGGGCTTCGAACTCGAGGACGCGCGCAGCGGCTATCGCGAAGGCCTGCGACGCCTGCCAGCGCCGCGGCTGTTCGTTCGCGCCAGCGCCCGCGCGGCTGAACACAGCGCGCCGCTGCAGGCCGGCAGCGTGGTCGCCGATGCGGGCTTCGACGAATTCGTGCGTGCGCACTGGACCACCCTGGCGGCCGGACGCGCCGCGTCGATGGACTTCGCCGTGCCGGCTCGGCTGCGCAGTTATCGGTTTTCGCTGGCGCGCACCGGACAGGCGCGGATCGCCGGCGAGGACGCGATGCTGCTGCGCCTGCGCCTGGACGGCTGGCTGGCCTGGCTGGCGCCGCGCATGGACCTGGCCTACGGCCTGCGCAGCCGGCGCCTGCTGCGGTTCGAGGGGGTCAGCAACCTGCCCGACCCGGCGGGCGGCAAGAACTGGCTGGCGCGGATCGACTTCGGGCCACCGCCCCGGCTGGCCAGCGAGGCCGACTGGGCGCGGGCCCAGGCGGCGGCACTGTCCGCCTGTGCCGGCACGGACACCGGAAGCGGACGACCGGACATCGGAGGTCCATCGCTATCTAATTGATTTTAAAAGCGTCAATGGCTGGCACGCTTCCTGCTACCTGTTCCCTGTCACAGGCATCAACAGGAGTCCGCCATGTCACTGTCCACCCAACTCACCCGCGGCGCCCTGGCCCTGCCGATGCTGCTGGGCTTCGCCAGCCTGGGCCTGGTCGCCAGCCAGGGCGCCGCGGCCGAGCGCGCGGACATGCCGCCGATGGCGATCAGCCAGGCCCTGGTGATCCACCAGATGGCTGACGCGGCGGAAGCCGCGGAAGTGGCCCGCCTGGCCCAGGCCGCCACCATTCCGGCGCTCGAGCGACTCTCGAGCCTGTGCACCATGCCCGGCCGCACCCGCGGCCTGCTGCTGGCGCAGGCCCCGGCCGACCTCGGCAACCTGGCCATCCGCTGGAGCCATGCCTGCCGCGGGTAAGCTCTCGCGCATGCATGTCCTGCTCTATCAGCCCGAGATCCCGCCCAACACCGGCAACATCATCCGCTTGTGCGCCAACACCGGTGCCGCGCTGCACCTGATCGGACCGCTTGGCTTTGAACTCGACGACGCGCGCCTGCGGCGCGCCGGCCTGGACTACCACGAGACCGCGACCCTGCGGCGCCACGCCAGCCTCGACGACTGCCTGGTGGCGCTGGGACATCCGCGGCTGCTGGCCTTCAGCAGTCGCGGCGCGACACGCTTCGACCGCCATGCGTATGCGGCAGGCGATGCGCTGTTGTTCGGCCCCGAATCCCGCGGCTTGCCGGACGAGGTGCTGGCCCGCGTGCCTGCAGCACTACAGTTGCGGCTGCCGATGCGCGCGGGCCAGCGCAGCCTCAACTTGTCCAATGCGGTGGCGGTGGCAGTGTTCGAGGCCTGGCGCCAGCAGGGGTTTGCTGGCGCCGCCGACGACACGTGAAGTGCGCTGGGGGCCGCGCACGCGCTCCAGGCGTCCCCCGCGCGGACATGTCGATCGGCCACGTGACCATCGGCAGGGCCGAATTGCCGCTTGGCCCTGTAAAATAACGCCCGGACGACGAACGCTCGTCTCCTGCCGCGCGTTCTGCGTGGCATTTCTTTCTCTGGGAACCAGAATAATGAAGCGTGCACTCTTTGCCTTGGCCCTCGCGGCCGCCCTGCCCCTCTCGGCCCAGGCCGCCGACGGCATCAAGTATTCCTATGTCGAGGGCGGCTACCGCTCCACCAACTTCCTCAACGAGACCTTCACCGGTTTCGGCGTCGCCGGCTCCTATGGCTTCAACGACAGCTGGTATGGCAGCGCCAGCTACGACAAGGTGTCCAAGCACGGGATCGACTTCGACCGCACCTACGTCAACCTCGGCTGGCACAAGGCCGTGTCGGCGAATGCCGACTTCCTGGCCGAGATCGGCTACGCGCGCTTCGGCGTGGACGCCGGCAGCATCGGCTCCGACCACGCCAATGGCTACCGCCTGGGCGCGGGCTTCCGCGGCATGCTCGCGCCGAAGTTCGAGGGCAGCATCAAAGCGACCTACACCGACGGTGGCGACTTCAGCGGCGAGTTCGGCGCCGGCGTCGGCGCGATCTATCATGTCAACGACACCTGGGGCATCACCGGCAACTACGACCATGACAAGTTCGATGGCGAAGCCTTCGACACCTGGTCGGTCGGCGTGCGCGCCAGCTTCTGATCCAGGCGACATTGCAGCGTGCAAGGAAAGCCCGGGGAAACCCGGGCTTTTTTCGTTTTTGTTAAGGCTTTGGGGACATCGCGTGCGATTAGTTCCTGCATGAACGGAGGGTGGTTCACCGGCAGTTGTATTCGCGCTGGCAAGCTGGCCCCGCTCCACGTGGAGTGCAATTCTTTCGAAACGAGGAAACCCCCCAATGAAGAAGTCCCTGTTCGCGCTTGCGCTCGCCATTGCGCTCCCCCTTTCGGCCCAGGCCAGCGACAAGATCAGCTACACCTACGCAGAAGGCGACTACCTGCGCGCCGACCACGGCGTCGACGGCTGGGGCCTGCGTGGCTCCGCGGAACTCGGCAGCACCGGCTTCTACGGCCTGGGTAGCTATTCCTGGCTGAAGGCCGATGCCTCGCCCGGCAAGATCGACATCAAGGCCAATGAACTGGGCGTGGGCTACCACCACGCCATCGCGGCCAACACCGACGTGATCGGCGAAGTGGCCTATCGCAACGCCAAGTCCGACGCCGCCAACATCGACGGCGCGCGCGCGTCCGTTGGCGTGCGCAGCGCGATGGCCGACCACCTGGAAGGCTTCGTGAAGGCCAACTACTACGACGCCAGCGACTACCACGGCGACTTCACCGGCACGGTCGGCGGCCAGTACAAGTTCAACGACCAGTGGGGCGCGACTGCCGAAGCCGAACTTGGCAATGGCGACAAGGCCTGGTTGCTGGGCGTGCGCGCCAGCTTCTGAAGAATCGGTTTCTTCACGCAGCTCCACCGCGTGAAGGAACCGGCCCCGTTCAGGGTTTCAGTCGAACAGGCCTTCGGGGTATTCGGGCTTCTGCTCGCGCGCGAGGATGATCTTCAGGCCCTCGCGCGGCGTGATCTCCGCATGCAGCACGCGCTGCACCAGCTCGGAGATCGGCAACTCGATGTGGTGGCGACGCGCCAGGCGCATCACCTCGTCCACGGTGTCCACGGACTCCACCACCTGGCCGATCTCGGCCACGGCATCGGCAATCGATTGTCCGCGCCCCAGCGCCAGGCCCAGCCGCCGGTTGCGCGACAGGTCGCCGGTGCAGGTCAGCACCAGGTCGCCCAGCCCGGCCAGGCCCATCAGTGTTTCCGCGCGGCCACCGAGCGCGACGTTGAGCCTGAGCATTTCATTCAAGCCGCGGGTAATGAGGCCGGCGCGCGCGTTCAAGCCCAGCGACATGCCGTCGGCGATGCCGGTGGCGACCGCGAGCACGTTCTTCATCGCGCCGCCCAGCTCGGCGCCGAGCATGTCGCTGCCGGTGTAGGCGCGGAACGCCGGCCCGTGCAGCGCGGCGGCCACCGTCTGCGCGAAGGCCTCGTCATCCGAATGCACCGTGAGCGCGGTCGGCAGGCCCTGCGCGACTTCGCGCGCGAACGAAGGACCGGTGACCACGGCCAGCGGTACCCCGGGTCCCAGCAATTCGCCGGCGACTTCGTGCAGGAACCGGCCCGAGCCGGGCTCGAAGCCCTTGGTCGCCCAGGCAACGCCGCAACCGGACTGGCGGAAGGGCGCCAGCGCCTTCAGCGTGTCGTGGAAGGCATGGCTCGGCGTGACCACCAGCAACAGTCCGGCCGAAGCGACGGCCGCCGCAAGATCGGTGGTGGCGTGCAACGACTCCGGCAGGATCACGCCGGGCAGGTAGCGGGTGTTTTCGTGGCGCGCGTCGATCGACGCGACCTGCGCGGCATCGCGCCCCCACAGCGTGGTCGGATAGCCATGGCGCGCGATCAGCGCAGCCAGCGCCGTGCCCCAGGAGCCGGCGCCCAGGACGGTGATCGGGACGATGGCTTCCTCGCTCATGGCGCGGACGAAAGCGTTGCGCGCGGCGCGTGGCGTCGGGCGCGCGCGCCGCACGGGGCGGCACGGCGCACGGACGCCGCGGCGGTCAGGCGTTGCCGCCCTCGGACATGGCGATCGAGCCCTGGCCCTGGCCCGGCTCGGCGCGGCGGCGCAGGCCCTCGGCGTACAGCGCCTCGAAGTTGATCGGCTGCATGTAGAAGGGCGGGAAGCCGCCATTGGTGATCAGGTCGCTGATCGACTGGCGCACGTACGGGAACAGCACGTTCGGGCAATAAGTGCCGAGCATCATGTCCAGGGTGCGCTCGTCGAAGCCGGTCAGGCCGAAGATGCCCGCCTGCTCGACTTCGGCCAGGTACACGGTCTTGTCGTTGAGCGTGCAGGTCAGGGTCACGCCGAGGATCACCTCGAATACATCGCCCTCGAGGCGGCCGACCTTCTGGTTGAGGTTCATGTTGAGCTGGGGCTGGCCCTGCTCGTTGAACACCTGCGGCGTATTCGGGGCCTCGAAGCTCACGTCCTTGACGTAGATCTTCTCGACGGTGAACTGGGCCTGGGACGGCGCAGCGCTCTCGGCGCCGGCGGCGGGGATGGTATCGGGCATGGCGGGAAACTCCGGAAAGGACAGCGTAAACCACCGAGTATGGCATAGCCCGTCGGGGTCGATATCTTGACCGCTCCGCCCATGGGGTCGG
>JANXUD010000060.1 GCA_025352045.1 Gammaproteobacteria bacterium | reverse complement strand
GCGGCGAGCGCGGCGGCGGCATCGGCCTGCGTCTTGGCGAGTGCCTTGGCCTTAGCCGCTTCGTCGACGGCCAGCTTGGCGGCGGCATCCGTCGACGCGGTGCTGGCGCGGGCGAGTTGGGCGGCGCGGCCCTTGGTGATCGCGTCGCCGATGCGGGCCAGCGATGGCGCCTGGGGATCTGCCGCGGCGATCAGGCCGCGCAGCCGCTCGGCCTCGCTGAAGTCTTCCTTGGCCAGGGCCTGCTCGGCGGCGATCACCGCGTACGGCTGCAGGTCCATCAGCGCGCTTTCGGCCGAGGCGTCGGGCTTGGCGCTCTTCTTGCGCAGCGCGATGTAGTACTCCATCGCGTTGTTGCCGGCGGGACTGTAGATGCGTTGCTCACGCAGCGCCTGGCGGCCGCGCGCCTTCAACTCGTCGGTGGAAAGCGCGGCGAGTGCGGCGGCCTGTTGCGCCGCGGCGGCCTGCGCGGCGGCCTGCGCGTCCGCGACAGCGGCGGCCGCCTGCGCGGCAGCCGGCGGCGTGGGTGCCGGCGCCGGCTTGGAGCAGGCAGCGAGACCCAGACCGAGGGCAGTGGCGAGGGCCCAGCGAAGGGGCGTGGCAGTCGGACGGACGGAAACCATGGCGATGGGCTCACAGGCGGGCAGGCGGGAAACGCGCGTGGCTTTCAGAACACAAGACGGTGACCGCGTTGTCAAGCCATTTGCGTTCGCGGCGTGATCCAATCGACGCTCGACGCTCGCGTCCAGTACAACCCTACTAGTCGTTGCGCCACGGATGGATCAGGCCCGGCTGAGCGTGCGCCTGCCGTGCGCCTGCCGTGCGCCGTGCTGCAGTGGCCTACTTGCCGATGCAGAAGCCGGCAAAGATCCGGCCGAGCAGCATGTCCGCATCCACCATCCCCGTGACCTGCCCCAGCGCGGCCTGCGCCAGGCGCAAGTCCTCCGCCGCCAGTTCGGCCTGGCCGGCGGCCAGTTGTCGTCCGGCCGTGGACAGCGCCGCAGCGCAACGGTCGAGCGCGTCCAGGTGGCGCGCACGGGCGCTGAAGCTGCCGCCGGCACCGAGGTCGTGGCCGGCGGCCACCCGCAGGCGGTCGCGCAGGGCCTCCAGTCCGGCGCCGGTGCGCGCCGATACCGCCAGCGCCTCCGGTGACAATGGCGGGGCGGCGGCAGGCACGAGGTCGCATTTGTTGAGCAGCCAGAGCACCGCCACGCCCGCGGGCAACTCGGCGGCCAGTGCGTCGCACGCGCCCTCGTCCGAGGCGCTGGCGTCCAGCACCGCCAGCACCAGGTCGGCGCGCGACAGTTCCGCGCGCGCCCGGCGCATGCCTTCGGCCTCCAGCGGATCGCCCGAGGCGTGCAAGCCTGCGCTGTCCACCAGGGTGAGCGCGACGCCGTCCAGCTGCAGGTCCTCGCGCAACAGGTCGCGGGTGGTGCCGGCGATCGCGCTGACGATGGCGCGGTCCTCGGCCACCAGCGCATTGAGCAGCGAACTCTTGCCGACATTGGGTGGCCCGGCGATCACCACGTGCAGGCCGTCGACCAGGCGGCGGCCCCGTTCGGCCCGGGCGCGAAGGGCTGACAGCGCGTCGCGCACGTCGTCCAGGCGCGCGGCGAGTGCAGGCGTCGCCAGCAGGTCGATGTCCTCGTCGGGAAAATCGAACGCCGCTTCGACATGCATGCGCAGCACCGACAGTCCCTCGGCAAGCTCGGCGACCGCGCGCGAAAACTCGCCGTCGAGCGACCGCCGTGCCGCGCGCGCCGCGGCGGCGCTGCCGGCGTGGATCAGGTCGGCGACGGCTTCGGCCTGGGCGAGGTCGAGCCTTCCCTCCAGGAAGGCGCGTTCGGTGAACTCGCCGGGCCGCGCGGCGCGCGCGCCGAGCGCGAGGCAGCGGCGCAGCAATTGCGCGAGCAGGACCGGGCTGCCGTGGGCCTGCAACTCCACGACATCCTCGCCGGTGTAGGAACGCGGCGCGGGAAAGGACAGGGCGAGGCCATCGTCGATGACCGCGCCGTCGGCGTCGAGGAAGCGCAGGTAGTGCGCTCGGCGCGGCTGCAAGGTGGCGCCGGTGAGGGCCTGCGCGATGGCGATGGCGCGCGGGCCGGACAGGCGGACGATGCCGATGCCGGCCGCGCCGGCCGCGGTGGCGACGGCGGCGATCGTGTCGCGGACGTCGCGCGCCGCCATGGTGCCGCTAGCGGGAAACCGTGGCGGGCATCTTGCCCGCCGGCGGCTTGGCGTTGGGGCCGTGCACGCGCGTCATCCACCACTGCTGCAGCAGGCCGAGGCCGCCGTTGGTGACCCAGTACAGCACCAGGCCCGCCGGGAAAAACATCATCATGACGCCGAAGACCAGCGGCATGACCTGCATCATCTTCTTCTGCATCGGGTCCATGCCTGGCGTTGGCGTCATGCGCTGGGTCAGGAACATCACCAGCAGGTTCAGCGCCGGCAGGACGTAATACGGATCGGGCGCGGTCAGGTTCTGGATCCAGCCCATCCACGGCGCATGGCGCAGCTCGACGGTTTCCAGCAGCACCCAGTACAGGGCGAAGAACACGGGCATCTGCACCAGGATCGGCAGGCAGCCGCCGATCGGGTTGATCTTTTCCTTCTTGTACAGCTCCATCATGGCCAGGTTCATCGCCTGCTTGTCTTCGCCATACCGCTCGCGCAGGGACTCGATGCGCGGCTGCATGGCGCGCATCTTGGCCATGCTCTGGTACTGCTTCTTCGACAGCGGATACAGCGCCGCCTTCAGTAGCAGCACGATCGCGATGATCGCCCAGCCCCAGTTGCCGAACAGGCGATGCAGCGCCGACAGCAGCCAGAACAGTGGCTGGGCGATGAAGGTCAGGCGTCCGTAGTCGACCGTGAGCCGCAGTTCGGGCGATACCTGCGCCATCGGCCCCTGCAGCTTGGGACCGACCCACAGGCGGCTGCGGTGCGTGGCCTGCGTGCCCGGCGCCAGGTCCATGGGCGCGGCGATGCTGCGGATGGTGTAGAGCGGCACGCCGGCGCGCGCGCCGATCGAGGTTTCGAAGCGGGTCTGCGCATCGTTGGCGAACGGCACCCAGGCGCTGGCGAAATGGTGCTGCAGCATGCCGATCCAGCCGCCGGTGACGGCGGCGTTGCCGGGCGTCTTCGCAGTGAAGTCCTTGAACGCCACCTTGGTGTACTTGGCGTCCGGGCTGTACCACACGCCGCCCACGAAGCTGAGCGAGTCGGGATTGGTCAGGAAGCTGTGCTTGGGCGGCGGCGGCGGCGCGACCCGCGACAGGCCGACCACCGGATATAGGCGCTGCGCGGCGGCGCGGCGGTTGGCGACCGTGTCGTCGATCTCGAGCACATAGCTGCCACGGGCCAGGCGCAGGGTGCGCGTCACCGCCAGCCCGGTCTGCGGATCGGTCCAGGTGACGGGTACGGCGAGCTCGGAGGCGCCGGGCGCGATGCGGAAATCGCGACCGCCATCGATGGTTTGGAAGTGCGGCTGCAGTTCGCGCTGCGCGGCACGCGCGTCGACGCTGATCAGCCCCGCATCGGCGACGAACCAGTCGGCGTTGCCGCTCGACAACAGGTGCACGTGCGGACTGCCCGGCTTTTTCTCGACCGTGTACTGCAGAAGTTGCGAATCGAGCACGCGGCCGCCGGCGAGGTCGACCTGCAATTGCAGGGTGTCGCTCTGGAGGTTGATCAGGTCGGGCGCGCCAGCGCTTGCCGCGGCGGCGCCCGGCGCCGCTGGCGCCAGCGCAGCACCGCTGCTGCCGGCGGGCGCGCCGGGCAAGGCACCGACAGGGGCCAGCGTCGCGCCATCGGCGGCGACCGTGGCCGTCGCGGGCGAACCAGTGGCGGTGTTGGCGGTCGCCGGCGCGGGCGGCTTGCTCCACTCGATCCACAGCAAGGCGGCCACGGCCAGCCAGGCGATCAACAGGAAGGAGCGGGTCTGGTTCATGGACGAGCGTACCGGGCGCGAGGCGCCATCAGGGAGAGGGAGGAAGGGGCCGGTCGGTCGCGTCGGCGGGCGCTAGTGTGACCGCTGCGACCCTGGGCTTCAACGTGCGGGCGCGTTCGAACAAGGACAAGAGCTCGTGGCGCAAGGCGGCATTGTCGCTGCGCGCGGCCTGAGCCAGCGCCAGCACGACGTAGTCGCCCGGCGGCAGGCCATCGCGCTGCAGCCGGAAGATTTCGCGGACCTGGCGGCGGATGCGGTTGCGGCCGACGGCATGCTTGTCCACGCGCTTGGACACCGTCACGCCAAGTCGCGCGGCCGTCGCCACGCGCGGATCGTGCGCGGCTGCGTCCGCCGCGGACAACGCGGCGTGCAAGCGGAAACAGGGGCCGTTGAGTCGGCGGCCGTCGCGAAACACGGCCTGGAATTGCGCGGCATCGCGCAGGACGGCGCGGCGCGGATGGCCGTGTCGGGTGGTCGGGGTTGGGGTGACGCTCACGGGTGGCGTTCGACACAGCCGCGATGCGGCACGGCGGCACGGGCCGCCGGGACCGGGGTCAGACGCAGAGGCGGGCGCGGCCCTTGGCGCGGCGACGGGCCAGGATCTTGCGGCCGTCGGCGGTCTTCATGCGGGAACGGAAACCATGGTCGCGCTTGCGCTTCAGGTTGCTCGGCTGGTAGGTACGCTTGGTGGCCATGGGGTGCGCTCGAAAGACGGCGGAACAGAACGAAAAAGTCTAGCAATCATCATGGCTTGCCGTCAACTCGACCCGGTCTTGGCTTCCCCGGCGACCGGGGCTAGACTGCCCGCTCGCCCCACTTATCCACAGCCTGCAAGCCGGGCCGGACCCGCGACTTCGATGGAAACTGTCTGGCCCCGCTGCCTGGAACGCCTGGAAACCGAGTATTCGGCCGAGGACGTCCACACCTGGCTCAAGCCCCTGCAAGCCTCGTCCCGGCCCGATGGCCTGACCCTTTACGCGCCGAACGCCTTCGTCGTGGACACGGTCCGCGAGCGCTACCTCGGGCGCATCCGCGAGCTGATCAGCCATTTCGCGGGCCTGCCCACCCAGGTCGCGCTGGAGGTGGGTTCGTCGACCGCGCGCGACCCGCTGCCCGGCACCGGCAGCGCCTCCGGCGCCTCGGCCGCCGCTGCCCTGGCGGTCGCCGGCCGTACGCCGGTGGACTTCCCCGGCAACCTGGACAAGCACTACACCTTCGACAATTTCGTCGAGGGCCGCAGCAACCAGCTCGGCCGTGCGGCCGCCCTCCAGGTCGCCCTGAACCCGGGGCGGGACTACAACCCGCTGCTGCTGTACGGCGGCACGGGCCTGGGCAAGACCCACCTCATGTACGCCGCCGGCAACCTGATGCGCGCCAACAACCCGGGCATGCGCGTGCTCTACCTGCGTTCGGAACAGTTCTTCAGCGCGATGATGAAATCGCTGCAGGAGAAATCCATGGACCAGTTCAAGCGCCAGTTCCAGCAGGTGGACGCGCTGCTGATCGACGACATCCAGTTCTTCGCCGGCAAGAACACCACCCAGGAGGAGTTCTTCCACACCTTCAACACCCTGTTCGACGGCAAGCAGCAGATCATCCTCACCTGCGACCGCTATCCGCGCGAGGTGGAAAACCTCGAGCCCCGGCTTAAATCTCGCCTGGGCTGGGGCCTGTCGGTGGCGATCGAGCCGCCCGACTTCGAAACCCGCGCGGCCATCCTGACCGCCAAGGCCAGCGAGCGGAAGATGCAGCTGCCCGAGGACGTGGCCTACCTGATCGCCAAGCGAATGCGCTCCAACGTGCGCGACCTCGAGGGCGCGCTCAACACCCTGGCGGCGCGCTCGAACTTCATGGGCCGCAGCATCACCCCGGAGTTCGCCCAGGAGACCCTGCGCGACCTCCTGCGCGCGCAGGCGCAGGTGATCTCGATCAGCAATATCCAGAAGACCGTGGCAGACTACTATCAGCTTCGCGTGGCGGACATGCTGTCGAAGCGGCGCACCCGTTCACTGGCGCGGCCGCGACAGATGGCGATGGCCCTGGCGAAGGATTTGACCGAGCACAGCCTGCCGGAAATCGGCGATGCGTTCGGCGGCCGCGACCACACCACGGTGCTCCATGCCTGCCGGGTGATCCGCGAGCTGATCGGCACCGACGGCAAGCTGCATGAGGATTGGGACAAGCTGGTGCGCAAGCTCACCGAATGATGTTGCCCGTCAAGCCGCGGGCGGTGGGTGGGTGGCAGGCAGGCTGGGCAGGAGCGTTGGGGACAGGCTGTGGATAAGATTGGAGAAGTTGCGGGGCCCTGGACTTATCCACAGATTATCCCGGGCGCCGATAGGCTTCACGCACAGGGCTCTGGCGGAGATTTCCTTTAATTATCAATTGGTTGGATCTGAACTTCAGCTAAACTGGCGCCCTCTACCACCACCAGTTCTTATTTATCCACCTTGGATCTTGGGGTTTCTGCATGCGTTTCAGCCTTCCCCGCGAAGCATTTCTCAAGCCCCTGCAGCAGGTCGTGAACGTCGTCGAGCGACGACAGACCCTGCCGGTCCTTGCCAATCTCCTGGTCCAGGTCGCGGACGGCAAGCTGTCGATGACCGGCACCGATCTCGAAGTCGAGATGGTGGCCCGTACTGCGGTGGATGAAAGCCAGGACGGCGAAGTCACCATCCCGGCCCGCAAGCTGTTCGAAATCATCCGGGCCCTGCCCGACGGCGCCCGGATCACGGTCAGCCAAGCGGGCGACAAGGTCACCGTGCAAGCCGGCCGCAGCCGCTTCACCCTGGCGACCCTGGCGGCGATCGACTTCCCGGCCATCGAGGACTTGGAGCTGGTCGAGCGCGTCCGCGTCCCTGAGTCCTCGCTCAAGGAGCTGATCGAGCGCACCGCCTTCGCCATGGCCCAGCAGGACGTGCGCTATTACCTCAACGGCCTGTTGCTGGACCTGCGCGAGAACTCGCTGCGCTGCGTCGCCACCGACGGCCATCGCCTGGCCCTGTGCGAAGCCGAGCTGCCCGCCGGCGCCCAGACCCGCAAGCAGATCATCCTGCCGCGCAAGGGCGTGCTGGAGCTGCAGCGCCTGCTCGAGGGCGGGGACGGCGAGGTGGAACTCGAGGTCGGGCGCAGCCACCTGCGCATGCGCCGCGAGGACGTGACCTTTACCTCCAAGCTGATCGATGGCCGCTTCCCCGACTACGACGCGGTGATCCCGATCGGCGCCGACAAGGAAGTGCGGGTCAACCGGGAGGTGCTCCGCGCCGCCCTGCAGCGCGCCGCCATCCTGTCCAACGAGAAGTACCGCGGCGTCAAGCTCGAAGTCTCGCCCGGGCAGCTCCGCATCGTGGCGCACAATCCCGAGCAGGAAGAGGCCCAGGAAGAAGTCGAGGCCCAGACCCGCGTGGATGGGCTGGCGGTCGGTTTCAACGTCACCTACCTGCTCGACGCGCTGTCGGCGTTGCGCGAGGACGAGGTGGTGATCAACCTGCGCGACGGCAACTCCTCCGCGCTGATCCGCGAGGCCAGCCATGAGCGCAGCCGGCACGTGGTCATGCCCCTGCGCCTGTGACCGCGCGCGCCACCCTGCCCGCCCCGCCACAGGCCCGGTGACCCCGGGCCTGCGTTTTCCGGAGCGTCACGCGTGATCCTGCAGCAGCTTCAGGTCCGCGACGTGCGTTGCGTGGCCGAGGCGCAACTGGAGCTCGACCCCGCCCTGAACCTGTTGATCGGCCCGAACGGGTCTGGCAAGTCCAGCCTGCTCGAGGCGCTGCACTTGCTGGCCTACGGGCGCTCGTTCCGGGGCCGGGTCAGCGAGGGCCTCGTGCGTACCGGCGCGGCCCACCTGGAGATTTACGCCGAATGGACCGACGGAGCCCAGGCGCCCCATCGCGCCGGGCTGCGGCACGCCGGCAATCGCTGGGAGGCCCGGCTCGATGGGGAGGACGTCGGCAACCTCGGTGAACTCTGCGCCCAGGTGGCGGTGGTCTGCTTCGATCCGGGCAGCCATGAACTGATCGGGGGCACCAGCGAGCACCGCCGGCGCTTCCTCGACTGGGGACTGTTCCACGTGGAACCGGGGTTCCTGCCACTCTGGCGCCGCTACGCCCGTGCCCTGAAGCAGCGCAACGCCCTGCTCAAGTCACGTCCCGCCGCGTCAGCGCTCGCTCCCTGGGACCATGAGTTGGCGGAAAGCGGCGAATCCCTGACGCGGTTCCGCCAGGACTATCTCGACGCCCTGGAACCGGTGGTGGTCGCGGAAACGGGGCACTTGCTGGCCGAGTTGGGCGTGTCGATGCTCGAGTTTCGGCCCGGCTGGCGCCGGCAGGAGCTTTCCCTCGCTGATGCGCTGCTGCTGGCGCGCGACCGGGACCTGGCACTGGGCCATACCTCCACCGGCCCGCATCGGGCCGATTGGCGGATCGGCTTCAGTGGCCTACCCGGCCGAGAGGACCTGTCCCGCGGCCAGGAAAAGCTCACCGCACTGGGTTGCCTGCTCGCCCAGGCCCGGCACCAAGCCGATCGCCATGGCGACTGGCCCGTGGTGTGTCTCGACGATCTCGCTTCCGAGCTGGACGCCGCACACCAGGCCCTGGTGCTGGACACCGCCACGGCCTCGGGAGCACAGCTGATCATCTCCGGAACGCAGGTGCCGGGGCCACTGCAGGCAGCGTCAGGCGGTGGCGCGCTGTTCCACGTGGAACATGGAAGCGTTCGACGCGCAGCGGCCGAGGGTTGAGCGCGCCGGTTGCGCCCAGGCGCCTCGAGCCACAGCTTCGGACGTTGCGTGATCTAATTCAAACGCTTGATTGAATGTGTCGCGGTCGCGGCCCAGCTCATCCGCACGGGCGATGGGTGGCGAGGCGGGCCGCGGAGTGGCATATAATCAGCACACATTATTGTTACCTGCGCGACCGCCGCCCCCAGCCCCGGTCGCGCATCCGTGGACAGCCCGAGGACACGATGACCGATTCGCCGACGCCGACCCCGCCCAACTCCACCTACGACTCCAGCAAGATCACCGTCCTGCGCGGCCTGGAAGCGGTGCGCAAGCGCCCCGGCATGTACATCGGCGACGTGCACGACGGCACCGGACTGCACCACATGGTGTTCGAGGTCGTGGACAACGGCATCGACGAAGCGCTCGCCGGTTACTGCGATCGCCTGGTGGTGACCCTGCATGGCGACGGCTCGTGTTCGGTGTCGGACAACGGGCGCGGCATCCCGACCGACATCCACAGGGAAGAAGGCGTCTCCGCCGCCGAGGTCATCATGACCGTGCTTCATGCGGGCGGTAAGTTCGACGACAACAGCTACAAGGTCTCGGGCGGCCTGCACGGCGTCGGCGTATCGGTGGTCAACGCGCTGTCCTCGCACCTGTGGCTGGACATCTGGCGCGACGGGCGGCACCACCAGCAGGAATACGCGCTCGGCGAGCCGTTGTTCCCGCTGCGCGACGCCGGCCCCTCGTCCAAGCGCGGCACCGAGCTGCGCTTCCAGCCCAGCGCGGAGATCTTCACCGACGTCGAGTTCCACTACGACATCCTGGCCAAGCGCCTGCGCGAGCTGAGCTTCCTCAACTCGGGCGTCAAGATCGAACTGATCGACGAGCGCGGCGAAGGCAAGCGCGACCTGTTCGAATACGAAGGTGGCATCAAGAGCTTCGTCGAGCATCTCGCTGCGCTGAAGACGCCGCTGCACCCGACCGTGATTTCCGCCAGCGGCGAGAAGGACGGGATCGTCGTGGACATCGCGGTGCAGTGGACCGACTCCTACCAGGAGACGATGTTCTGCTTCACCAACAACATCCCGCAGAAGGACGGCGGCACCCACCTGATCGGTTTCCGCGCCGCGCTCACGCGCACGCTGAGCAACTACATCGAGCAGAACGGCATCGCCCGGCAGGCCAAGATCAACCTGTCCGGCGACGACATGCGCGAAGGCATGATCGCGGTACTGAGCGTCAAGGTGCCCGATCCGAGCTTCAGCTCCCAGACCAAAGAGAAACTGGTGTCGTCTGAGGTCCGGCCGGCAGTTGAATCGGTCATCGGCCAAAAGCTTGAAGAGTTCCTCCAGGAGCGGCCCAACGAAGCCCGCGCCATCGCCGGCAAGATCGTCGACGCCGCACGCGCCCGGGAGGCCGCGCGCAAGGCGCGCGACCTCACCCGCCGCAAGGGCGCGCTCGACATCGCCGGCCTGCCGGGCAAGCTGGCCGACTGCCAGGAGAAGGATCCGGCGCTGTCGGAACTGTTCATCGTCGAGGGTGACTCCGCCGGCGGTTCCGCCAAGCAGGGACGCAACCGGAAGACCCAGGCGATCCTGCCGCTCAAGGGCAAGATCCTCAACGTCGAGCGCGCACGCTTCGACCGCATGCTCGCGTCCGCCGAAGTCGGCACGCTGATCACCGCTCTCGGCTGCGGCATCGGCAAGGACGAGTACAACCCGGACAAGCTGCGCTACCACCGCATCATCCTGATGACCGATGCCGACGTGGACGGCTCGCACATCCGCACCCTGCTGCTGACCTTTTTCTACCGGCAGATGCCCGAGCTGCTCGAGCGCGGCCACGTCTACATCGGCCTGCCGCCGCTGTACAAGGTCAAGCAGGGCAAGAACGAGCTGTACATGAAGGACGATGCGGCGCTCAACGCCTACCTGGTCAGCAACGCGATCGACGGCGCCGAGTTGCGCACCGGCGACGGCGCGCCACCGCTGCCGGGCCCCGCGCTGGAGAAGCTGCTGCTCGATGTCGTCGCCGCGGGCGAGGTGATCGACCGCCACGCCTACCGGGTCGACCGCGCAGTGCTCGAGGCCCTGCTCGAAGTGCGCGCGCTCAGCGCCGAGGACGTCGCCGACACGGCGCGCCTGGCCGATTGGCTGGCCGCCATGCAGGGCCTGCTCGATGGCGCCCGCATCGGCGGCGCGCGCTATGCGCTGCGCCTGCAGGCCGGCCTGGACGGGCAGGGCGGGGCACTGGTGGTCGAGAAACAGCACCACGGCCTGGCCAGCATCCAGACCCTGGCGCTTGGGCAGGTGCTGCACGGGGAGCTGCGCCAGCTCAATGAAATCGCCGCGCAGCTGCACGGCCTGCTGCAGCCGGGCGCCTCGATCACCCGGGGCGGGAAGACCCAGCCGGTGACCAGCTTCCGCCAGGTCCAGGCCTGGCTGATGGAAGAGGCCAAGAAGGGCCGCACCATCCAGCGCTTCAAGGGCCTGGGCGAGATGAACCCCGAGCAGCTCTGGGACACCACGGTCAATCCGGAGACGCGCCGCCTGCTCAAGGTGCGCATCGAGGACGCCGTCGCCGCCGACCAGATCTTCTCCACCCTGATGGGCGACGTGGTCGAACCGCGCCGCGAGTTCATCGAGCAAAACGCGCTGCGGGTCGGCAACCTCGACGTCTGAGTCGCGACCGCGCGCGCCAGGGCCCTGCACCCCGGGCCTCGCGCCCGCCTGGTCCGGCAGTGCCGGCCACCGCCTGCGGGCATGCGACCGGGATTTAACCTCCCGTTGCCACCCCGTTAAGTTCCGACGGTCTACAAAGTGGTGTAGGCCACGACAAGCACGACGCGGGAATCTTCCGCGCCGCGCCTTGAGCCGCGCCGCCCCACGCCCTACCATCCAAACCCCGACGCACGGAGTGCCACCATGAAATCCCCCCTGCTCTTGTCCGCAGCCCTGCTGCTGCTTCTCCCCGCCGCCCCCGTGACCAAGGCCTGGGGGCAGGAGCAGTCCGGCGGCGTGGACAGCCGCCGCGCGAATACCCGTGCCGCCAAGCGGGCCGCCGACCAGAAGTCCAACGCCGCCACCAACCAGGCGCCGCTGTATCCCAACGCCACCCGGGTTAGTCCCAAGCAGTCGGGCGCCAAGGAAGTGGCCAAGCAGATGGAAGCACTGTTCAAGCTGCAGGAAGGCGAGGGCAACGAGGACGCGATGATCGCCAAGGCCGATGCCATCATCGCCGACCCGCATGCCACGCCCTTCGACAAGTCCAGCGCGGCCTACCTGGCCGGCGGCGCCTGGCAGGGCAAGGAAAACGGTCCGTTCCCGAACACCATCAAGTACTACCGCATGGCGATCGACGCCAACGGCATGCACAACAACAACCACTACCGCGCGATGCTGCAGCTGGCGCAGATGCTCGAGGCCGATGGCCAGCACGACGAGGCGCTCAAGACCATCGACCGCTTCCAGTCCGAGACCAAGTCCGAGGACGCCAACGCCGCGACCATCCGCACGCAGATCCTGCTGGGCATGAACAAGCCGCAGGAGGCCGCGGCGGCCATGGAGAAGCTGCTTGCCGCCAAGCCCAACGACAAGACGATCATGATGAACCTGGCCAGCCTGTACATGCAGTCCGACCAGGACGCCAAGGCCGGGGCGATGTTCGACAAGATGCGCGCCGCCGGCCTGCTCACCGAGAGCAAGGACTACGACGTCGGCTACCACCTGCTGGCGAACATCGAGGGGCGCGAGAAGGACGCCCTATCCCTGATCGACGAGGGCCTGGCCAAGGGCGTGCTCAAGCCCAGTGCCGACATGTACGCCTTCCAGGGCCGGGTCTATTACGGCCAGGACCAGGTGGACAAGGCGATCGCCGCCTGGACCAAGGGCGCGCCGATGTCCAAGGACGGCGAGATGTACTTGAACGTGGCCAAGCTGCAGGCCGGCGCCGAGCACTGGGCCGACGCCAAGGCGGCCGCGCACAGCGCCCTGGACAAGGGCGTGAAGAAGCCGGGCGGCGCCTGGCAGGTGATCGGGCAGAGCGAGAAGGAGTCGGGCAACAAGGCCGGCGCCCTGGCCGCGTACCGCGAGGCCGCCAAGTACCCCGAGACCAAGAAATGGGCCGATGCCAGCATCAAGGCGGCCGGGGCCAAGTGACCCCGTTGGTTATGCCCTAGCCTTGGTATAAGCTAGCAAGTTCCCGCCGCCGGAACGTGGCGGGTCGTTGCGCCTGAGCGCCGCGAGAACGAACGATCGAGCCGCCACCCGCATGACGGATACAAGAAACATCGACAGCTCCCGACCGAGGTTCAGCTGGCCGCGCGTGGCGGGCACGGCCTTCGCGATCGCCCTGCACGTGGTGGTCTTCATGACCCTGCTGGCGCCGGTGACCTCGCAGAAAGCTGCCGTGGACGAAGAAGAAGTGACGCTGGTCAACTTCATCGAACCGCCGCCGCCGCCGCCGCCGCCGCCGCCGCCGCCGGAGCCGCCCAAGCAGATCACCCGGATCGTCGAGACCCCGCGTCCGACCGTCCAGCCGCCGCCGCCGGAAGAGCCGCCGATCGTCTACAACGACCCGAGCCCGGTCGCCATCCAGGCGCCGCCGCCGGCCCCGCCGGCCCCCGTGTCCGCGCCGACCGATTTCGAAGGCGAGGTCGACCCGACCGGCAAGGCGATGAATCCCCCGCGCTATCCGCCGGAGGAGCAGCGTCGTGGCGTCACAGGCACGGTCTCCCTCGAGCTGACCTACGACGCCAACGGCACTGTCACCGACGTCGAGATCTCCAAGTCCAGCGGCAACCGCAACCTGGATCGCGCGGCCAAGCAGGCGGCGATGAAGTGGAAGGTCAACCCGGGCACGCGCGGAGGCGTGCGCGTGGCAGGCCGGGCCAAGACCGACGTCCAGTTCACCCTCTGATCCAGAACATTCCCACCAGACGTTATTCAACCGACAAATAGAAGGCCATATTTATGCTGCAGGACATCCTCATCACCACCGCCGCCGCAGCCGCGACGGCCGCCCCGGCGGGCAGCGCGGCGAGCAACGCCGAAAGCCTGCAGCAGCTGGGCTTCTACCACATGCTGCAGAACCAGGACCTGATCAGCCGCGGCGTGCTGATCTTCCTGGTGATCATGTCGGTCGGCGCCTGGTGGTACACCATCGTCAACCTGATCAAGAACGGCGTCATCCGCGCCCGCGCCGACCGCGTGATGCGCACGTTCTGGGAAACCCCGAACGCGCAGGACGCGATCCGCTTCATGGAGGAGCAGAAGGCCAACGAGCCCTTCTCCAAGATCGCGCTCGACTGCGCCCAGGCCGCCGCCCACCACCAGCGCCATGAAGGCTCGCGCCTGGTCGAGGCCCTGAACCGCTCCGAGTTCATCGACCGCGCCCTGCGCCAGGCCGTGACCCGCGAGTCGGCCAACCTCGAGAACGGCCTGACCTGGCTTGCCACCGTCGGCGCCACCGCGCCCTTCGTCGGCCTGCTCGGCACCGTCTGGGGCATCTACCACGCCCTGCTGGCCATCGGCGAAAGCGGTTCGTCCTCGATCGACGCCGTCGCCGGCCCGGTCGGCGAGGCGCTGATCATGACCGCCATCGGCCTCGGCGTCGCGATCCCGGCCGTGCTTGCGTACAACTACTTCGTCCGCGTGAACCGCGACACGTACGCCAAGTTCGACACCTTCGCGCACGACCTGCACGATTTCTTCGCCACTGGTTCGCGCGTCGGCGAAATCAAGCGCTAAGCCCGACCACCAGGCAGACAGACCATGGCTTTCAGTTCAAACAGCTCCGGCGGCGGCCCGATGGCCGACATCAACGTGACGCCCCTGGTGGACGTCATGCTGGTGCTGCTGATCATCTTCATGATCACGGCGCCGCTGATGACCCACAAGGTCGCGGTCAAGCTGCCCGAGGCGAGCCTGGCGAAGAAGCCGGACCTCAAGACGCCACCGGTGACGTTCACGATCAAGGCCGATGGCTCGCGCTACTGGGACGACGCGCCGGTGACCGCCGCCGCGCTTGACCAGATCCTGGCCCGGGTCATCGCCACGGAGCCGCAGCCGCAGGTCAACATCCGCGCGGACGCGAACGCCAAGTACGGCATCATCAACGACTCGGTGCAGACCTTGCGCAAGTCCGGCATCCGCAAGGTCGGCTTCGTCAGCGGCCCCGAGCGGCCCCACTAAGAGCAGGAACGGAACATGGCCTTCACTTCCAACTCCGGCGGCCCCATGGCCGACATCAACGTGACGCCCCTGGTGGACGTCATGCTGGTGCTGCTGATCATCTTCATGGTGACGGTGCCGCCGCTGTCATATCCGATCCAGGTGGACTTGCCGCAGCCCAGCAACTCGCCGCCCCCGCAGGGCACGCCCCCGGACCCGATCCGCATCCGCATCGATGCGGGCGGCTCGGTCAGCTGGAACGGCAGCCCGACCCCGCTGACCACGCTGCAGTCGCAGTTCGACGTCGAAGGCGCCCGCGGCGACAACGGAACCGGCGGCATCGACGCGATCAAGCAGCCGACCATCGAGATCGAGACCGACCGCGACGCCGAGTACGAGACCCTGGCCAAGGTGCTTTCGCGCGCCAAGAACGCAAACCTGGTGAAGATCAGCTTCGTGGACACGGGCGCGGCCGCGCCCTGACCCGCCGCGCTTGGGGTCGCGACGGCGACAGCGCCGCAGCGACCTCCCGCAGACTTCGACGCCGCCCCGCAAGGGCGGCGTTTTCCTGTGCGGCACGCCCTAGTCCCCTGCCAGGATCCGCAGGTAGGCCCGCACGGTCGCATCGAGCCCGTCGTACAGGGCTTCGGAAATGAGGGCGTGGCCGATCGAGACTTCGGCCGGCGCCACCGCACGCGCGAACGCGGCGAGGTTGGCCTGGCTCAGGTCGTGGCCGGCATTCACGCCCAGGCCCAGCGCCCGCGCCTGGGTGGCAGTGTCCACGCAGGCGGCCAGCATCGGTCCCGGCGCGCCGGCAGCGAAGGCATCCGCATAGGGACCGGTGTACAGCTCGATGCGGTCGGCGCCTGCCTCGGCCGCCAGTTCCAGCGCCGCTGCGCCGGCATCCACGAACAGGCTGACGCGGGCGCCGGCGGCGTGCAGCTCCTGGATCAGCGGACGCAGGCGGGCCGCGTCCCGGCGCAGATCGAACCCATGGTCCGACGTCAGCTGGCCGTCCCCGTCCGGCACCAGGGTCACCTGGTCAGGGCGGGTGCGTTCGGCCAGGGCGAGCAGGCCGGGGTAGTCGCCGCGCGGCGGTGCAAACGGGTTGCCCTCGATGTTGAATTCCGCGCGCCCGCGCACCAGGTCCGCCAGCGCGTCCACGTCGCCCGGCCGGATGTGGCGCTGGTCGGGACGCGGGTGGACGGTGATGCCGCCGGCGCCTGCGGCCAGCACCGCAAGGGCCGCGGCCCGGACGTCGGGCCCTGCGCCACCTCGGGAGTTGCGCAGCACGGCCACTTTGTTCACATTGACGCTGAGCAGGGTCACGGGGGCGGGATTCTTGGGCGATTCGAAGGGTGTGGACTGGTTACGGTGCGGACCAGGAGGGCGCCCGGACCCGTGCTGCCCGGCACATTACCGCGTCGCCGGCCCGGCGCATACTCCGCGCATGCGCCGTCTCCTGCTGCCAATCGCGTCGCGGCTGGTCGCGCTGGCCGCGTTCGCCCTGTTCGCCGTCCTGCACGCCGCCGGCGCGGGCGCCGAGACGCTCAACGGCATGCCGCTGCTGCACCGTTACCTTCCCGAGGACTACAACGCGACGCCGCAGCACTGGGCGATCGCCAGCGACAAGGACGGCCGGCTGTTCGTCGGCAATGCCGAAGGCGTGCTGCGCTATGACGGCCAGCAATGGCAGCTGATCCAGCTGCCGGGCAAGCAGGTGGGCCGCGAACTGGCCACCGGCCGCGACGGCCGCATCTATGTGGGCAGCTTCGACACCTTCGGCTGGTTGCGTGCCGGGCCGGACGGCGACATCGTCTACCAGGAGCTGTTGACCGCCGCGGGACTGAAGGGCCTGGAGCGCAATGTCGGCAATGTCTGGCAGGTGATCGTGGCCGACACCGGCGTGTACTTCCGCACCGAGCACGACCTGCACTTCCTCAGCTACGACCGGCGCCAGGTCCGCCATTGGCCGCTGCAGGAAAACCAGCGCAGCATCTATGCGCAGGGCGACACCCTGTTCGCGCGCATCGACGGCATCGGCTTCTGCCGGTTCACCGACGGCAAGTACACGCTCGAGCCCGGCGGCGAACTGTTTGCCGAGCAACGCCTGGCCGGAATGATCAACCGCGGCGGCTGGCGCCTGCTGGTCGGCGACGAGGGCTTCTACCAGGACGATGCCCAGGGGCTGCGGCCGATGCCCGGCGGCGCCGGTTCGGAACTGCGCGGCAAGCATGGCTACACCGTGCAGACCCTGCAGGACGGCAGCTTCGTGGTCGGCACGCTGGCCGGCGAGGTCTACCGCTATGGGCCCGACTACAAGCTGCGCGACCGGGTCAGCCTGGGCAGCTTCGGCATCACCGCTCTGGGCGCTGATCGCGAGGGCGGGCTGTGGGCCGCGACCGAAGGCGACCTGGTGCGCATGTCCCTGCCTTCGCCGTGGTCATTCATCGGCGCGGCGCAGGGCCTGACCGGCACGGTGTTCGATTTCGAGTGGTACGACGGCGCGCTGTGGCTGGCGACCTCTCGCGGCATGCTGCGGATGCGCCCCGGCGAGCACGGCCAGATCGTCACAGACCAGTTGCCCTGGGTCGAGCTGGAAGCCTATGCCGTGGCCGGCACCGACGACGGCCTGGTGATCGCCCACCGCAATGGCCTGATGGTGCTGGACCCGGGCGCGACCACGCCGCGGACCCTGCTGGAAACCGAATCGGAAAGCGCGCTGGAGCTGGTGCCGTCCAAGCTCGACCCGGACCGCATGTATGCCCTGGGCGACCAGCACCTGTTCGTGTTGCAGCGGGTAGACAAGCGCTGGCAGTTCGGCTTCGCCGTGTCGCTGGACGGGGCCAGTGCCGCGGGCCTGAAGGAGACCGGGCCGGACGAACTGTGGTTCGGCGATTCCCGCGGCGGCGCGCAGCGCTGGCAGCTGGATGTCGCCGGCAAGGCCTTGCGCCACCGCGAGGTGTTCGGGCCCAAGCAGGGGCTTGACCTGGAGCCTGCGGCAGGGACCAGCATCTTCGTGCTCGATGGCCGCGTGCATGCCGTCAGCGGCGACCATGGCTTCGTGTTCAACGACGGCCGCTTCGTCCCGGACGGCGGCCCGCCCTTCACCCTGGTGGACCGGCCGAACGAGCTGGTGGTGGAGGAGACGCCGCTGGGCGCCTATGCCTTCACCCATCGCCAGCTCTGGCGCCGCGCCAGCCGCGGCGCGGAATGGCAGCCCCTGCACCTGGGCTCGCAGCTGGCGGCCGGGTACGGCCAGCTGCGCTTCAACCGGGATGGCGTGATGCGGGTGGCGACCTGGAGCGGGCTGCTGCAGTTCAACCCGGCCGAGAAACAACCACAGCCGGCGCCGCTGGAGCTTGGCTTCGACCTGGTGACGGCAGAAAGCCCGGACGGCCAGCAGACCCTGCACCTGCCGGTGGTCGCGCAGGGACACGCGGTGGAGATCCCGTCCGGTTACCGGCTGCACTTCCGCTACGGCATGGTGAGCATGGACAGCGGCGTGGAGTTTCGTTACCGGCTCAATGGCGGCGGCCTTCCCGATGCCTGGAGCGCCTGGACCGATCGCGACCTGTTCATCCGCGCGCTCACCCCGGGCGACTACCTGCTGGAGGTGGAGGCGCAGACACGCAGCGGCCGCCAGGCGCAGCGCGCCAGCTACCACTACCGCATCCTGCCGCAGTGGCACGAGCGCTGGTGGGTCCGCGGCCTGGGCCTGCTGGCCCTGCTCGGCATCGGCGTGCTGCTGGTGCAGGAGTTCGTGCGCCGCCGCACCCAGCGCTATGTCGAGACCAACCGCAAGCTGGAGGCGCGCATCGGCGAGCGCACCCACGAACTGGAGGCGGTCAACCGGAAGCTGGCCGAACTGGCCACCGAAGACGCGCTCACCGGCGTCGCGAACCGCCGCGCGCTGGAAAACGGCCTGCAACGCGAATGGTTCCGGTGCCTGGACCAGCGCCGGCCCCTGTCGGTGCTGATGATCGACGTGGATCATTTCAAGCGCTACAACGATGCGCACGGCCACCTGGAAGGCGACATCCTGCTGCGCAACATCGCCCAGCACCTGCATGGCCTGCACGATCCCAAGCGCGAGTTGCTGGCGCGCTACGGCGGCGAGGAGTTCGCCCTGCTTCTGCCCGGCGTGCACCAGGACGAGGCCCAGCGCCGCGCCGAGAAGATCCGCGTGGCCATGTCCGGCAGCCTCGGCGACACCACCATCAGCATCGGCGTGGCCGGCTTCGTGCCGGGCATGCAGGCCGATGCGATCACGCTCCTGCGGCGCGCCGACGCGGCCCTGTACCGCGCCAAGCGCGGTGGCCGGAACCGGGTGGAAGTGGACGCCGACGCGACCGCGTGAGCGGAGCGTCGGCGGCGATCAGGCGGCGGGCTCGTCCGGTGGCCGCGGTGCCGGCGTGCCGGCGGCCTTGCGCGCCTCGGCCTGCTCGCGCATGCGGCGCAGTTCGTCCGGGCTGATGATCTGCATGTCGTTGCGGGCGCCGCTGGAAATGCGCGAGTTCACCCACCCCAGCATCCAGGCCACGAACAGCACCAGCGCGGCCAGCAGCAGGACCACGACCAGCCAGCCGGCGGCCTTGGACGCGGCCAGCATCAATGCGACGGCGAGCAGCAGATAGAACCAGTGCATGGCGGCACCTCGTTGACCCGCGCCGAGTGTAGCCCAAGGCCCGCGCGCTGGGCGAGGCGCCGGCGGACGGCCCGGAGCGGCGGCAGGCGGGCGACGACGAGCGGTGCCCGGGCGTTCAGAGCAGGGGAGAGAGCAGCCTGGCGAGCGCCTCGGCCAGGCGCGAGCGGAACGCCAGTGGACGCCCGGTGGCGACCTGGCGCGAGCGCGCGAAGTCCCGCGCCAGTACGGTTTCGAGCGCGCCCGCCACGCCGGCGTCCTCGAACAGCACGCACAGCTCGAAATTCAGCCGGAAGCTGCGGTTGTCGAAGTTTGAACTGCCGAGCACGCAGGTGTCTTCGTCCACCAGCAGCGCCTTGGCGTGCAGCATCGCGGGGAACTCATGCACGTGCACGCCAGCGGCGAGCAACTCGTCGTAGTAGGAGCGCGCGGCCGCGGTGACCAGGCGCGAATCGCTCATCGTCGGCACCAGCAGGCGCACGTCCAGGCCGCGCAGCGCCGCCGAGGTCAGGGCCATGCGCGCGGCCTCGCCCGGCACGAAGTAGGGCGTGACCAGCCAGACGCGGTTGCGCGCGGACTGGATCGCGGCGACCAGCACGCGGTGAATGGTTTCCCAGGGCGAATCCGGGCCGGCGGGCAGCACCTGGGTGCGGATCGGGCCCGGCCGCGTTTCGCTCCATGACGCGTCGACCTGCGCCGGGCGTCCGCTGGCGTAGACCCAGTCTTCGGAGAAGGCCAGTTGCAACCAGCGCACGGCCTCGCCCTCGATGCGCAGGTGCAGGTCGTGGAAGGCGTCGCTGCGCAGGGCCGGGTCTTCGGTGTCGGAGACGTTGATCCCGCCGGTGAAGCCGACGCGCCCGTCGATCACGGCGATCTTGCGGTGCGAGCGCAGGTTCAGCCGCGGGCGCCAGAGCCGGCGCAGGCGGAAGCGATGGAACCAGGCAACCTCGCCGCCAGCGTCCACCAGCGGCGCGAGGAAGGCGCGCGAGACTCCCGCGGAGCCGAGGGCGTCGAGCAGCAGGCGCACGGTGACGCCGGCGCGGGCGCGTTCGACCAGGGCATCGCGGATGCGCGTGCCGGTGCGGTCCGGGTCGAAGATGTAGTACTCCAGGTGCACGTGCCGCGTGGCCTGGCCGATCGCCTCGACCAGCGCGTCGAACGTCGCGGTGCCGTCCACCAGCAGGCGCACCTCCTGCGCGCTGCTGGGCAGGAAGCCGCTGCTGCCCAGTGCCAGGCGCATCAGCGGGCTGTTGGTGCTGTCCGCGCCGATGCCGAACTTGATTTCCTCGATCCGCGCCCGCGCGCGCAGGCGCCTGAGCCGGTGCCGCTTGATCCGCTGCGGCCCGAGCAGGTGGTAGACCAGCAGGCCGACGACCGGCAGCAGGGCCAGCGACAGGATCCAGCTCAGGGTCGCCACCGGCTCGCGCTTCTGCAAGGCGATCCAGCAGGCGAGCCCGACCAGGTAGGTGAACCACACCAGTGCGAGCCAGAAGCTCGCCTCGCTATGCAGGATGAACCACGCCTCGGCCATGGCGCAGTCTAGCCGCCGATGCGGCGCAGGCACGAAAGCGGAAACGAAAACGGCGGCCGAAGCCGCCGTTCCCGAAGCAGCACGGCGGCCGAAGCCGCCGCGATGCTCCCCTAGGTTACCTGGCGCCGCGTCGGAACAGGCCGATGATCAACAGGACCACCACCGCGCCGATGAAGGCGCCGATGATCGCGCCGACAATGCCGCCGCCGACCGACACGCCGAGCCTGGCCAGCAGCCAGCCGCCGACGAAGGCACCAATGATGCCGATCACGATGTTGCCGAGCAGGCCAAAGCCGAAGCCCTTGACGACCATGCCGGCGAGCCAGCCCGCGATGGCGCCGACGATCAGGATGACTAGCAGGGTTTGCATATCCATGGACAACTTCCTCCCGTTGTGGCCGTTGGGGCCGCGCCTAGCAATACGCCCCGGCGGTCCGGGCTGCAAGCCCGCCGGCGGTCCGGTTCAGGCTGGAGCCGGGCTCGCGCACCCGGCCGGCGAATGTGCCGGATCGCGGTGGTAGCGTTCTACTACCGCGACCTCGTCGCGTGAGCCCAGGACAACCGGAACGCGCTGGTGCAGTCCGATGGGTACCAGGTCCATCAGTGGCCCGATGCCGGTGCTCGCCGCGCCGCCCGCCTGTTCGACGATGAAGGCCATCGGATTGGCTTCGTACATCAGCCGCAAGCGACCCGGCTTGGACAGGTCCTTGCGGTCGGCCGGATACAGGAACACGCCGCCGCGGGTGAGGATGCGGTGCACGTCGGCGACCATGCTCGCGACCCAGCGCATGTTGAAGTCGCGCCCGCGCGGCCCGGCCGCCCCGGCCACCAGGTCGGCCACATAGGCCTGCACGCAGGGGTGCCAGTGGCGCTGGTTGGAGGTGTTGATCGCGAACTCCTGGGCCGCTTCCGGGATGCGGATGGACTCGCGGGTGAGGATGAAGCTGCCCTGCTCGCGGTCGAGCGTGAAGGCATGCGTGCCGCGTCCCACGGTCAGCACCAGCAGGGTGCTCGGCCCGTAGATCGTGTAGCCGGCGCAGACCTGGGCGCGGCCCGGCTGCAGGAAGTGCGCATCGCCCGGCTCGGTCACGCCGTCCGGGCAGCGCAGAACCGAGAATATGGTGCCGACCGCGACATTGACGTCGATGTTCGAACTGCCATCGAGCGGATCGAACAGCAGCAGGTAGTTGCCCTTGGGATAGGCGTTCGGAATCGGGTGCGCGTGCTCCATCTCCTCCGAGGCCAGGCCGGCGAGGTGGCCGCCCCACTCGTTGGCCTCGAGCAGGATCTCGTTGGACAGCACGTCGAGCTTCTTCTGCGCCTCGCCCTGGATGTTGCCGGTGCCGGCATCGCCAAGCACGCCGCCCAGCGCGCCCTTGCCGACCGCGGTGGCAATCGACTTGCAGGCGCGGGCGACGACTTCGATCAGCAGGCGCAGATCAGCGTTGATGTGGCCGGCCTGCTGTTCCTGGATCAGGAAGCGGGTCAGGGAAATGGGCCTGGGCGGGGTCATGGCGGCGCGGCATCCGGACGGGTCGGGCCGCACGTCGCGGCGCGATATTTTACCCGGCGCCTCAGATGATGCGCAGGGTGATCGCCTTCAGCACCGCGCGGGTGCGGTCGCGCGCGCCCAGCTTGTCCAGGATGTCGGAGACGTAGTTCTTCACCGTGCCCTCCGACAGGAACACGGCGCGGGCGATTTCCTTGTTCGAATAGCCGCCGGCGAGCAGGCGCAGGATCGCCACCTCGCGTTCGCCGAAGGTGTCGCTGGGCTCGCTCTGGTCGCGGTAGGCAAAACGCGCGCGCACAGGGTCGGTCGACACCGGCGCGAGCAGGGTTTCGCCCGCCGCGACGCGGGTGATGGCATCGACCAGGTCCTCGGGCGAGGCGTCCTTGAGCAGGAAGCCGCGCGCGCCCGCGCCGGCCGCGCGCAGGGCCAGCTCGGGTTCGTCGAAGGTGGTGAGCAGGATCACCGGTGGCGCCCCGGGGCGGGCGGCCAGTGCCTGGACCACGCCGAAGCCATCCAGGCCGGGCATGCGGATGTCCGACAGCACCACGTCCACGGCGGTGGTCTCGAGTGCGGCCAGCAGGGCGAGGCCATCTGCGGCCTGCACGTCCACCCGCAATTGCGCGAAGCCCGACAGCAGGGCGACCAGGCCGCCGCGCACCAGGGCCTGGTCATCGGCCAGGGCCAGGCGCAGCGGCGCCGGTGCGGCGTCGCTCATGCGGCTGCCGGCAGCCAGGCCGACAGGCGCACGCCGCCGTCGTCGCCGCGTGCCGCGCGCAGGCCGCCGCCCGCGGCTTCCAGGCGTTCGCGCATGCCGGTCAGGCCGTTGCCAAAGCGCAACTCGCCCGCGGGCGCGCGGCCGTCGTCGCGGAATTCCAGCTGCAGCGCATCGCCGGCATGGCGCACCGACAGCCACAGGTTGTCGGCGCCGCCGTGGCGGGCGGCATTGGTCAGCGCCTCCTGCACGGTGCGCACCACGGTCTCGGCCTGCTCCAGCGTAGGCACGCGCAGGCCGTCCTCGATCGCCAGGTGCAGGCGCGGGCGCGGGAAGGGCGCGGCAAGGCGGCTGATGATCTCGCCCAGCGGCACGCCGTCATGCAGGCGCATCTGCTGCACCAGGCCGCGGATGTCGCCCAGCAGCTCGTCGGCAAGACGCGCGCACAGCGCAAGTTGCGGGTCGTCGGCCAGCGCGGGCTGGCGCTGCAGGGCGCGCAGGTTGAGCTTCAGCGCGGTCAGGCCGTGGCCCGCGACGTCATGCAGCTCCCGCGACAGCCGCAGGCGTTCGGAATCGCGCACGCCTTGCTCGAGCAGGGAACGCGTGGCCAGAAGTTCGGCGTTGACCATCGCCAGCGCGTCGCGCGAGCGCTCCGCGGTGAAGGCATACCAGGCGGTCATCATCGCGAACAACTGGAAGCTGGCATAGATCAGCGTGCCCATGACCGGCGACGAGGACCGCCACAGGCCCGTGTAGATGCCGAACATGGCCAGGTTGACCGCGACGAACACCAGGCCCAGCCGCAACGGCGACAGGAATTGTGCCAGCTGGGCCAGCGCGATGATCAGCAGCACCGGGGTCGAGCCGTAGCGCGCCAGCGAGGCGATCGCCAGCCCGACGCCCAGCTGGGCGAACACCACGGCGGCCGCGCGCGCCTGCGAGGCGCCCAGCCACTGCCGCGCCACGAACAGCGCCAGGAACAGCAGGTGCAGTCCCATCACGAGTGGCCGCAGCGCGGGTCCGTGGACCAGGCCCGTGCCGTTGGCCGGCGCGGACCAGATCTCGCTGGCGATCGCCAGCCAGGCCACGTAGGCGGCGAGATTCATCGGTTGCAGCAGGTCGCGCAGGCGGGTCCACATGGCTCCAGCTTGGCCCCCGCGGGCGGCGCGCTCAAGCCGCGGCGTGCAAGTGGTGACTTCCGGCACCCGGATGCGATGACCGTCGGCACCTTCCCCGCGCGCCGCGCCGCGGCATCGTGGACGCGTGGCAAGCCGCCACGCCGCACCCCCGGCCATGCAGCCGGCACAGGAAACCCATGAGCGCCTACAGCCTGACCCTGTTCACCCACGTCGGACTGGGCCTTGGCGCCCTCGCCACCTTCTGGGTCGCCGCGCTGTCGCGCAAGGGCAGCACGCCGCACAAGCTGGCCGGCAAGGCCTATGTGCTGGTGATGCTCGGCCTGCTGGTGCCCGCGGTGCCCCTGAGCGTGCGCGCCCTGCTGCATTTCAGCGCGCCTTTCGGCGTGTTCCTGTTCTACCTGATGCTGATCACGCTCAGCGCGCTCTGGAAGGGCTGGTTCGCCTCGCGCCACAAGCGCGATTTCTCGCGCTACGCGGGGGCGGGATTCCGTCGCCTGGCCTGGGCGAACGTGGCCGCGGGCGTCGCGATCCTGGCCCTGGGCGTGCAGCAGGCCAACCCGATCTTCGGCGGCTTTTCCCTGGTCGGCCTGCTGGGCGGGCGCGGCATGCTGCGCCTGGCCAGCCGCGGGCCGGCGCAGCCGCGCTGGTGGCTGGCCGAACACTACGGCGGCATGATCGGCGCCGGCGTGGCGACCCACATCGCCTTCCTCTCGCTGGGCTTGCCGCGCCTGCTGCCGTCATTGTCGGGCCCGGTGCTGCAGAACATTGCCTGGCTGGGCCCATTGGTCTTGGCCGGCGCCAGCCGGGCCTGGCTCGATCGGCGAAACCGCGTGCCGGCGATCCGCCCGGCACCGGCCGGCAAGCGCGTACCGGCCTGACGTCGCTGCCCCGGCGGCGCTCGGCGCGCCGAGCGCGGGGCCTAGATGTCGCCGTCCTGCGCCCAGCCTTCACCGGTGCCGCGGTGGTACACGCGGTCGGCGTCGAGCACCGCGCCCGCCGGGAAAGTCGGCGCGGTGGCGAGCTGCTCGTAGTACGGACGGAAGTCCGGCCGCGTGGCGTCGAACAGTTCGTCGAAGCCGCGGATCACGAAATAGGTCTTCTGGTAGGTGTCGATGCGATAGCGCGTGCGCATCACCCGCAGCAGGTCGAAGCCGAGCCGGTTCGGCGCGGGCGATTCCAGGCAGTGCACGCTTTCGCCGCCCGAGCTGACGATGCCCGAGCCGTAGATGCGCAGTCCCTCCGGCGTGTCGATCAGCCCGAACTCCACCGTGTACCAGTACAGGCGCGTCAGCTGCGCCAGTGCATCGGCGCCGATGCCGTGCGCCTTCACGCCGCCCCGGCCGTAGGCCTGCATGTAGTCGGCGAACACCGGGTTCATCAACAGCGGCACGTGGCCAAACAGGTCGTGGAACAGGTCAGGCTCGCTGAGGTAGTCCAGCTGCTCGGGCGTGCGGATCCACCAGGTCACCGGAAAGCGCCGGTTGGCCAGGTGCTCGAAGAAATCCAGTTCCGGCAGCAGGCCCTGCACGCCAATCAGGGTCCAGCCCGACGTCGGGCCCAGCGTCGCGTTCAAGTCGCTGAACTTCGGGATGCCTGCTTCGGAAATCCCCATCGCGTCCTGGGACTCGAGGAACTCGCGGCAGGCCCGGCCCTGCAGCAACTCGCGTTGCCGGCGGAACAGGGTGCGCCAGACCTCGTGGTCGGTCGCGGTGTAGCTGTCCCAGGGCTGGTCGACCACGGCAGTGGTGTACACCGGCACGGAGCCCTTGTCGGTGGCGAGGTGCTCGACGCGCTGCGGCTGGGTCATGCGGACGGCCCGGGAAACGGCTGGATCGGCGTCCAGTCTAACGCCAACGACGCGGGCACGCGGCACTGCATCGGCGCCGCGGCGGCGGCATTCAGGCGCCGTCGAGATCGACCACGACCTTGTTCCGGCCAGCAGCCTTGGCCGCATACATCGCCCGATCCGCGCGCCGCAGCAGCTGTGACCAAAAAGCGTCCCCCGGCCGCAGTGCGGCGACGCCAATGGACACCGTGACGAAGGCCTCGATGTCGCATGCCCCCGCACAAATGCGCATGGCATCGCCGGCGAAGGCGCGGCGCAGGCGCTCCGCGGCCGCGTGTGCACTCGCCAGGCCCACGTCGGGCATCACGACCACGAATTCCTCGCCGCCCTGGCGACCAACGAGGTCCTCGGCGCGGAGCACCGCGCGCATGCGCCGCACGGCTTCGACCAGGGCCTGGTCGCCGGCCTCGTGGCCGTGGTCGTCGTTGACGCGCTTGAAGTGGTCCACGTCCAGCAGCAGGATCGCCAGCGGCGTGCTGTGCCTGCGCGCGCTGCTGATCGCGGCGCTGGCCAGCTCCTCGATGGCGCGCCGGTTGAAGATCCCGGTCAGGTAGTCCAGCCGGGCGCTGCGCTCGAGCTCGGCCTGCGAGTGCTCGGTGCACATCAGCAGGAAGCCGACCGTGGCCAGGGCCGGCAGGGCCAGCAGGGTGCCCACGCAGGCGATGTTCATGGCCGTGGGTGCCAGCAGCACGAAGTTGCCGGCCGGCCAGAGCCATTCGCTGGCCATGCGGGTGAGCAGGACCGCCGCCCCGAAGGCGAAGGCGATGCCGGTGAACCGGGCCACCTCGCCCTTCGGACCGCCGCGGCGGAACACCGCGCGGGCGGCACTGGCCATCGGCAGCGACAACAGGAAGGCCAGGCTCAGGATCCGCGCGTGCACGTCCGGACGCCCCTCGATGAACCAGAGCGCGGCCGCCGCGATCAGCAGCGCCAGGCCCAGGTGCGCAAGCCGGCGTTGCGGCATGCCATAGAAGGCACGCAGGGCGATCGCCATGCAGGCCAGGGCCAGCCCCAGGATGGAGTTGGCCAGCACCACGCCCAGCCACGGCGGCGCCAGGCCGCGGGTCGCCAGCAGGGCGGCGCCCAGGGCATGCAAGCCCAGGCTGGCCAGCCACCAGCGCAGGGCTGGGCGCACGCCGCGCGGCAGGCTGCGCCAGCTCAGCAGCAACAGCCCGCCCACGAGCAGCGTCACCACCGCCCCGTACACGATGGCGCTGCGCAGATCGAACACCCACTCCACGTGGCTCGCCCCCGGAATCCCTGGGTAGGGCGATGCAATCGTCGCGCCATCACACCCGATGGCGCGAGACCCCCGTCACTGTTCCGGAGGTGGGCGTGGACGGAAGCGCAGGATCACGGCTTCATCGGAGGGCGCGCGGCGCCAGATCACGGGCACGTCGTGCGGACGCGCCGGCTCCAGCGACTCCGCCTCGACGGCCTCGGCATGCGCGGCCTCGGCTTCGACCTCCCAGCTGTACCGGCGTCGCGGCGGGATCGGGTCGGCGCGCCGCCAGAGCAGGCCGGACAGGACGCCGGCGATGGCGCCGGACAGGTGCGATTCCCAGGAGATGCCCATTTCCATCGGCAGGACGCTCAGGATCATGCCGCCGAAGAAGAAGAAGGCGATCAGGGCCGCCGCGATCGAGGCGCGGTCGCGGCGCAGCAGGGCCAGGGTGAACACCAGGTAGCCCAGGCCGTGGGTCACGCCGCTCGCGCCCAGGTGGTAGCCGCCGCTGCCGATCAGCCAGGTGCCGAAGCCGGCGCCGAACCAGATCAGCGGCAGGGCGCGCAGCGTCGCGCGCGGAAACACCGTGCCGGCCAGCGTGCCCAGGATCAACACCGACAATGCGTTCGCCGCCAGGTGCTCGACCGAACCATGCAGCAGGGGCGCGGTGGCGATGCCGACCAGGCCGGCCAGCTTCTGCGGCTGCACGGTGAGCGCCACCGGCGCTTCGCCGCCGAGGAAGAACACCAGGGCCAGCGCGATCACCGCCGCCATGCTGATGTTCAGCGCGCGCTTGAAGCGCGCCAGCACCGCCGGCGCCGTGGCCAGTTCGGGGTCGTGCGCGTCCTCGTGCAAGGCCGGCGGGATGGCGCCATCGGAAGGTCCCATGGCGACAAGATGGGGCAGCCGGCGCGCAACGCAAGCCCGCGGGAGCGGCTTCAGCCGCGATCGGCTCCGGAAATCGCGGCTGAAGCCGCTCCCACAACTACAATGGGGGATGGACGAGAACATGGCCTTGCCGGTGGTCCGGCTGAAGATCGAACGGCGCTCCAGCCATCCCTGGGTGTTCCAGAAGATGGTGGACAAGCCTGTGGCCAAGCCCAAGCCCGGCAGCCTGGTCGATGTCCTCGACAACGCCGGCGCCTGGGTCGGCCGTGGCTTCTACAACGGCCACTCGCGGATCGCGCTGCGCGTGCTGACCGAAGACCCGAACGAAGCCATCGACGCGGTCTGGTTCGCGCGCAAGATCGCCGCCGCGGTGGCGCTGCGCCGCGAGCTGCTTGGCCTGGACGCGGTCTCCGACGGGTGGCGCGTGGTGCATTCGGAGGGCGATGGTCTTTCTGGCCTGGTCGTGGACCGCTACGCCGACCTGCTGGTGGTGGAGTTCTTCTCGGCTGGCATGTTCCGCTATCGCGAATGGATCTACGCCGCGCTGCGCGAGAGCTTCCCCGGTTGCCGCTTCTACAGCTTCGCCGAGGAACACGTGCAGAAGCAGGAGAGTTTCGACTTCCGCTCGCCGGAGGCGCCGGCGCCGGCGCTGATCACCGAGCACGGCCTGAAGTTCAAGGCCAGTCCTGGAAGTGGCCACAAGACCGGCTTTTTCGCCGACCAGCGCGACAACCGCGAATTCCTCGCGCAGCTGTGCCGCGGCAAGCGGGTGCTGGACATCTGCTGCAACTCGGGCGGCTTCGCCATCTACGCCAAGGCGCGCGGCGGCGCCGACGAGGTGGTCGGCATCGACCTGGACGAGGAGATCCTCGAGGTCGCGCGGCGCAATGCGCAGCTCAACGACGCCAGGATCCGGTTCGTCCAGTCCGACCTGTTCCCCTGGCTGCGCGACGCGGCCAATGCGGGCGAGCAGTTCGACGTGGTGGTGCTCGACCCGGCCAAGCTGACGCGCGACCGGGAGCAGGTGATCCCGGCGCTGAAGAAGTACAACGACATGAACAAGCTGGCCATGTCCGTGGTCAAGCCGGGCGGCGTGCTGCTGAGCTGTTCCTGCACGGGCCTGGTGTCGGAGGAGGAATTCCTGGACATGATCCGCCGGGCGGCCTATTTCGCCGGTCGCCGGGTCCAGGTGCTCAAGGTGGCCGGTGCCGGGGGCGATCATCCGTTCATGGCGCATGTGAAGGAAAGCCGCTACCTCAAGGCGGTGTTCTGCCGGGTGGACTAGGATCCGGCGAGACGGGAGTGATGGCGATGCGTTTGACGAAATTGGCCCGGGCCCTGCTGCTGGGCGCGGGCCTGTGCGTGGCGGGCCTGGCGGCCGCGGGAGCCAGCAACCAGGTGGCGCCCGCGCCGGCCGCGCGCGTGGCACAGGATGTGCCTGCCGCGCCGCCGGTCGTCGCGCCGGTCGTGCTGCCGGCCCTGTCAGCGCCCCCGCCGCTGCCGATCGACCTGGACAATGCGCCGCTCAAGCCCGGCCAGTTCCTCTGGCTGCCCGAAATCTCCCCGAGCGGCCCGATGGTCATCGTGGTCAGCATCCCGGAGCAGAAGGCCTACGTGTACCGCAACGGCGTGCGCATCGCCGTGTCCACGGTGAGCACCGGCAAGAAGGGCCACGAGACGCCGACCGGCGTGTTCACCATCCTGCAGAAGCACAAGGACCACCACTCCAGCCTCTACAACGATGCATCGATGCCCTTCATGCAGCGGCTGACTTGGGACGGCGTCGCCTTGCACGCGGGCAAGCTGCCCGGCTACCCCGCGTCGCACGGTTGCGTGCGGCTGCCGGAAGAGTTCGCGCGCAAGTTGTACGAGGTGACCGACTTCGGCATCACCGTGATCATCGCCAACGACAGCAGCGCGCCTGCCGAAACCGCGCACCCGGGCGTGTTCGTGCCGCCGATCCCGGTGGCGGGATCGACGCCGTCGAAGGAACCGCGGCTGAGCTGGTACGAGGACTACCGCTGGCGGCCCGACCTGTCGCCCGCCGGCCCGCTGACCATCCTGCTCAGTGCCGCCGACCGTCGCGTGCTGGTGATGCGCAACGGCATCGAGATCGGCCGCGCGCGCTTCGACCTGCGCGGCAAGGGTCCGCTCGGCACGCAGGCCTACGTCTTGCTCGACGGCCGTCGCCGCGAGCCCAGCCTGGTCGTGCCCGATCGCCTGGCCCTGAACTGGATGACGATAGCCTTGCCCGGCTACGCCAGGGACGGCAAGGCCACCACGCTCGATCCGGTGGCGGCCGGCCGGGTCAGCCTGCCGGCGAAATTCGCCAGGGGCCTGTACGACGCGCTGCTGCCTGGCACCACGCTGGTGGTGACCGACGCCTCGGTGTTGCCGAAGACCACTGGCGGCGCGCTTACCGTGCTCGCAAGCGGCAACGACGTGCCCGGCGACGAGCAAGCGCCGCCCTCCGAGTAGCCCGCGCCGACACAGGTCATCAGTCATGCCACCGGCGTTGTCCTGCGCGCAGCGCGCGGCACGTTTTCACCAGCAAGAAGGCGAAGATGAGCGGTGCGTGACGCGAGCCTGAGCGAAAGCTGAGCGCGTCGGGAGTACCCGCTGAACCGGATGCGCGGAACTACCACGCGTTGCGCGCGCACTCATCCTGCGACACCCGCAGCATCCTAGTCTGTGCTCGCCGACAACGACGTCGATGCGCAACGCGAAGGATCGCCGCCATGACCCGCTCCAATGCCAGCCTCACCGCGACTGCCGTCGCACTCGCCTTGTTCGCCGCGCAGTCTGTCCAGCCCGCGGCCGCGCAGTCGTTCGTGCGCGATGCCGGCGTGCCAGCCACGGAACTCCCCGCGACCACCGCGCCGGCCGTCGTCCGCGCGCCCGATGGCGGCATCATCGTGCCCGTCCCCGCGCCCGCCAACGTCGTGCGCGATCCGGCGCTCGAGGAGGTTGCCGCGCAGGCCGCCGCGCTCCGGCCCGGCGAGTCGCAGTGGCTCCCCGGCGCGCCGCGCAGTGGCATGCTCCTGGTGGTGGTGGACCTGTCCGCGCAGCGTGCGACGGTATTTCGCGGCGGCCGGCCGGTGGCAATCACCACCGTCAGTACCGGCAGCGAGAATCGCGAGACGCCGACCGGCACCTATCCGATCCTCGGCAAGGAAAAGCTGCACCGCTCAAACCTGTATAACGACGCGCCCATGCCCTTCATGCAGCGCCTGACTTGGCACGGCGTGGCGATGCACGCCGGCAAGATCCCCGGCTACCCGGCCTCGCATGGCTGCGTGCGCCTGCCCAGGGCCTTCGCCGAGCAGCTGTTTGGCGTGACCTCGCCGGGCAACCTGGTGGTGATCGCCCAAGACGGCAGCGCCGACGCGCTGGTGCGCGCGGGCCTCCAGCCCTGGATGGCGATGCAGGTGGGCAGGCTGCCGGGCGACCAAGCCATGTTCGCCTCCACTGGCAACGGCCAGTCCGCGAACCTCGCCATGGGTTCGCCCTGACCGGGCGGAACGCCCGCCGAAACCAGGAAATCGTCCACAAATCGTGACATCGATTCCGCAATCCGCCTGAATTCGAAGGAAAACAGTCGTTCAGCGAACGTTTTGCTAACCTCCCTACCGGTATCTTTCGCCGGTCCTGGGAGGAAACACGACGATGCGTTCGAACTTCGCCGCGCCCCTGCTTGCCGGTTTCTGCCTCACCCTGGCCGCCGCTCCGGCGCTGGCCGCCCCCGCGTTCCAGCCGCTGCCGGTTGCCATCACCGTCGAGGCGCCAGCGATCGCGCTGTCGCACCTGGCCACCGATGCCGACCCGCGCGTGCTGCAGCTCGCCCTCGAGGCGCGCCAGTGCGCCGCCAGCTCGCTGGGCCAGGTCCCTTCGACCCGCCTCGCCGTGATCGACTATTCCCGCCCGTCCACCGAACCCCGCCTGTGGGTGTTCGACCTGGTCGCGAACAAGCTGCTGTTCCGCGAAGTCGTCGCGCACGGCCAGGGCACCGGCGAAAACATGGCGCTGCATTTCTCCAACAGCGACGGCAGCCACCAGTCCAGCCTCGGCCTGTTCCGCACCGCCGACACCTACGAAGGCCACAACGGCTATTCGCTGCGCATGCAGGGCCTGGAACCCGGCACCAACGACGCAGCGATGGCGCGCGCGATCGTCATGCACGGGGCGCCCTACGTGAACACGCAGATGGCGCAGGCCAAGGGCCGGCTCGGCCGCAGCTGGGGCTGCCCCGCGCTGCGTCCGGAAATCGCCCACCAGGTGATCGACTCGCTCAAGAACGGCCAGATGATCTTTTCGTATTACCCGGACAGCGGGTGGCTGAAGCGCTCGCCCTTCCTGGGCTGCAACAACCGCAAGCTGCCGGGCCTGCAGGCGGGATCGCTGCTGGCTTCGAACCAGGGCATGGCGCGCTCCATCCCGCCGTCGCCGCTGGCCAAGGCCGCGCCGAAGTAAGCCGCCGGGGGCTGGCCAGGGCCAGCCTGCCCAGGCGCGTTGCCGCCACGCCGTGGTGACCGCGCGCGGCGGCCGCGCTTAGACTGGGCGCCACTTCCGATCGAGACCGCCCGTGGATGCATCCGCGGTAGTACCCCCGCATCCCACCGGCGGGCGCCGCGCGGCGCTGGCCTTCATCTTCATCACCGTGCTGCTGGACATCCTGGCCTTCGGGATGATCATCCCGGTACTGCCGCACCTGATCGCCAGCTTCTACGGGGGCGACGTGTCCAGGGCGGCGCTCACCCAGGGCATCTTCGCCAGCGTGTTCATGCTGATGCAGTTCGTGTGCTCGCCGATCCAGGGCGCGCTCAGCGACCGCTTCGGGCGGCGGCCGGTGATCCTGCTGTCGAACCTGGGCCTGGGCCTGGACTTCATCCTCATGGCGGTGGCTCAGACCCTGCCGTTGCTGTTCATCGGCCGGGTGCTGTCGGGGATCACGTCGGCCAGCTTCAGCACGGCCAATGCCTATATTGCCGACGTCACGCCGCCGGAAAAACGCGCCGCGGCCTTCGGCAAGATCGGCATGGCCTTCGGTATCGGCTTCGTGATCGCGCCGGTGATCGGCGGGTTCCTGGGCGAGCTCAGCCCGCGCGCGCCGTTCTGGGTGGCGGCGGCGCTGTCGCTGGCGAACTTCTGCTACGGCCTGTTCGTGCTGCCCGAATCCCTGCCCAAGGACCGGCGCGCGGCGTTCTCCTGGAAGCGCGCCAACCCGGTCGCCTCGCTGGGCTTCCTGTCGCACCACCCGGAAGTGTTCGCGCTGGCGGGCGTGCTGTTCCTGATGCAGATGGCGCACATGGTGTACCCGAGCACCTTCGTGCTGTACGCGGATTATCGCTTCGACTGGGGCAGCCGCATGGTCGGCATCACGCTGGGCATCGTCGGCGTGCTGTCGGCGATCGTGCAGGGCGGGTTGATCGGCCGTGCAATCAGGCGCTGGGGCGAACGGCGCACCCTGCTGTTCGGCCTGGGCATGGGCACGCTCGGCTTCACGCTCTACGGTTTCGCGCCGACCGGCTACTGGTTCTGGGCGGCGATGCCGATCGCGGCGATGTGGGGCTTCGCGATGCCCGCCGCGCAGGGCCTGATGACGCGCCAAGTCGCCCCGACCGAACAGGGCCGCCTGCAGGGCGCCATCGGCAGCCTGGCCAGCGTGGCCGGCATCGTCGGGCCCTTGCTGTTCACGCGCGTGTTCTCGGTCGTGACCGGCAGGCACCTGCACACCGCGTGGGTCGGGGTGACCTTCTGGATGGCTGGCGCGATGCTGCTGGGCGGGTTCAGCCTGGCCTGGCGGGCGACGCGCAAGGCCGCCGCCGCGCAGGTGGCCAGCGCGCGCGCCGCCAGCGACGCGGCGGGCGAATCGGCGAGCGAATCGGCGAGCTAGTAGGATGGGTTCCCGACCGACGGAAGCAAGGCCGATGGACCGCACGCCGCAGGACCCGACGCAGGCCATTCCCGCGCCCGCGGGAGCGCCACCCACGCAGGCTGAGGCCGAGGCCGCCGTCCGCGTCCTGTTGCGCTGGGCAGGGGACGACCCCGCGCGCGAAGGCCTGCTGGATACGCCCAAGCGCGTCGTCAAGGCCTACCAGGACTGGTTCTCCGGCTACGCGCTGGATCCAGCCGAGTACCTGCGCCGGACCTTCGAGGAGGTCGAGGGCTATGACGAGCTGATCGTCCTGCGCGGGATCGAATTCGAAAGCCATTGCGAGCACCACATGGCGCCGATCATCGGCAAGGCGCACGTCGGCTACCTGCCCAATGGCCGGGTGGTCGGCATCAGCAAGCTGGCGCGCGTGGTGGAGGCCTTCGCGCGACGCTTCCAGGTGCAGGAAAAGCTCACCGCGCAGATCGCCCACACCATCGAGGACGTGCTGATGCCGCGCGGCGTGGCGGTGGTCATCGAGGGTGCGCACGAATGCATGACCACCCGCGGCATCCACAAGCGCGGGGTCAGCATGGTCACCAGCTCCATGCTCGGGGGCTTTCGCGACGACGCCCGGACCCGGGCCGAGTTCCTGCAATTCATCGGCATGCGGCCGTGATCGCGGGCCAGCGCGCCGCGGCCCGGATTCGGCGATAATTGCCCCATGAAGGACCCTCGCCTCCTGCTTGCCGATTTCCGCTCCCGGGTGGTGATCGCCCCCGCGCTGTCGGCGCGCGAGGACTGGCTGGCCCGTATCGACGCGATGGCTAAGGCGCTCGACGCGCAGGCCGCGCAGATCGCCCGCCTGCGCCAGGACATCGAGGACGCCGAGCACACCCGCGACGTCGCCAACCTGGCGCGGATGCGCGTGTTCGGCCAGCTCAACACCCTGCACAAGACCCTGGCCGCGGCCACGCCCGACTACGAGGGCGAGAAGGACGCCGAGGTCCAGCACACCGCCTTGCGTCGGATCGAATGGCTGGCCACGCGCGGCGGCACCGATCCCGGCGCCGCCGAGGCCGCGCGTGCCGCCGAGATGGACGCGCCCATGCCCAGCCAGGCCGTGCTCGAGGCGGTGATCGGCGGCACCCGGCGCTTCACCAAGGCGCAGCTGGAATTCAGCCTGTCCGAGGCCATCGTGCTGACCAACTGGGAGCTCACGCCGCTCGAACTGACCGAGCGCGGCGAGCCCTGGATCGCCGAGTTGATCCTGAAGAACCACGCGCCTTCGCACGGCTGACGCCCCGGCGACGATGCCGCCGCGCCGCACTGCCGCCTTCGCCTTCCTCGCCCTTCTCGGCTTCGCCGGCAACTCCCTGCTGTGCCGCGCCGCCTTGCGCGATGGCGGCATCGACGCCGCCAGCTTCACCGCCCTTCGCCTGGCCGCCGGTGTCGCCGCACTCGCCGCGCTGCTGGTCTGGCGCCGTTGGCGCGCCGGTAGCGGTCGCGCGCCTGGCGACGGTCGCGCGGTCGAGCCGGCCGGGCGCGGCGACTGGGCCTCGGCCGCGGCACTGTTCGCCTACGCGGCGCTGTTCTCGCTGGCGTACACGCGCCTGTCGGCGGGGACGGGCGCCTTGCTGCTGTTCGGCGCGGTGCAGGCGACGATGCTGGTGCAGGGCTGGCGCGAAGGCGACCGCCTCGCAGGCGTCCGCGCACTGGGCGCGGGCGTCGCTGCTGCCGGCCTGCTCGCCCTGCTCGCACCCGGCCTGCAGGCACCGCCGCCGGTCGCCGCCGCGATGATGCTCGGTGCGGGCGTCGCCTGGGGCCTGTACACACTGCGGGGGCGCCGCGCCGGCGACGCGTTGGCGCGCTCCGCCGGCAACTTCGCGCGCAGCCTGCCGTTGGCCGCGGCCCTGCTGCTGTCGTCCCGTGCCGGGGCGCACGCGGACGCCACCGGCATCGCCTGTGCCCTGGTGTCCGGCGCCCTGGCCTCGGGGGTCGGCTACGCCCTGTGGTATGCCGCGCTGCCCGCGCTGCGCGCCAGCACCGCCGCGACCCTGCAACTGTGCGTGCCGGTGCTCGCGGCCTTGGGCGGCGTGGCCCTGCTGGGCGAGCCGCTGTCGCCGCGACTGGTCGGCTGCGCGGCGGTGGTGCTGGCCGGGATCGCCCTGGTCCTGCGGCGGCCACGCCCCTTGGGTCCGATGCACAGCTGACAAACCATCGGCCTTGCTGCGCGGCGCCCTCGCCTGGGCATCGCGCGTGTCTCGCACGGCAACACCGGGGCCATGGCACCCATGCCATTCGTCACTTGACGCTCGTTCTGCCCGGTCTGCACTCTCGTCGGGCACCGCTACCGTTGCCGCCCGACCGGGCGGCGTCCATGTTTCAAGGCTTGGGGAGAGCTTCGGATGCAACGACGCGATTTCATGCAATTGGCCGGGCTCACCGCCGGCGGCCTGCTGTTGCCGGGCGCCGGCCGCGCCATCGCCGCGGAGGCGCTGGGCGACACCATGGACGTGCGCCTGAAGAAGGCCATCGCCGATACCGCGCTCAACGCCGCCACCGGCGCCGGCGCCAGCTACTGCGATGTCCGCATCGGCCGCTACCTGCGCCAGTTCGTCATCACCCGCGAGGACAAAGTCCAGAACGTGGTGAACACCGAGTCGGTGGGCGTGGGCATCCGGGTGATCGCTGCGGGGACCTGGGGTTTTTGCGCGACCTCCGACATGAGCACCGCCGGCGTCGCCGCCGCGGCGCGCCAGGCAGTCGCCATCGCCAAGGCCAACTCGAAGGCGCAGACCGCGCCAGTCGTGCTTGCGCCAACGCCGGGCGTGGGCGAGGTCAGCTGGAAGACGCCGATCGTCAAGAATGCGATGGAAGTACCGATCAAGGACAAGGCGGACCTGCTGCTGGGCGTGAACGCCGCGGCGATGAAGGCCGGCGCCGACTACGTGAACTCGGTGCTGTTCCAGGTCAACGAGCAGAAATACTTCGCCTCCACCGACGGCAGCTACATCGACCAGGACGTGCACCGCATCTGGGCGCCGATGACGGTGACCTGCATCGACAAGGCCAGCGGCAAGTTCCGCACCCGCGACGGCCTGAGCTGCCCGATGGGCATGGGCTACGAATACCTGGACGGCAGCGCGGCGGGCAAGGTCGTCACGCCCAACGGCATCGTCAACTACTCCACCTCCTACGACATGGTCGAGGACGCCATCGCCGCCGCGAAGCAGGCGCGCGAGAAGCTCACCGCGCCCTCGGTCAAGCCCGGCAAGTACGACCTGGTGCTGGATCCCTCGCACCTGTGGCTGACCATCCACGAGTCGGTCGGCCACCCGACCGAGCTGGACCGCGTACTCGGCTACGAGGCCAATTACGCCGGCACCAGCTTCGCCACGCTGGACAAGTGGCGCGACAAGTTCAAGTACGGCAGCGACAAGGTCACTATCTTCGCCGACAAGGTGCAGCCGGGCAGCCTGGGCGCGGTCGGCTATGACGACGAGGGCGTCAAGACCAAGCGCTGGGACCTGATCAAGGACGGCGTGCTGGTCAACTACCAGGCGATCCGCGACCAGGTGCATATCCTGGGCGGCACCGAGTCGAACGGGTGCTGCTACGCCGACAACTGGTCCAGCGTGCAGTTCCAGCGCATGGCCAATGTCTCGCTGGCGCCGGGCAAGGCGCCGCTCAGCGTCGCCGAGATGGTCAAGGACGTCGAGAAGGGCATCTACATCATCGGCGACGGCAGCTTCTCGATCGACCAGCAGCGCTACAACGCGCAGTTCGGCGGCCAGCTGTTCTATGAGATCAAGGACGGGAAGGTCGCCGGCATGATCGAGGACGTGGCCTACCAGATCCGCACGCCGGAGTTCTGGAACAGCTGCGTCGGCGTCTGCGACGAGCGCGACTACCGCCTGGGCGGCAGTTTCTTCGACGGCAAGGGGCAGCCGGGACAATCGTCCGCGGTGTCGCACTTCTCGTCCACGGCGCGCTTCAACGGCGTCAACGTCATCAACACCGCCCGTAGCCTCGGCTGAGCCAGGAGACCGAACCCATGAAGCTTTATGACGAGGCCGAGGCACGCGCCCTGTTGACCAAGGTGGTCAAGCTGTCGATGGCCGACGAGTGCAACGCCAGCCTCAACGGCTCCAACGCCGGCAACATCCGTTTCGCGCTGAACAATGTCTCCACCAGCGGGATCGTCAGCGACGTGTCGCTGGCGGTGCAGGTGGCCTTCGGCAAGCGCACCGGCGTTGCCACCATCAACGAGTTCGATGATGCCTCGCTCGAGCGCGTCGTGCGCCGCGCCGAGGCCCTGGCCAAGCTGGCGCCGGAGAACGAGGAATACATGCCCGAGCTCGGGCCGCAGACCTACGCGGCCACGCCGACCTTCTCGCAGTCCACCGCCGACATCACGCCTGAGTACCGGGCCCAGGTCGCGGCCTATTCCATCGGCCCGTGCAAGGCCGACAAACTGGTGGCCGCGGGCTTCCTGGCCGACAGCGCCGGCTTCAGCGCCTTCATGAATTCGAAGGGCAACTTCGGCTACCAGCGGGTCAGCGACGTCAACTACACCTGCACCGTGCGCACCGACGATGGCCACGGCTCGGGCTGGGT
>JANXUD010000041.1 GCA_025352045.1 Gammaproteobacteria bacterium | reverse complement strand
ACGGTCTCGCTGGATCCGTCCGACAACCTGGTCACGACCAATGTGCTCGATGCGCTGTGCGCGGACTTGTCCGAAGTCTGCCGGGTGAAGGTGATCACGCCCTGCAGCGCGGTCACCCTGGTCGGCCGCGGCATGCGCTCGCTGCTGCATAAGCTCACCGATGTCTGGGGCGAATTCGGGCGCGAGCGCGTGCACCTGGTGTCGCAGAGCTCCAACGACCTCAACCTGACCTTCGTGGTGGACGAGGCGCTCGCCGAGGGGCTGATGCCGCGCCTGCACGAGTTGCTGATCCATTCCGGCGCCATGCCGGTGGACGAAGCCGAGGTGTTCGGGCCGAGCTGGCGGCAGATCGAGGCGGGCGGGGCGATCGCGCGGACCGCGCCCTGGTGGCAGGCCCGGCGCGACGACCTGCTCGCGCTTGCCGCCGCCGGCGATACGCCCGCCTATGTCTACCACCTGCCGACGGTGCGCCAGCGCGCGCGCGATCTGGCCGGCATCGGCGCGGTGGACCGGCGCTTCTACGCGCTGAAGGCCAACGCGAATCCCGGTGTGTTGCGCGCTCTGGAGGCGGAGGGCTTCGGTTTCGAATGCGTGTCGCAGGCCGAGCTCGACCACCTGTTTGGGGTGCTGCCCGGCCTGGATCCGACCCGCGTGCTGTTCACGCCCAGCTTCGCGCCGCGCGCGGAATACGCCGCGGCGCTGGTCCGCGATGCCTGGGTCACGGTGGACAGCGTGGTGCCGCTTCGGCAGTGGCCCGAGCTGTTCCGCGGCCGCGACCTCGTGCTTCGCATCGACCCCGGTTACGGCCTCGGCCACCACCAGAAAGTGCGCACCGGTGGCCGCGACGCCAAGTTCGGATTACCCGCGGACATGCTGCCGGGCTTCCTCGCGGCGGCGCGCGAGGTAGGCTGCCGCGTCACCGTGCTGCATGCGCATGTCGGCAGCGGCATAACCGAGATCGCGCACTGGCCACAGGTGTATGCGCAACTGGTGGACATCGCCGAGCAGATCGGAACCGTCTCGGCGATCGACGTCGGTGGCGGCCTGGGCGTGCCCTACGAGCCGGAGGGCCAGGTGCTCGACGTCGTAGGATTCGCGGGCGCGATGGGCGAGATCAAGGCTGCCTGGCCGCAGTACGCATTGTGGATCGAGCCCGGCCGCTACCTGGTGGCCGAAGCAGGCGTGCTGCTCGCACGCGTCACCCAGGTCGTCGACAAGCTGGGCCTGCGCCGGGTCGGCCTGGATGCGGGCATGAATGCGCTCATGCGTCCAGCCTTGTACGGCGCCTGGCACGAAATCATCAACCTGACCCGGTTCGACGCGCCGGCGGGCGGGCCGGCGGACGTGGTCGGGCCGATCTGCGAGTCCAGCGACGTGCTCGGCCGCCGCCGCGCCTTGCCGGAAGCCACCGCCGAGGGCGATATCGTCCTCATCGCCACGACTGGCGCCTATGGATTTTCGATGGCCAATCGCTACAACCAGCGCGCCCTGCCGCGCGAGGAGCTGCTCGATGACTGAGCCCGCCTTCGATCGCAGCCGCATCGCCGCGTTCCGCTTCACCCGCTGCAGCTTCGATGCGCAGTCGGGCGAGGTTCGCCTGGGCTATGCCTTCGATGATCTGCCGGAACTGGTGGAGATCGTGCATTTCCCCGGCGCGCCGTTCACCCTCGATGCGGCGCGCGCGGCGGCGGTGGAGCGCGCGCTGCGCCTGCTGCATCTGTTCGCCGGCGTCAGCTACTACAAAGCGGCCGTGCCGCCGACCATCGAGGTCGAAGGCGCGCCGATCGACGCGGCCACGGCCAGCCTGCTGGAACTGCTCTATGAAAACGGGCTGGGCGAATTTGCCTATCGCAATGGCCTCGACCTGCGCGGCCGCATCCGCTTCCCGTACGCCGCAGCGGCCGACGCCGACGCTACGGCAGCGAATGCCCCCGCCGCCGGCCTGCGTGCCCATGCCCTGGTGGCGATCGGTGGCGGAAAGGATTCGCTGGTCAGTATCGAGGCCCTGCGCCGCGCAGGCGTCGCCCAGACCATCAGCTGGATCGGTGCGTCGCCGCTCATCCGCGCCTGCGCCGACCGCACCGGCCTGCCGACGCTGAACATCACGCGTGCGCTGTCGCCAGCGCTGTTCGAGTTCAACAAGCGCGGCGCGCTGAACGGGCATATTCCCGTCACCGCGATCAACTCGGCCATCCTCGCCCTGGCGGCGCTGCTGGCCGATGCCGACGCCGTGGTGTTCTCCAACGAGCGCTCGGCCAGCTACGGCAGCCTGATCCCCGGGACGGGCGAGGTGAACCACCAGTGGTCGAAGAGCTGGGAGTTCGAGCGCCGTTTCGCCGCGCACCTGCGCTCGCACGTGGCGGCGGACCTGGACTACTACTCCTTGCTGCGCCCCCTGTCCGAGCTTGCGGTGGCGCGGCAATTCGCCAGGACCGACCACTACGATGCCTGGTTCTCGAGCTGCAACCGGAATTTCCACATCCTTGGCGAACGCCCGGCCCAGAGGTGGTGCGGGGCCTGTCCAAAATGCCATTTCGTCTTCCTGGCGCTGGCGCCGTTCATGCCCAAGCCGCGCCTGATGGCCATCTTCGGCCGCAACCTGCTCGACGAGCCCGAGCAGGCGCCGGGCTTCGACGCGCTGCTGGAGTACCGCGACCACAAGCCATTCGAATGCGTCGGGGAAGGCATCGAATCCCGCGCGGCGATGGCGGCGCTGGCGGCGATGCCCACATGGCGCGAAGATGCGCTGGTGGCGCGCTTCGCCGAGGAGATCCGGCCGCAGCTCGCCGACACCGACCTGTCGCTGCCTCCCTTGCTGGAGCCGCAGGGCGAACATGGCATCCCCCCGGGCCTGTGGAGCGCGTTGCTTGAAAATTTCCGATCTTGAGGGCAGGCGGGTCGCGATCTGGGGCTATGGCCGCGAGGGCCGGGCCGCGCTGGCCGCGCTGCGCTGGCGCCTGCCGCGGCAGAGCATCACCGTGTTCTGCACCGATGCCGAGGCCGGCTTCCTGCGTGCCATGGAAGATCCCAACCTCATCGTGGATTCCGAGGTCGACGGCGCCAAGCTGGGCGCGTTCGAGATCGTGATCAAATCGCCGGGCATCAGTCCCTACACCTCGCCGGCGGTCGATGCGGAAGTGCAGGGCGCGACGTTCACCGGCGGCACCGCCCTGTGGTTTGGCGAGCATCCCTTCGAGCGCACGGTCTGCGTCACCGGCACCAAGGGCAAGAGCACGGTGTCGGCCCTGGTCGCGCACCTGCTGCGGGCCGCCGGACGGCGCACCGCGCTGGCCGGCAATATCGGGCTGCCGCTGCTGGAGCTGCTCGACGTCGAACCGCCGCCGCAGTACTGGGTGATCGAACTGTCCAGCTACCAGACCCGGGACGCCGTGGCGCCGGAAGTCGCGGTGGTGCTGAATTTCTTCCCCGAACACCTGGATTGGCACGGCACCGAACAACGCTACTTCGACGACAAGCTGGCCCTGATCACGGTCGGCAAGCCGCGCGTGGCCGTGCTCAACGCCGCGGACCCGAAGCTGGCGGCGTTCCCGCTGCCACCCGAGCAGCGGGTGATCTGGTTCAACGACGAGGACGGCTGGCACCTGCGCGGCAGCGAACTGTGGCACGGCCGCCAGCCGGTGATGGAAACCCGCGGCCTGCCCCTGCCGGGCCGGCACAACCGGATCAACCTGTGCGCGGCGCTGGCGGCGGTGGAAGCGCTGGGCCTGGATGCCGAGGCGCTGGCGGTGCACGCGCATTCGTTCAAGCCGCTGCCGCACCGGCTGCAGTCGCTGGGCGCGCGCGACGGCATCGAGTTCGTCAACGATTCCATCAGCACCACGCCGCACGCCAGCATCGCTGCGCTCGACTGCCACAAGGGCCGTCGCATCGCCATCCTGGTGGGCGGTTACGACCGTGGCGTGGACTGGGGCGTGTTCGCCGAGCGCATGCTGGTGGAGCCGCCGCGTGCGGTGATCACCATGGGGCAGAACGGACCGCGCATCCACGAGCGGCTCAAGCCGTTGGCGCTGAACAAGCATTTCGCCCTTGCCGAGGCCCAGGAGATGGAAGACGCGCTGCGGATCGGGCGCGAGATCCTCGAGAGCGAGGGCGTGATCCTGCTTTCGCCGGGGGCGCCGAGCTTTCCGCGCTATGCCGACTATGTCGAACGCGGCCGGCATTTCGCCAAGGTGGCCGGTTTCGACCCCAGGTCCATCAGCGCGATCCCCGGCCTCGGCGTTTCATAGCCCCCGCCCTGCGTCCCGACGCGGCCTTCACCGGGCAGGGGCATACTTGGCGTTTTCCGGGAAGGAGAGTCCGCATGCGCCGTTTCCTGCACGCCATCGCATTCACGCTGTTTGCCGTCGCCGCCAGCGGCGCATCGGCCGCGCCGCACGCCCAGAAGGTCAGCTGGACCGACGGAGGCAAGAGTTTCGACGGTTACCTGGTGTGGGACGACGCCAGCCGCGCGCCGCGCCCGGGCCTGGTGATGGTGCCGAACTGGTGGGGCGTCACCGATGCCGCGGTCGCCAAGGCCAAGGTCCTGGCCGGCAAGGATTACGTGATCCTGCTGGTGGACATGTACGGCCGCGAACCGCGGCCCAAGACCCCCGACGAGGCCGGCAAGGCGGCCGGAGCGGTCTATGCCGATCCCGCGGTGCTGCGCTCGCGGATCAACAGCGCGCTGAAGACCCTGCGCGCGAACGCCGCCAAGGCGCCACTCGACGGCACCCGCATCGGCGCGATCGGCTTCTGCTTCGGCGGCGCGGTGGCGCTCGAACTTGCCCGCAGCGGCGCCGACATCGCCGGCGTGGCGACGTTCCACGGCAACCTCGCCACGACCCTGCCGGCCAAGGCCGGCGCGCTCAAGGGGCCGGTGCTGGTCATGACCGGCGCCGAGGACGGCTTCGTGCCGCCGGCCCAGGTCGCCGCGTTCGAAGACGAGATGCGCGCGGCCAAGGCCGACTGGCAGGTGGTGCAGTTTGGCGGCGCGGTGCATTGCTTCGCAGAGCCGGACGAGCATGGCGCGGTGCCGGGTTGCACCTTCCACGCACCCAGCTATCGGCGCAGCGTGCGGATGATGCATGACTTCTTCGGCGATGCGTTCGCGAAGAAGTAGGCCTCAGGACTCGCGCTCGACCGCGTAGGCGGCGAGCGTGCGCAGGGCATCCGTCCAGGCGTTCGCGGGCAGCGCATCGAGCGCGGCGCTGGCTGCGTCCGCGTGCCGGTGCGCCAGCCGCGCGCTGGCTTCCAGGCCGCCGCTGGCGCGGATCGCCTGCTGGACTTCAGCAAGCGCATCAAGTTCTCCGGCCGCCACGATGGCGGCCAGGCGCGCACGCTCGGCCGGGGCGGCATGCGCCAGTGCATGGATCAAGGGCAGGGTGGCCTTGCCCTCGGCCAGGTCGTCGCCGAGGTTCTTGCCCAGGGTCGCGGCATCGGCGGTGTAGTCGAGGAGGTCGTCGGCGACCTGGAAGGCCAGGCCCAGATGCATGCCGTAGTCCTGCAGCGCCTGCTCCTGCGCCGGCGTGGCCCCGGCGAGCACGCCGCCAAGCCGCGTTGCGGCGGCGAAAAGCACGGCCGTCTTGCATTCGATGACCCGCAGGTAGTCGGCCTCGGTGGTGTCCGGATTGCCGATGTGCAGCAGTTGCAGGACTTCGCCTTCGGCGATTCGGTTGGTGGTGTCGGCCAGCACGCGCATCACCGGCATCGAATCGAGCTCGACCATCAACTGGAAACTGCGCGAGTACAGGAAATCACCGACCAGCACGCTGGGGGCGTTGCCCCAGAGCGCGTTGGCCGTCTTGCGCCCGCGGCGCATGTCCGATTCGTCCACCACGTCGTCGTGCAGCAGGGTCGAGGTGTGGATGAACTCGACGATGGCGGCGAGCTGGTGGTGGGCGCTGCCGGTGTAACCCAGCGCCCGCGCGGCGATCACCGCCAGCATCGGCCGCAGGCGCTTGCCCCCGGCGGCGACGATGTGCTCCGAAATCTGCCGGATCAGGGCGACATCCGAGTCCAGGCGGCGCCGGATCAGCGCATTGACCTCGGCCATTTCCCCGGCGGCCAGGGCCTGGACGGCCGCGATCGGGCCGGGGCCCGGGCGATTGCTGGCGGTGCCGGCCTGGACGGCAGCGGCGTGGGGGGTGGACCGGATCGAATCTGGCATCGCCTGATTATACGGGCGGGCGCGGCCGGGGTTTTCCGACCCCGCTCCGGGAGGGTCCCGGCTATCCACCGCGGCTGGCATAATCGACGCTGGCGGCACCACGGCGACAGCCGCATCCACACACAAGGACAAGCCCATGGCTCGCGGCATCAACAAGGTCATCATCGTCGGCACCCTGGGCAAGGATCCGGAAGTGCGCTACTCGCAGTCCGGCAGCGCCAACACTTCCATCTCTCTGGCCACCAACGAGAAGTGGAAGGACAAGAACGGCGAGACCCAGGAACGCACCGAGTGGCACCGGGTCAAGTTCTTCGGCAAGCTCGCCGAGATCGCGGGCGAGTACCTGAAGAAGGGCGGGCAGGTCTACATCGAGGGGTCGCTGCGTACCGAGAAGTACACCGACAAGCAGGGCGTCGAGAAGTACAGCACCGACATCATCGCCAACGAGATGCAGATGCTTGGCGGCTCTCCCGGCGGCGAACGCGGGGAGCGCAGCGAGCGTCCCCAGCGCAGTGCACCGTCCTACGGCGGCGGTGAAGGTTCCCGCGCCAATGCCGGCGCCGGTGCCGGAGCGGCGCCCAGCCGCGTGGACGACTTCCCGGACGACGACATCCCGTTCTGAGGCAGGATCCCGTTCAGAGGCAGGCCCGGTGTCCTGAGGCTAGCCTGTCAGTGCATGTCCATCGGCCGGTGCGGCAAGCGCAGCCGGCCGATCAGCCGATACAGCTGGGCCCGTGAAATGCCCAGCGAACTGGCCGCCATCGGCACCTGGCCGTGCGATTCGCGCAGGGCCTCGGTGATCGCATCGCGTTCGGCCATCAGGCGACGTTCGCGCAGGGACGGCGCGGCGCGGCGCATCGCCGCCTCGATCGCCGCCAGCGCGTCCGGCTCGAAGGCCAGGTGCTCGGGGCTGATCAGGTTGCCGTCGCACATGATCACCGCCTGCAGGATCCGGTTGCGCAGCTCGCGCACGTTTCCCTGCCACGCGTGGGTGCGGATGCTGCGCCAGGCGGCGTCGCCAAAGCGCAGTTCGGGGCGGCCGTGCTGGCCAGCGAACTCGTGCAGGAAATGTGTCGCCAGCAGGTCCACGTCGCCGTCCCGTTCGCGCAGTGGCGGGATGCGCAGCTGCAGGGCGCTGAGGCGATAGAACAGGTCGTCGCGAAAGGCACCGGAGGCAACCCGGGATGCCAGGTCCACATGGTCTGCCGTGATGACCCGTGCATCGACGCGGACCCGCGACGGGGCGTCGGCCTCGAAGCTGCCCTCATCCAGCAGGCGCAGCAGGGCCAGCTGGCCCTGGTCGCCCAGGTTGCCGACTTCGTCGAGAAACAGGCTGCCGCCCCGCGCGGCCTCGATGCGCGGCGCCCGGGGGCGGGCAGCGTCGGCGCCAGTGGCGGAGGCGTGGTCGAGGCCGAACGGCGCGTCAGGCTGGGCGGCGCAGTTCACCGCGACGAACGGTCCGGCGCGGCGCGCCGAATGCTGGTGGATGAGCCGGGCCACCAGTTCCTTGCCGACGCCGGTCTCGCCGCAGAGCAGCACCGGGGCATCGCTGGCGACCAGCTTGTCGATCGCGGCGCGCAGCGCAGTGATGGCGGGGCTGGCGCCGACCAGGATCAGTTCGGACCCGTTGCCGAAGGGTGGGCGGAGGCTAGTCGTGTTCATGGGCAACTCCCTGGCACCCGGCCGCTGGCCAGGCTGGCGACGCGACGGCGTCGCGGGCGGCCGTTCCGGGCGGGACCGGAAACGGCGAATGTCCGGCGGGACCCTGTAACCGGATCCTCCGGGCCCTTTCATGAATGCCGCATAGGCATGAACGCGTTGAAGCTGCGGCACCGGTCACGCAATTGCGAGGGCTGGGCTATCTTGGCACCGCCTCCACCGGAACGCGGTCATGCCCACCAAGGTCCTGTTGTACTCCGCCGATGCCCCTGACCGCCACCTCGAGCTGTCAGCGGCCTCGTTGTCCGACCTGAGCGAGCGCCAGCTGCTCTGGATCGACCTGGCGTCCCCTGACGAGGCCGAGCTGGGGCAGGTCGCGGAGCTGATCGGCTGCGACCCTGCGCAGCTGGCCCTGGCCCAGGCCGGCGCCCGGCCCGGGCTGGTCAACTACGGGGACAGGTTCCGGATCCAGGCCAAGGCCGTGTCGCTCGCCAGGACCACCGAGACCCTGGCGCGCGATCCCCTGACCCTGGTGGTCGGGCGCAACTACGTGGTCACGATCCACGTCGTGGGAAACGACCTCCTCGAGCAGCTGCGCAAACGCGAGGAGGGCGACTCGCTGATCGGGGCCCTGTCCGCCGAGAGTTTCGCGGCAAGCCTGCTCGACTGGCTGCTGGGCACGTATTTCCGGTCCCTGGACGTACTCGTTCGGGATATCGACCGGATCGAGGTGCTGATCCTGGGTCGCCTCGTCCCGCCGGAGGACCTCACCGTGCTGGTGGCGGCGCGCCGGCGCATCGCCGACCTGCGCCGGATGCTCAAGGAGCATCGCGACGTCTTCTACGGCATGTCGCGACCCGATTTCATCGCCACCGAGGGGGCCGATGCGAAGCCCCACTTCGAGGCACTCAACCAGCACTTCGAGCGCGCGGAGGACGACCTGGAGAACGCGCGCGACCTGGTGGTGGGCTCGTTCGAGCTGTTGGCCACCCGCGTCGCGCAGAAGACCAACGACACCATGCGAGTGCTGACCTTCGTGACCGTGCTGATGGGCCTGCTGGCCCTGGTCGCCGGTGTGCTGGGCATGAATTTCCCGTTGCCCCTGTTCCAGAGCGGCGTCCACGGATTCCTCCTGGTGGTCGCGTGCATGCTGGGATTCTCCCTGCTTGCGGTTGGCGTCGCCGTCCTGCGCAGGTGGTTCTGAACGGGACACGCGCGCCAGGCCCTTCCCAGCCGTCCGGGGCGCCATGCGGCGGCCGCGGGTTCGACGCCTGTGGGCCAAGCTGAGACAATGCCCGATCAAGGCAACTGGAAAGGACTCCCAGGCATGGCGACTTGGCTGGTAACGGGCGGCGCGGGATTCATCGGCGGCAATTTCGTGCTCGAGGCGGTGCGCGCGGGTGTGCGCGTGGTCAACCTCGATGCACTGACCTATGCGGGCAACCTGGACACCCTGGCCCCGCTCGACGGCAATCCGCGGCATGTCTTCGTCCATGGCGACATCGGCGATCGCGCGCTGGTCGCGGCGCTGCTGGCCGAGCACCGGCCCGATGCCATCGTCAACTTCGCCGCGGAAAGCCACGTCGACCGCTCGATCGACGGTCCCGCCGCGTTCGTGACGACCAATGTGGTCGGCACCCTGGCCCTCCTGGAGTGCGCGCGCGACTACTGGCGCGACAGCCCGGCGGGGGAACGCGGGGACTTCCGCTTCCTGCATGTGTCCACCGACGAGGTTTACGGCTCGCTTGGCGACACCGGCGCCTTCACCGAGGAGACCCCGTTCGCGCCCAATTCGCCCTACTCGGCGAGCAAGGCCGCGTCCGACCACCTGGTGCGCGCCTTCCACCACACCTTCGGCTTGCCGGTGCTGACCACCAACTGCTCGAACAACTACGGGCCGTACCAGTTCCCGGAGAAACTCATCCCGCTGGTCATCCACAAGGCCTTGCACGGCGAGCCGCTGCCGGTCTACGGCGACGGCCTGAACGTGCGCGACTGGCTGTACGTGGGCGACCATTGCGCCGCGATCCGTTGCGTCCTCGAGGCGGGGCGCGTGGGCGAAACCTACAACGTAGGCGGTGACTCGGAGCGGCAGAACATCGAGGTCGTGCGGGCCATCTGCGCCCTGCTCGACGCCCGCCGCCCGCGCGCCGGCGGCGCGCCGCGCGAGTCGCAGGTCACCTACGTCAAGGATCGCCCCGGGCACGACCGGCGTTACGCCATCGACGCGTCCAAGCTCAAGCGCGAGCTCGGTTGGGCGCCGACTGTGGACTTCGAGGCCGGCATCGCGCGCACGGTGGACTGGTACCTTGACAACCCGGCATGGGTCGCCAAGGTGCTCGACGGCAGCTATCGCCTCGAGCGCATCGGGCAGGGGGCATGAACATGGGCGCACCCGCGGGCGTGCAACGCAAGGGCATCGTCCTGGCCGGCGGCTCGGGGACGCGGCTGTACCCGATCACCCAGTGCATCAGCAAGCAGCTGCTGCCGATCTACGACAAGCCGATGATCTATTACCCGCTCAGCGTGCTGATGCTGGCGGGCATCCGCGAGGTCCTGATCATCAACACCCCACACGAGCAGTCGCTGTTCCAGCGCTTGCTGGGTGATGGTTCGCAGTGGGGCATGAAGATCGAGTATGCGGCGCAGCCTTCACCGGACGGGCTGGCCCAGGCGTTCGTGATCGGCCGCGAATTCCTCGCCGGCGGGCCAAGCTGCCTGGTACTGGGCGACAACATCTTCCACGGCCAGGGCTTCAGCGACCTGCTGGCCCGCGCCGACGCGCGCGACACCGGCGCCACCGTCTTCGGCTACTGGGTGAAGGACCCGGAGCGCTACGGCGTGGCCGAGTTCGACGCCGACGGGCGGGTCGTCGGCCTGGAGGAGAAGCCTTCGAATCCCCGCTCGAACTACGCCGTCAGCGGCCTGTACTTCTACGACGGCCGCGCCCCCGACTTCGCCGCCGCGCTCAAGCCTTCGCCGCGCGGCGAGCTGGAGATCACCGACCTCAACCGCTGCTACCTGGACGACGGCTCGTTGCGCCTGGAGAAGCTGGGCCGCGGCTATGCCTGGCTCGACACGGGCACCCATGAATCGCTGATCCAGGCCTCCAACTTCATCGAGACGATCGAGGCGCGACAGGGCCTGCGGGTCTGCTGCCCGGAGGAGATCGCCTACTTCAACCAATGGATCGACGGCGACCAGCTGCGCGCCCTCGCGGCGCCGCTGGCCAAGAACGGCTATGGCCAGTACCTGCTGGGCCTGCTCGAGCACGGACGCGTCGAATGAAGGTGCACGACACCAGCTTGCCCGGCGTGCGCCTGGTCGAGCCCCGGGTGTTCGGCGACGACCGCGGCACCTTCTTCGAATCCTGGAACCGCGCGCGCTGGCGCGACGAGCACGGGCTGGACTTCGACGTGGTGCAGAGCAATGTGTCGGAATCCGCACGCGGCGTGCTGCGTGGCCTGCACTACCAGTGGCCCAACCCGCAGGGCAAGCTGGTGGGGGTGCTACACGGGGAAGTGCATGACGTGGCGGTGGACATCCGCCGCGATTCGCCCGACTTCGGCCGCTGGACCGCCGCCGTCCTGAGCGCGACCAACCGCCGCATGCTCTGGATCCCGGAAGGGTTTGCGCACGGCTTCGTCGTGCTGTCCGAGCGTGCCGTGTTCCAGTACCTGTGCACCTCCGCCTACTCGCGCGAAGACGACGCCGGCATCCGCTGGAACGATGCGCAACTGGCTATCGACTGGCCCGACGGCGCGCCCTCTCTCTCTGACAAGGATGCGCGCCTGCCCTTCCTGGAGCAGATCGACCCGGCGCGACTACCCACGATGGCCACGCTGGCAGATCCCGCGATTTCCCATCCGGCCCGGGAGGCCTCGTGATGAAGATCCTGCTGCTGGGCGCCGATGGCCAGCTCGGCTACGAGTTGCATCGCGCCTGCGCGCCGCTCGGGCAAGTGCTGCCCTCGACCTTCAGCGGCCTGATGCCCGGCCGACAGCGCTGCGCTCAGGCGGACTTCGCGCAGCCCGGCGCGGTTGCCGCCCTGGTCCGCGCGCAGAAGCCGCAACTGGTGCTCAATGCCGTCGCGCACACCGCGGTGGATCGCGCCGAGGACGAACCCGAGCTGGCGCATCGCATCAATGCCGAGGCGGTTGCCGAACTCGCGGCCGCCTGTCGCGAGGCCGGTGCGCGCCTGGTCCACTATTCCACCGACTATGTGTTCGCCGGCGTCACCGATCGCCCCTGGCGCGAGGACGACCCGACCACGCCGCTGGCGGTCTACGGCAAGAGCAAGCTGGCCGGCGAAATCGCCGTGCGCGACAGCGGCTGCCGGCACCTGATCCTGCGCACGGCCTGGGTCTACGCCGCGCGCGGCCAGAATTTCCTGCGCACCGCGCTGCGCCTGGCGGCCGAGCGCGAGGAACTGCGCATCGTCAACGACCAGGTCGGCTGTCCGACCCCGGCGCGCTGGCTGGCGAGCCTGACGGCGCTGATGCTGGCGAGCGAGCCGGAGCGCGACGGGACCTGGCACGCGGTCGCATCCGGCGCCTGCAGCTGGCACGAGTTCGCCAGCGCCATCTATTCCGAGGCGCTGGCCGCCGGCCTGCTGGAGCGCGCGCCGCGCCTGATCGGCATCCCGAGCAGCGAATACCCGGCAAAGGCCAGGCGGCCGGCCGATTCGCGGCTGGATTGCAGCAAGCTCGAGGCCGATTTCGGCCTGCGCCTGCCCGATTGGCGGGTTGGACTGCACGAAGTCATCGGCGAACTCGCCGAGGCACGGGTCCCTGTCTGACCGCTTTTTTCCGGGCTACTTGACGCCGTGCATGCCGCGCCGGATCAGCGGCGAGGCGACGAAAGCGAGGGCGGCAAAGCCCAGGCCGATCCACATCAGCAGCCAGAACAGGTGCTCGTATTTGGCCGCCGCGGCGGTCCATTCGACGCTGTGCGCAGCCAGTGCGCCGCCGTCTTCGATCTCGATGGCCGCCAGCTTGCCCAGGCGCGCCGCCAGGGTTTCGGAGAATGCGGTCGCCAGGAACCAGGTGCCCATCATCAGGCTGACCACGCGTGGCACCGACAGCTGCGTCACCGCTGACAGCCCGACCGGTGACAGGCACATCTCGCCGATTTCCATCACTCCGTAGGTCAGCACCAGCCACCACACGCTTGCCTGCACGCCCGTGGCGCCGGCCTGCTGCGCGGCCAGCGCCATCGGGATGAAGGACAACCCCGCGAACATCAGGCCGATGGCGCTCTTGACCGGCTTCGACGGATTGGCGCCGCGCCGGTCCAACCAGGCCCAGAGCACGGAAAACAGAGGCGCCAACGCGACGATGAACGGGCCGCTGAGGTAGGTCAGCGACTCGGCGCTCTGCGGCAGCACGACCATGTCGCGGGCGAGGAACACCAGCATCAGTACGAAAGCCGACACGAAGAGCCATTTCGGCCAGGGCGACGCCGGTCGCCGGTCAGACAACCACGCCGAGGCCATGAACGAAGCCGGAGCCAGCAGGAGCGACACCGTCGACCACGGCCAGGGATTGTGCGCCCGAGTCACAAGCGACGGCACGATGTCCTTGGTCAGCAGTCGATCGGTGAAGGTGACCCAGCTTCCGTAGGTCTGTTCGTACAGGGTGAAGAACACCAGGCACATGAAGATGAGGGTCATCAGGGAAAGCATTTGCGCACGCTGCACCGGCGTGCACTGGCTCAGGATGAACCATGCGAACCACACCAGGACGCCCGTCATCACCAACAGCATCAACCCCATTGCCAGCGAAATATCCGCCCCGAGGGAGAAGGCGTGGTTGGCGACGGCCCACATCAGTCCGGCCACCGGCAACAGGGCGGCGAAGCCCAGGGCATAGATCCTCCACTCGGCCGCGCGCGCCAGCGGCCTGGGCGGCTCGGCGTGGCCATGCAGGTATTTCTGTCCCCAGAGAAATTGCGCCAGTCCCAGCAGCATGCCGACGCCGGCGGCGCCGAAGCCGAAGCGCCAGCCATAGGCCACGCCGAGGAATCCGCACACCAGCGACGAGAACAGGGCGCCGAGGTTGATGCCGGCGTAGAACAACGCGAAGCCGGAATCGCGCCTGGGATCGTCGACGGCATACAGCTTGCCGACGATGGTGGAGATGTTCGGCTTCAGGAAGCCGACGCCGACGATGATCAAGGCCAACGAGAAGTAGAAAATGCGCAGGGCGCCCTCGTCCCGATGCACGACGCCCGCGACGGTCTGCGCGGTGGTGCCTTCGAAGGCCATGCCGAAATGCCCCAGGCACAGCAGGATGCCGCCGAACACCACCGCCTTGCGCATTCCCAGCCAGCGGTCGGCGAGCATGCCGCCGAACACCGGCAGGCAGTACACCAGGCCGCCATAGGCACCCAGCACGTCCAGGCCGATGTTGTCGCCGAACTTGTGGTGCTGGATCAGGTACAGCAACAGCAGCGCCTTCATGCCGTAGAAACTGAAACGCTCCCACATCTCCGTGAAGAAGCAGACGTAGACGCCCTTGGGATGGCCGAGGAATTCCTCGCTGCGTGGCAGTGGGGCCTCGTTCAGGCTGGCGGCGTCGCTTGCGATGCTGTTCACGGAATCGGCTCCTGCGCTCGGCCTGAGTATAGCGGCGGCCCTTTGCCTTGCCGTCGCGACCTGCCTACCATTCGACTCCCTTCGACGATGCCCGCCCATGATGCCCCGACGCCTTGCCCTGAGCCTCTGCCTCGCCGCCGTCCTTCCCGTGGCTGCATCCGCCGCCCCCAACGCAGCGACGATCGGCAAGCAGCCTTTCGACGTGCGCATGCTCGCCAACCTGGATCGCGTCAACAGTCCGGTGCTGTCGCCGAACGGCCGCAAGGTCGTGTTCGCCGTGCGCCAGACCGATTTCGCGGCGAACAAGGGCAAGACCAGCCTCTGGATCGAGGACCTCGCCGCGCGCGACGCGGCGCCGCCGGTGCGCTTCACGGCGGATGGATTCAACGTCAACAGCCCGGCCTTCTCGCCCGACGGCGCAACTGTCTACTTCCTCAGTACCAAGTCCGGCTCGATGCAACTATGGTCCCAGCCCGTCGCCGGTGGCGCAGCCGTGCAGGTTTCCGCCTATCCGCTGGACGTGGGCAGCTACAAGCTTTCGCCCGATGGCAAGTCGGTGGCGCTGTCGCTGGAGGTTTTCGCCGGGTGCGCCGACCTTGCGTGCACGAAGCAGCGTCTGGATGCCGTCGAATCCAGCAAGGCCAAGGGCGTCATCTTCGACAAGACCTTCATCCGGCACTGGGATACCTGGGCCGACGGCCGGCGCAGCCAGTTGTTCGTCGCCCGGCTGGGCGCCGGCGGCAAGCTCGCGGGCGCGCCGACCCTGGTCAGCCGCGACATCGACGGCGACGTGCCTTCCAAGCCCTTCGGCGATGCCGGCGACTACGACTGGGCGCCGGACGGCAAGTCGCTGGCCTTCAGCGTGCGCATCGCGGGTCGCACCGAGCCGACATCCACCAATTTCGACATCTACCGCGCCGACGTGGACGGCCAGGCCGCGCCGCGCAACCTGACCGCGTCCAACCCGGCTTGGGATGCCGGCCCGGTGTTCTCCGCCGATGGCCGCACCCTGTACTACCGCGCGATGAAGCGCGCGGGTTTCGAGGCGGACCGCTTTGCGCTGATGGCCATGGACCTTGGCAGCGGCGCGACGCGCGAGCTGGACCCGCAGTGGGACGCGACCGCGGACACCATCCGCCTGTCCGCCGACGGCAAGCGCATCTACACCCAGGCCATGGAGCTCGGGCAGCATCCGCTGTTCGCCGTGGACATCGCCAGCGGCAAGGCCACGCGCGTGGCCGGCGACGGCACAATCAGCGGCTTCGACCTGCAGGGCGACAGCCTGGTGTTCACCCGCAACACGATGCAGTCGCCCGATGTACTGTTCGCGGCCCGCGCCGACGGCAGCGCGGTCCGCAAGGTCAGCGTCAACGACGATGCCAAGCTCGCCGGCGTGGCCTGGGGCGAGTTCGAGCAGTTCCAGTTCCCGGGCTGGAACGGCGACACCGTGCATGGCTACGTGGTCAAGCCCGCCAACTACGTGTCGGGACGGAAATATCCGGTCGCCTTCCTGATCCATGGCGGCCCGCAGGGCAGCTTCGGCAACGGCTGGAGTTTTCGCTGGAACCCGCAAACCTATGCCGGCCAGGGCTTTGCGGTGGTGATGGTGGATTTCCACGGATCCACCGGCTACGACCAGGCCTTCACCGACGCCATCTCGCAGCACTGGGGTGATCGCCCGCTCGAGGACCTGCAGAAGGGCTGGGCCGCGGCGCTGCAGAAATACAGCTTCCTGGATGGCGACCGCGCCTGCGCGCTCGGCGCCAGCTACGGCGGCTACATGATCAACTGGATCGCCGGCAACTGGCCGCAGCCCTGGAAATGCCTGGTCACCCACGACGGCGTGTTCGACGCGCGGATGATGGCGTACTCGACCGAGGAGCAGTGGTTCAGCGACTGGGAAAACGGTGGCACGCCCTTTGGTGCGCCGGCGGCGGTGGAGAAATTCAATCCCGCGCTGCACGTGGCCGACTGGAAGGTACCGATGCTGATCGTGCATGGCCAGCTCGACTACCGGATCCCGGTGGAGCAGGGCATCGCCGCCTTCACCGCCGCGCAGCGCCGCGGCATCGAGAGCCGCCTGTTGTATTTCCCCGACGAGAACCACTGGGTGCTCAAGCCGCAGGACAGCGTGCTCTGGCACGACACGGTCAACGCCTGGATCAAGCGCTGGACCGCGAAGAAGTAGAAGGGATTGCGCCGGTGAGCGTGGCGTGGCCGCGATGGCAGGAAGGAGTGCACCGGAGCCCCAGCGGCTCCGGTGCGTCTCGACTCCGCGGTGCTTGCTTCGACCCTCGCCCCCCAGCGAATTCCGGGCCAACCACGCGCTGCCGCAACCCTCCCACGCTAGAACCTGAAACTGGAAACTAGAAACTGTCGGCAAATCCGTCGCTGATCTCGATCCGTACGGGGACGGGCCTGGCACGGCCGGCTTCCAGCCTGGATTCGATGATCCTGGCCGCCACGCCGATGCGGCTGCCCAACCGGTCCACCCTGAGCACCTGGCCCCTGCAGCGCAGGCTGAGCCCGCCGATGCCGCCGTTCTGGAACTCCACCGTGAAGTCGAGGGGACTTTCGCGGATGGGCTCCAGGTCGGTCTCGAAGTAGATGCCCGAGGCGCTGATGTCGCGGGTCAGCCCATGCGCGCCACCCTGCAGGTGCACGGGCACGGCCATGCTCACCCGGTCCTCGGCCCTGTTGGAAGCGTGCATCCGCTCGGTGATCCCTGCGCAAACTTGAGCCGAAATCTAACCTTGGCCGCAGGGCCGCCCATGAGCCAAACCTACCTTTCTGATAGTAGGAAGTGGCTATGCAGGCTTGAATGCGAGGGGCAGCGGTACCAGTCCCGGCTCAGGAAGTTCACCCGTCACCGCCGCGTGGCCCGGCGCGCGCCCAGGCCGCTGGCGCATGGGCGAAGCCGTCCAGGAACGGAGTCCGCCTTGTCCCCGCCCCGATAGTAGATTTGCCCGGCGTGTTCCCTCCCTGAATGGGCAAGCCGGCCCGGGCCATAGTCCAGTTAGACTGCCCCCGACCTCGACCAGACCGGCGACGACGCCCGTGACCGACAAGCACACGCTCGCCTTCGGCATCCCCGGCCAGGCCTTTCCGATCGGCTCGGTCGACGGCCGGATGATCGCCGTGGTGCGCTGCCTGCTGGCCCTGGCCGCGCTGGCCCTGGTGCAGTTCGACCCCTATGCGCCCGATGCGCGTCCCGTCGCCACCCGCCTGTTGCTCGGCGCCTATGTCCTTTGGGGCCTGGCCAGCCTGGTCCTGGCCAGCCGCCGGTCGCAACAGTTGCCGCCTCGCCATGGGCATTGGGTGGACGTCGGTTTCTCGGCCGTCCTGGTGGTGCTGACGCCGGCGAGCAGCAGCTTCTTCTTCATCAGCTTGTTCGCCATCCTGGTCGCGTCCTTCTCTCGCGGATTTTCCGAAGGACTGCGCGTGACCTGCGTGGCGGTGTTCGGCTTCGAACTGGCAGTGCTGCTGGCGATGCCTGGCGCCGGGCCGCCCGATTTCGAGCGCACCCTGGTGCGACCGCTGTACCTGCTGGTGCTGGGCTACCTGATCGCCTACTGGGGTGGCCACGAGATCACCCACCGCCGCCGGCTGCGCCTGCTGCAGGAAATCAACAACCAGTGGAACCCGCGCTTCGGCCACGACCACGCGGTCGGCAGCAACCTGCAGCGCGCGCTGGAATTCTTCGCCGGCGACGCCTGCGTGCTGGTGCTCAAGCGCCCTACCGCGCCGCCCATCTACCTGACCTACCATGTGACCGGCCGCAAGCCCGGCCAGGTGACCCTGCCCAACGCGATCAACCAGGAAACCGCGGCCATCCTGCTCAAGTTCCCGGACACGTTTTCCGGCCGCTACGAGGAGACGCCGCCCTGGTGGCGGCGCTGGACCTCGGGCTCGGGGCTGGCGACGCGCGATGCCGCGCTGGCCGAGCAATGCCAGGTGCTGGCCAACCTGCTCGATGCGCGCGGCTTCATGACGGTGCCCTATGCGCAGCGCGACGGCACCGAGGGTCGCGTCTACCTCACTGCCGGCCGCCGCACGCTCGTGCCGGCCGACGTGGATTTCTTCGCCCAGTTGATGACCACGATCTCGAACGTCGTCGAGGGAATGCAATTGATGGACGAGCTGGTGTCGCGCGCCGCCGAACACGAGCGCTACCGGATCTCGCTGGACATCCACGACACGACCATCCAGCCCTACATCGGCCTCAAGCTCGGCCTGGACGCGCTGGCCCGCGAAGCCGGCCCAGGCAATCCGCTGATGCCGATGATCGGCGAGCTGCTCGGCATGACCGACAGCGTGATCCGCGACCTGCGCCGCTACATGAACACCTTGCAGGACGACAGCGCCCTGGCCGGCGATTCCCTGTTGTCGGCGGTGCGCGACCAGGCGGGCCACTACCACCGCTTCTACGGGATCGAAGTGGAAGTGCGCGCCGACGAGGAGTTCCAGATCGGTTCGCAACTGGCCGGCGCCGTGCTGCAACTGGTGGCCGAGGGCCTGAGCAACATCCTGCGCCACACCACCGCCAAGCGCGCCTGGATCGGCCTGCGCCGCGACGGCCAGCGCCTTCGCCTGGACATCGCCAACGAGTCGCCGGGCGCCACCGGGACCGACGCACCGGGCTTCAAGCCGCGTTCCATCGATGCGCGCACCCGCAGTTTCGGCGGGACCAGCGTGGTGGAGCGCGACCCGATGGGGTATACCATTGTGCGAATCCAGATTCCCTTGTGAGACCGCCGCACCCATGCCCAACCCCGACGACCCGATAAAGATCCTGCTTCTCGACGACCACCGCAGCGTGCTGTGGGGCCTGGAAAAGCTCATCGAGGGCGAGCACCCGCGCATGCAGGTGATCGGCAAGGCCACCACCTCCACCGAGGCGCTGCGCCTGCTCGACGAGGTCAAGCCGGACATCATCCTGCTCGACCTCGACCTCGGTGGCGAGAACGGCAGCAGCTCGATCCAGGCGCTGATCGCCAAGTCCAAGGCGCGCGTGCTGGTGCTCACCGGCTCTCGCGACATCGCCGTGCACGACGCCGCGGTGCTGGCCGGCGCGATGGGCGTGGTCGAGAAGGGCGAGTCGGCCGAGACCATCCTCAAGGCCATCCGCAAGGTCTACGAAGGCGAGATCTGGCTCGACCGCACGGCCACCGGGCGCATCTTCCTGGAGCTGTCGCGCAACAAGGCCAGCGAAGCGCTGAACCCCGAGCAGAAGAAGATCGCCAGCCTGACCCCGCGCGAGCGGCAGATCGTCGCCGAGATCGGCAGCGACGCCGCCGCCGGCAGCAAGCAGATCGCCGAGCGGCTGCACATCAGCGAGCACACGCTGCGCAACCACATCGCCTCGATCTACGAGAAGCTCGAGGTGTCGAGCCGGCTGGAGCTGTTCGCGTACGCGGGCAAGCACAACATCGTCCCGGGCACCTGAACCGCGTCGCTTCGCGCTCTGTTCGGCGAGGTCGCGGCTACCGGCAGCCTCCGCGACGGGACGCCGTGAATACGTCCCTGTAGGCTTATCGGCGCCCTCCATGGCGCCGATCCCCGTCGCGAAGGCTGCCGGCATCCGCGCCCCCACCCACCATCGCACTGCATGGAAGGGCGCGGCGCGCCCACCAACCGTCGCACTACACGGCGCAGCGCTGCCGCCACCGATTGCCGCCGCGACTGAGCACGCATCGCTGCGCTCACGTGCGTGTGCGTCCGCGCTGCGTTGCTAATTGCTGGGCTCGCGGACTTGCCGAGTGCGGTCGATCAGGACACGGTCGGCATGCGCCGAAACGGAGGACCGCAGCTAGAGCCAGCGGGCCCGCCGCAGCCAGGCGTACAGGCCGGTGCAGATGCCGATGGTGACCGCGATCATGATCCAGTAGCTGTAGCGGCCGTCCAGCTCGGGCATGTGGTGGAAGTTCATGCCGTACCAGCTGGTCAGCAGGGTGGGCGCCGCCAGCAGCGCGGCCCAGCCGGCCAGGCGCTTGACGATCTCGCCCTGGGCGACCGTCACCAGTGACAGGTTGACCGACATCGCCGCGGTGAGCATCTCGCGCATGGTGTCGGTGGCCTCGTTGACCCGCAGCACGTGGTCGGAGACGTCGCGCAGGTAGACGCGTACTTCGTCTCGCACCAGGGTGGGATGGAACTGCATCAGCTGGTTGAGGATGTCCTGCATGGGCGACACGGCAAGGCGCATCTGGGTCAGGTCGCGCTTGAGCTCGTACAGGCGGTGGATGGTCTCGCGACGGTATTCCTCGGCGAAGATCTCCTGCTCGAGTTCATTGAGCTCGCCCTGGAACTCCTCCACGATCGGGAAATAGTTGTCCACCACCGAGTCCAGCACTGCGTACATGCCGTAGCTGGGGCCAAGTTTCATCAGGTCGGTATTGCGCTCGCAGCGGTCCCTGGCGGGCGTGAAGCTCAGCGACGCGCCGTGCCGCACGGTCAGCAGGTAGCGCTGGCCGACGAAAACATGGGTTTCCCCGAACGCGATGTGGCCCTTGACCACCTGCGCGGTCTGCATCACCAGGAACAGCGAATCGCCGTACAACTCCACCTTTGGGCGCTGGTGCGCGTTGAGCGCATCCTCGACCGCCAGCGGATGCAGGTCGAATTCCTCCTGCATCTTCTGCAGCAGGGCTTCGTCGGGTTCGTACAGTCCGACCCAGACGAAGCCGACCTTCGGATCGGCGAGTGCGTCGCTGATCTGCTCGAGCCCGATGTCTGGCAGCCGCGCCCCGTCCAGCCCATACGAGGCGAGGTTGCGAACCATGCCCTCCGGCGCCGGATAGGGGCTGGCCGGGGCGGGGTACGGGCACATGTCGGCGGGGGGCTGCGCGCTCATGCGCGGATCATCGCACCGTCGTGGGGGCCGTGGCGCGCGTTTGCGTGAACGTGCGCGCAAGCGCCAGGTGCAGCGGCAGCAGGAGCAACACCCATTCGACGTTTTGCTGCGGGCGGAACGGCAGGAACTTCAGGAATCCCGCGATCGCTGCGCTGCCGGCGAGGATCCACAGCAGCGTACCCCAGCGCGCGGACGGAATGCGGCCGCGGGCCACGCGCCAGCCGCCAGGCAGGGCCAGCAGTGCGAGCGGACTGAGCAGGAGCAGGTTCTCATTGCCCCAGGCGGCCGTGTGTTCGGTCCCCAGCCACAGGAACAGCATCAGGCAGCCGAGCAAGCCGGCCACGGTCCAGACGGGCAGGGCAAGCGATGCCAGCAGGCGCGGTCGGCGCGCACCCAGCCAGTGCACGGCGACGAAGAGCAACAGCCCGACGAGCAGGGCGGGCACGCGCCAGGTCGGCATGTCGGTGGGCGGGGCGGGAAGGCGATTGGGCAGCAGGACCTGCTCCGAGGCGACCAGCGGCCGGCCGTCCGCGCGCCGGGCCTCGCGCAGCGAATCGCGCAGGCGCATCGGGATGAAGGCCTCCTCCCAGCGCGACAGCGGACGATCCGCCACCCCGGACAGGCCGAGGTGGAATCCCAGCGCCATCCATTTGGCCGGCCAGGCCAGGCGCACCGACTCGCTGCGCCAACTGTTGCCCTGCGAACGTCCGGCCAGCTGCTCGCGCAGCCGGCCGCCGAGCGCCGCATCGAGCACATCGCGCACGCGGCTGGAGCAGTTGTCGCGGAAGTAGTCGTAGCGGTAGCGCGCGTGTTCCGGGCGCGCGTTGTCGGCCAGCGCGTCGGCGAGCGAAGTCGCTTCGGCATCGTCCAGCGCCAGCCACTGCACCCCGACGCCGCGGCCTTCGTCGCGATAGGAGCCGAGGTCTTCCTCGATCGGTAGCGCGACCAGGTAATACATCATCCGGCCGCGCACGAAGTTGGGCACGAAGCCCGGCTCGGACGGATCGAAGAAGCCGAAGTTGTACGACGTGCCGCGGCCGGTACGAGGATCCACGACCAGGATGGCGTCGTGGCCGAAGCGTTCCCAGAACACTTCGCCCGGCTCCATCGTCACCACGCCGATGCGCGGTGCGCCGGAGGCTTGCGCGGGAGCCGCGATCGTCGCACTGGTGGTCGCCGGGGCGGGGACGGCGGGAGGCGTCGCGCCGCCCCCTGCAGCAGCAACGGCTGTGCCCGCGAACTGGGAGGCGACGAGCAGCAGGACGAGGCAGAGCACCCGCTCAGCCGCGGGCATGGATGCTGACCACGAAGCTCTGGACGCGGCGGCGGTCGGCATGACCCACGCGGAAATGGAAGTCGCCCATGCGCAGTTCCTCGCCCGCCTCGGGCAGGTGCCCGATCGCCGAGGTGACCAGGCCGCCGACGGTGTCGTACTCGTCGTCGGGGAAATCTGCGCCGAAGCGATCGTTGAAATCCGAAATCGGGGTCAGGGCATCCACCGCGAACTGGCCGTCCGGCTGGGCCGCGATCAGGCTGGTGTCGTCGGCGTCATCGTGCTCGTCGTCGATGCGGCCGACGATCTGCTCGAGCACGTCCTCGATGGTCACCAGTCCGGCCACGCCGCCGTGTTCGTCCACCACGATCGCCATGTGGTTGCGCGAGGTGCGGAATTCCTTCAGCAGCACGTTCAGGCGCTTGGATTCCGGGATCAGGATCGCGGGTCGCAACAGCTCGCGGATCTGGCCCGGCCCGCCGTCGGCGACGATGCCGCGCAGCAGGTCCTTGGCCAGCAGGATGCCCAGGATCTCGTCCTTGTCGTCGCCATGTACCGGGAAGCGCGAATGCCCGGACTCGACCACCATGCGCATCAGGTCCATGAATGGCGCGTCGGCCGGCAGGGACACCATCTGCGATCGGTTGAGCATGATGTCGCCCACCTGCAGCTCGGACACGCCGAGGGCACCCTCGAGCATGCGCAGCGTGTCGCCGCCGATCAGCCCGTTTTCCTGGGCGTCGCGCAGGATCTCGACGAGGTCCTCGCGGGTCTGGGGTTCGCCCGAAAACGCGATGCTCAGGCGTTCCAGCCAGGAGCGGCGTTCGGGCGGATGACTGTCTGGGTCGTCTGACATCGTGGTGCGTGTGGCGCCGGGGCGGCGTGGCGACCAGTCTAGCAGGCGTGGGAGCGGCTTTAAGCCGTGACTGGCCGGGATCGCGGCTGACGCCGCTCCAACCTCAGGCGTCGAGGTAGGGGTCGGCGAAGCCCAACTGGGCGAGGATCTCGCGCTCAAGCAGTTCCATTGCCTCGGCCTCGCGCTCGTCCTCGTGGTCCAGGCCCAGCAGGTGCAGGACCCCGTGCACGGTCAGGTGGGCGTAGTGGGCCGCCAGCGGCTTGTGCTGCTCCTCGGCTTCGCGGGCCACGACTGGTGCGCATATCACCAGGTCGCCGAGCAGGGGCATCGGCAGGTCCACGCCCGGTGGCAGCTCGGCCGGGAAGCTGAGCACATTGGTCGGATGGTCCTTGCCCCGGTAATGCCGGTTGAGCGACATGCCCTCCTTGGTGTCGACCAGGCGGATGGCCAGGTCGGCCTTGAGGATCCGGCCTTCGCAGGCCGCCGCTGCCCAGCGCTTGAAACTGGCCGCGGCCGGCAAGCCGGTGCGGGGCAGGCCGTAGCTGACGCTGACATCGAGCTGGATGGGTCCGCGGGTCATGTCTGGTCCTTCAGCGTTCGTGGTTGCCGTGGCCGTCTTCCGTGCCCAGCACGCGTCCGCGCAACGAATTGGCCATGACCTCGGTGACCAGCACGTCGACGAAGCGGCCGATCATCCGCGGATGCCCGGCGAAGTTAACGTAGCGCATGTTTTCCGTACGCCCGGTGAATTCGCCCGGGTCGCGGGTGCTGCGCTTTTCCACCAGCACCTTCTGCACGCTGCCGACCATCGCCCCGGCGATGGCGCGCGCATTTGCGTTCAGCGCGGCCTGCAGGCGCTGCAGGCGCGCCTGTTTCTCGGCCTCGGGCGTATCGTCGTCCAGGCTGGCGGCCGGCGTGCCGGGACGGCGCGAATAGACGAAGGAAAAGCTCTGGTCGAAGCCCACGTCGGCTACCAGCTTGAGGGTGGCGGCGAAATCGGCCTCGGTCTCGCCGGGGAAGCCGACGATGAAATCCGAACTGACGCAGATGCCGGGCTTGGCCTCGCGCAGCTTGCGGATGCGCGCCTTGTATTCGAGCGCGGTGTGGTTGCGCTTCATCGCCGACAGGATGCGGTCCGAGCCCGACTGCACGGGCAGGTGCAGGTAGCTGGCCAGTTTGGGCACGTCGCGGTGCGCCTCGATCAGCGCATCGGAAAACTCCAGCGGATGCGAGGTGGTGTAGCGGATCCGGCCGATGCCCTCGATCCGGGCGACGGCGCGGACCAGCAGCGCCAGGTCGGCGACGCCACCTTCGAACATCGGGCCGCGGTAGGCATTGACGTTCTGCCCGAGCAGGTTGACCTCACGCACGCCCTGCGCGGCGAGCTGGGCGACTTCCGCCAGCACGTCGTCGAAGGGCCGCGACACTTCCTCGCCCCGGGTGTAGGGCACCACGCAGAACGAGCAATACTTGGAACAGCCCTCCATGATCGAGACGAACGCGGTCGGGCCATCGGCCCTGGGCTCGGGCAGGGCGTCGAACTTCTCGATCTCCGGGAAGCTGATGTCCACCTGCGGCCGGCCGCTGTCGCGACGCGCATCGATCATGCCGGGCAGCCGGTGCAGGGTCTGGGGGCCGAAGACCAGGTCCACCTGGGGGGCGCGGCGGAGCAGGGCCTCGCCTTCCTGCGAGGCGACGCAGCCGCCCACGCCGATCAGCAGGTGCGGCTTGGCGGCCTTGAGGGCCTTCCACTTGCCAAGCTGGGAGAAGACCTTTTCCTGGGCCTTCTCGCGGATCGAGCAGGTATTGATCAGGATGACGTCGGCCTCGGCCTCGTCGGGGGTCAGGTCCAGGCCATGTTCGGCCGCCAGCACGTCGGCCATCCGGGCCGAGTCGTACACATTCATCTGGCAGCCCTGGGTCTTGATGAACAGCTTGCCCCGACTCGGCGCCGCAGCCGTCGCGCCGGCGTCCGCCCCGGAGGGGTCGGCGAGCGGCTGGCGGCTGGCAGGAAGGGAGTGGATCCCGGGCATGGCGCTGATTCCGGTCGGGACAGGGTCCGCAATTGTAGGGTCCGTCCCCGGCTTCAGCCACCGTTGTGTGACCTAAGTACTTGGAATTCCACGGGGATGGGTAGAAACTCCGGCTCATGCGCCGTTTCGTTACCGTCCTGTTCAGCCTGCTGCTCGCCGGCCCCGCCGTCGCCGGCACGGTGTATCGGTGCGTGGGCAGCGACGGCATCCCGAATTACGCAAGCAAGCGTGTCGCCAACGCCGTCTGCAAAGCGGTGGCGCATTCGGCGCCGTCGCGCCTGTCCAGTTTCACGCCCAAGACCTCGGCGCTGATGCCGATCGCCAATCCGCTGCGCCAGCCGCAGGTGGCCGCCGCGTCGACCGCCGCCGCCGTGGCGCCGACGGAGCGAAAGGTGGTCTTCCAGACCTCGGCAGGCGGCACGGCGCTTCCGACGCAGCAGGTGGCCGGCGCGCGCGTCCTGCACGGGGCGGTGTACCGGTTCCAGAAGGATGGCGTCGTCCACTACACCAATGTGCGGCCGCGCGGCGTGGCGGCCTCCACCCTGCTCTTCAGCTACGTCGAGACCTGCTTCGCCTGCGGCAGCCTGCCGGGCGTGAATTTCGGCACGCTCCGGCTCAATACCTCATCGTTCGCCAGCGAGATCCACAGCGCTTCCCTGCTCTACGGTGTTGACGAGGCGGTGGTGCGGGCGATCATCCACGCCGAATCGGCCTACCGGCCCAACGCGCTGTCCCATGCGGGCGCCCAGGGCCTGATGCAGCTGATCCCGGCCACGGCGTCGCGCTTCGGCGTGTCCGACCCCTTCGATCCGGGGCAGAACATCCGCGGCGGCGTGCAGTACCTGGCCTGGCTGATGAAGCGCTACAGCTCCGACCTGACCCTGGTCGCGGCGGCCTACAACGCAGGCGAAGGCGCGGTGGACCGGAGCGGTGGCGTGCCCCCGTATTCGGAAACCCAGCGCTACGTGCAGCGCGTCGGACAGCTCGCCGACCGCTATCGAACGGCCCTGGCCAGGAACTGATCGGGAAAACCGGCCTTTGCGCCGGTTTTTTTTTCGTTACAATTGGCGGTCTTTGGGACGGTCGTGCCGCCGCCCCGCCACCTTTGCAAGTCTTCGGAGGGCCGAATGGCCAACGATGAGGTTCATTCGGGTCGACGCCGCTTCCTGACCGCCACCACGGCCGTGGTCGGTGCGGTGGGCGTTGGATTCGCGGCCGTCCCCTTCGTCACCTCGTGGAAGCCCAGCGCCCGCGCACAGAACGCCGGTGCGCCGGTCGACGTGGACATCGGCAAGATCGACAACGAGCCCGGCATGCGCATGATCGTGCAGTGGCGCGGCAAGCCGGTGTGGATCTTCAAGCGCACGCCCGAGCAGGTCGCCGCGCTGCCCACCCTTGACCCGCGCCTGGTGGATCCGAAGTCGGACAATGCCGACCAGACCCCGGCCTTCGCCAAGAACGAGACCCGGGCGATCAAGCCAGAGATCGCGGTGATCGTCGGCATCTGCACGCACCTGGGCTGCTCGCCCGGCTACTACCCGGAAATGCAGCCCCAGGGCTTCGACGCGGCGTGGAAGGGCGGCTTCTACTGCCCCTGTCACCAGTCGCGCTTCGACCTGGCCGGCCGCGTCTTCCAGGGCGTGCCCGCGCCATCGAACCTGGCGATCCCGCCCTACCATTTCGTCGACGCCACGCACCTGGTGATCGGCGTCGCGCCTGACGGAGCCGCCTGATGAACTTCATCACCCGAGCAATGAACGGCGGGATGGGCTGGGTGGAGGAGCGGGCTCCGGGCCTGATGCCCTTCTACCGCAAGCACATGAGCGAGTACTACGCGCCGAAGAACTTCAACCTCTGGTATTTCTTCGGGGCCTTGTCGATGCTGGTGCTGGTCAACCAGATCGTCACCGGCATCTTCCTGACCATGCAGTACAAGCCGAGCGCGGCGGAAGCCTTCGCCTCGGTCGAATACATCATGCGCGACGTGCCCGGCGGCTGGCTGATCCGCTACATGCACACGACCGGCGCGTCGCTGTTCTTCATCGTTATCTACCTGCACATGTTCCGCGCCCTGATCTACGGCTCCTACCAGAAGCCGCGCGAACTGGTCTGGCTGCTGGGCATGCTGATCTTCCTGACCCTGATGGCCGAGGCCTTCATGGGCTACGTCCTGCCCTGGGGCCAGATGAGCTACTGGGGCGCGCAGGTGATCATCAACCTGTTCGGCACCATCCCGGTCATCGGGACGGGGCTCACGGAGTGGATCCGCGGCGACTACCTGATCGCGGACGCCACGCTGAACCGCTTCTTCGCCTTGCACGTCGTCGCCTTGCCCCTGGTCATCCTGTTGCTTGTCGTATTGCACCTGGGCGCGCTGCACGAAGTCGGTTCGAACAATCCCGACGGCGTGGACATCAAGAAGAACAAGGACCCGGTCACGCACATCCCGCGCGACGGCATCCCGTTCCACCCGTACTACACGGTGAAGGACCTGTTCGGGGCCTGCTTCTTCCTGACCATCGCCGCCTTCATCCTGTTCTTCATCCCGAACTTCTTCGGCATCTTCCTGGAGCCGGCGAACTTCGTGCCCGCCAACCCGCTGGTCACGCCGATCCCGCTGGAGCCGGTGTGGTACTTCATGCCCTACTACATGATGCTGCGCTCGGTGCCGTCCTTCCTCGGCACGCAGGTCTGGGGCGTGCTGGTGATGGGCGGCGCGGTGCTGATCATGTTCGGCCTGCCCTGGTTCGACCGGAGCCCGGTCAAGTCGATCCGCTACCGGCCGATGCTGCACAAGGTGATGATCGGGCTGTTCACGCTCACCTTCGTCCTGCTCGGCTACCTGGTCACCCGCCCGGGCACGGCGACGCTGACCTGGATCGCCCGCGCGCTGACCCTGTTCTATTTCCTGTTCTTCCTGACCATGCCGGTCTGGAGCCGGATGGGGTCCTTCAAGCAGGTGCCTGACCGGGTGACGACGCATGACTAAGTTGCTGGGCATGACCAAGTTCCGCGCGCTTTCCCTCCGCGCCATCGCGCTCGTGCTCGCGCTGTCGCCGGTCGTGGCGATGGCGGGCGAAGAGGGCGCCATGGCCTCGGCCCAGGTGGACCTGACCGACAAGGCCTCGCTGCAGCGCGGCGCCGCCCTGTACATGAACTACTGCTCGGGCTGCCATGCGCTCGGCTACCAGCGCTACTCGCGCACGGCCGAGGACCTTGGCCTGACCGCGGACCAGGTGGAGAAGAACCTGATCTTCGCGCCGGGCGCGCGCATCGGCGACACCATGGCCACGGGCCTGGATGCCGACCAGGGCGGCAAGTGGCTGGGCAAGGCGCCGCCCGACCTGAGCGTGGTCGCGCGGACCAAGGAACAGGGTCCGGACTGGATCTACAACTACCTCAAGTCCTTCTACGTGGACGAGTCGCGCCCGACCGGCTGGAACAACACCGTGTTCCCCGGTGCGGTGATGCCGCATGTCCTGTGGGAAATGCAGGGCGTGCAGCACGCAGTCACCGAGCCGAAGCATTCGGCCGGCGGCGGCGAGACCGAAGCCTGCCCGCACGGTGAATACCAGGGTGGCTGCATCACCGGTTTCACCATCCCCGAGCACCAGAAGGGCACCCAGGACGCCGAGCAGTTCGATCGCACGGCCCGGGACATCAGCGCCTTCCTGGCCTACGTGGGTGAACCGGCGGCGATCAAGCGCGAGTCCATGGGCGTCTGGGTGGTGCTGTTCCTGGCCTTCCTGACCCTGTTGGCCTACCTGCTGAAGGCCGAATACTGGCGCGACGTGCACTGAGTCACGCTTGTCCCGCCAAAAAAGCCGCCTGCGGGCGGCTTTTTCATTCCACCACCTTGCGCAATCCGGGGCGTTTGGGCAGGGTAGGGGGAGACAACCGCCGGCAGGGGGCCGCGGTGTCTCCGCCGAGGTGCCGTAATGGCCGCAAGTCCGCGAATCCGCAACGCGCTGACGCTGTTCTCGTCACCGGACTGCGTCGTCTGCCACCGCGTGCGGCTCGTCCTGGCCGCCAAGGGCGTGAGCTACGACCTGGTGCCGGTGGATACCGCCAATCCGCCCGAAGACCTGCTCGACCTCAATCCCTATCATTCCGTGCCCACCCTGGTGGACCGCGACCTGGTCCTGTACGCCGCCTCCGTGGTGAGCGAATACCTGGACGAACGCTATCCGCACCCGCCGCTCATGCCCGTGGACCCGTTGTCGCGCGCGCGCTTGCGGCTGGCGATGCTGCGGGTCGAACTGGAATGGGTGCCGCACGTGCAGGCGATCCAGAACGGCAGCCGCGTCCAGGCCGAAGCCGGGCGCAAGCGCCTGAAGGAACTGCTGCTGGCGGCGCTGCCGCTGTTCAAGGCCGCGCGCTTCTTCCTCAACTCCGAGATGAGCCTCGCCGACTGTGCGGTGGCGCCGATCGTTTACCGGCTTCCCGCGCTGGGCATCGTCCTGCCCAAGGAGGCCAAGGTCATCGAGGACTACGGCCAGCGCATCTTCCGCAACCCGGGATTCCTGCGCAGCATGACCCCCGAGGAAAAGCTGTTGCGGGAAATCCCTGCGTGAGCAATGCACCGACGATGAGCTCCAACCGCCCGTACCTCCTGCGGGCCCTGTATGAGTGGATTGGCGACAACGGCATGACCCCGCACTTGCTGGTCGATGCCCTCGGCGAGGGCGTCCAGGTCCCGGCCTCGACGGTGAAGGATGGCCGCGTGGTGCTCAACATCGCCGCGCGTGCGGTCGCGCAACTCCAGCTGGGCAACCGGGAAGTCCGCTTCAAGGCGCGCTTCGGCGGCGTCAGCCAGGACGTGATCGTGCCGGTCGCGTCGGTCCTGGCCATCTATGCCCAGGAAACGGGCCAGGGCATGATGCTGCCCGAAGACGGGGGAAGCGTGGCCGAAGACGGCCCGGACGAAACGCCGCCACCGGGGGACGAGCCCGGGCCCAAGCGCGGCGGCCACCTGCGGGTGGTGAAGTAGTCGGCTAAGATTGTCCCCCAGGCCGCCCGCGGGCGGCCTGTTCTTTCGCGGAGGGCGAAGATGAAACTGGTGTTTCCGAACGGCGAGCACGGCCAGGTCCTGCTGCATCCCGGCCCCAACCGCATCGGTTCGGACCCCGGTTCCGCCATTGTCCTGGCGCAACCGGGCGTACAGCCGACGCATTGCGTCATCCACATCACCGCCAACGGCGCCAACCTCCAGGTCCCGGCCGACGGGGGCGCGGTGGCGGTGAACGGCAAGGCGGTCGCCGACATCATGGGCCTGCGCTCCGGCGACACGGTCGCCATTGGTCCCGTGCTGGCGCGTTTCGTCGTGGTCGAGGAAGCACGCTCGGCGCAGTCCGCCGCCGCCGACGAGGATGGCAACGCCACCCGCGTCCGCATGGCCCTGCCCCGGTTCCTGCTGCGGGGCGTGTCCGGCGCGGTGTTCGGCAAGGTGTATCCGGTGACCGGTCCGGTCGTGCTGGGTCGGGCAGCGGAGTGCGACATTTCGGTGCCTGCCGATGAGATGTCGCGCCGGCACGCGATGGTCAAGCCGACCCAGGACGGACTCACGGTCGAGGACCTGGGCAGCGCCAACGGCACCTATGTCAACGACAAGCGGGTCCAGCAGGGCTTCCTGCGCCCCGGCGACGAACTGCGCCTGGACGCGGTGCGCTTCATCCTGGTGGCGCCGGGCGCCGAGATCGGCCAGCCGCCCGCGGCCGCGGCGTCGCCGGCGTCGCGCGCCACCCGCACGCAGCAGATGCAGATGTGGGCCTCGATCCTGCTGACCCTTGCCGCAGTCGTGGTGATCGCCCTGCTGGTCCGGCATTCGCAGGCCTGACGCGACCTACGCGGGGGGCTGTTCCGGCGGTTCGCCCATGCGCAGCGACAGGTCGACCGCGCGCACGTGCTTGGTCAGCGCGCCGACCGACACATAGTCCACGCCGGTGTCGGCGATCTCGCGCAGCCGTGCCAGTTCCACGCCGCCGGAGACTTCCAGCGGGATGCGCCCGGCGGCGACGCGCACGGCGTCGCGCAGGTCGGACGCGCTGAAGTCGTCCACCAGGATGCGCGCGCAGCCGGCATCCAGCGCCTGCGCCAGTTCGTCCAGCGATTCGACTTCAATGATCAGCGGCAGCGATGGGTGCAGGGCGCGCGCCCGCGCCGCCGCGGCGGCGATCGAGCCCGCTGCGGCGATATGGTTTTCCTTCAGCATCACCGCATCGTGCAGTCCCATGCGGTGGTTGCAGCCGCCGCCGGCGCGCACGGCGTACTTCTGCGCGATGCGCAGGCCGGGCAGTGTCTTGCGGGTGTCGAGCACGCGGGTGCGCGTGCCGGCCAGCGCGGCCACGTACTCGGCGGTGCGCGTCGCGGTGCCCGACAGGGTCTGCAGGAAATTCAGGGCGCTGCGCTCGGCCGACACCAGGGCGCGGGTGCGACCGGCCAGGGTGCACAGGACCTGGCCCGGGACGGCACGCGCGCCTTCGGCGATGCGCCAGTCGATGCGCATTCCGGGATCGAGCTGGCGAAAACAGGCGTCGAACCAGGGGCGGCCGGCGATCACAGCCGTGTCCTTGGCAACCACGTAGGCCCGCGCGGGCAGGTCCTCGAGCAGGTCGGCGGTGGCGTCGCCGTCGCCGATGTCTTCGGCCAGGGCGCGCGCCACGTCCGCGGCAACGACGACTTCGGGCGGAGGCACGATGCCTGCCAGGCCCACGCTGTCGCCTGTGCCGCTTGCGCTGGCGCTGCCGCGCGACGGCGCGGTCGTCGGGCCGGCGCTCAACGCGGGAAGTCGGCGACCAGGGCCGTGGCGATGCCTTCGTCGGCAAGCAACACCGGGATGCCGTCGTCGATCCGGTAAATGGTCTGGTGGTCGCGGGTGATCAGGCCTTCGCGGACGGGCTCCGACTGGACCGAGCCGTCCACGCGCAACAGGCCGCCGTTCGCGATGGCGGCGTTGAGTGCCTCGAGTTCGGCCTTGTTGAGCAGGGCCAACGGCTGCTTGCTGGCGGGGCAGCACAGGATGTCGAGCAGTTTGCGGTCCATGGTTCGCGGGTCGGGGGCGGGATGCGTCTAGAATACGCCGTCCGCCGCATCGGTTGTTCGCAACCTGCGGCGCCCGGCGTCCCGCCGCCCGTTCCCGCCACCGAGTCGGACCTGATGAACGCGAGCCCTCCGCTATCCACGGCAAGGCCACTGGTCGGCGTCGTGATGGGATCACGCAGCGACTGGGAGACGATGCAGCACGCGGTGGCCAAGCTCGAGTTGCTGGGCGTGCCCTGCGAAGTCCAGGTGGTGTCGGCGCACCGCACGCCCGATTTGCTGTTCCGCTACGCCGAACAGGCCGCGGCGCGTGGCATCAAGGTCATCGTCGCCGGCGCCGGTGGCGCGGCGCACCTGCCCGGGATGCTGTCGGCCAAGACCGCGCTGCCGGTGCTGGGCGTGCCGGTCCAGGGCAAGACCCTCAATGGCCTCGACTCCCTGCTGTCCATCGTGCAGATGCCAGCCGGGGTTCCGGTTGCCACCTTCGCCATCGGCGCGGCCGGCGCCGCGAATGCCGGCTTGTTCGCGGCCTCCATCCTGGCGCTTTCCGACCCCGTCATCGCCGCGGCGCTCGAGGCCTTCCGCGGCAGGCAGACCCAGGACGTGCTCGACCAGCCCGATCCACGGCCGGCGTGACCACGGTCGGCATCCTCGGCGGCGGGCAACTGGCCCGCATGCTCGCGCTTTCCGGCGCGCCGCTTGGCCTGCGCTTCCTGGTGCTCGACGCCACCGTCGACGCCTGCGCGGCGCAATTCGTGCCCAGCCTGCAGGCCGATTACCGCGACGAAGCAGGCCTGGCCGAGTTTGCGGCGCGGGTGGACGTGGCGACCTTCGATTTCGAAAACGTGCCGGCAGAATCGGCGCGCTGGCTGGCCGAGCGCGTGCCGGTATTCCCGAGCCCGCGCGCACTGGCCGTCGCCCAGGACAGACTGGCGGAAAAGACACTGTTCCGCGAGCTCGGCATCGACGTGCCGGAGTTCACCGACATCACCTCGCGGGCCGACCTGGACCGTGCGGTCGCGGCGCAGGGCGTGCCGGCCATCCTGAAGACGCGTCGCCTGGGTTACGACGGCAAGGGACAATTCCGCCTGCGCACCCTGGCCGACGTGGACGCGGCATGGGATGCGCTGGGTGCGCAGGCGGCGTCGGTCGGGCTGATCCTCGAGGCCTTCATTCCCTTCGAGCGCGAGGTGTCCGTGCTGGCCGTGCGCGCGCGCGACGGGGAATTCCGCACCTGGCCGCTGACCGAGAACTGGCACGAGAGCGGCATCCTGTCGGCCAGCCTGGCGCCGGCCTCGCTGCCGTCAAGCCTGGTGGTCGAGGCCATCGGGCATGCCCGCCGCATCGCCGAAGCGCTCGACTATGTCGGTGTGTTCGCGTTGGAACTGTTCGTCAGCGGCGGCCGCCTGCTCGCCAACGAAATGGCGCCGCGGGTGCACAACTCGGGGCACTGGACGATCGAAGGCTCGGAGACCTCGCAGTTCGAGAACCACCTGCGCGCCGTGCTCGGCCTGCCGCTGGGCAGCACGCGGATGATCGGCCACGCCTGCATGCTCAACTGGATTGGTGACTTGCCTTCACCGCTGCCGGTGCTGGCCGAGGCCTGCGGCCATTGGCACGATTACGGCAAGTCGGCGCGCGCGGGCCGCAAGGTCGGCCACGCCACCTTGCGCGCGGACACCCGCGACGCGCTGGCGTCGGCCTTGCGCTCGACCGGGGATGCGCTGGGGCGTTCCGCGCAGGTCGCGCCGGTGTTGGCGCGCCTGGCGGAGTCCTGAACGGGGCCGGTTCCTTCACGCGCGTGGGAGAAGTCTCGCTTCGAAGCACGCTCGTCCGCACGCGCGTGAAGGAACCGGCCCCGATTTTGACCTGCAGCGCGTGAAGGAACCGGCCCCACTCGTTACGCCATCTGCGCGGCGGCGAAGTCCCAGTTGACCAGGTTCCAGAACGCCTCGAGGTACTTCGGCCGCGCATTGCGGTAGTCGATGTAATAGGCGTGTTCCCAGACGTCGCAGGTCAGCAACGCCTTGTCGGCGCCGGTCAGCGGCGTGGCCGCGTTCGGGGTGCTCACCAATCCCAGGCTGCCGTCCGGACGCTGCACCAGCCAGGCCCAGCCCGAGCCGAAGGTGCCGATCGCGGTCTTGGTGAACTCTTCCTTGAACGCGGCAAAGCTGCCGAAGGTCCGGGCGATGGCTTCGCCAAGCTTGCCATCGGGTTCGCCGCCACCCTCGGGCTTGAGGCAGTTCCAGTAGAAGCTGTGGTTCCAGACCTGGGCTGCGTTGTTGAACATGCCGCCCTGGGCCTTCTTCACGATGGCCTCCAGGTCCATGTCCTCGAATTCCGTGCCCTTGATCAGGTTGTTCAAGTTGGTGACATAGGCCTGGTGGTGCTTGCCGTAGTGGAAATCGATCGTCTCGGCGGAGATGTTCGGCGCCAGCGCGGTGCGATCGTAGGGCAGGGGGGGCAGTTCGATGGCCATGGTGGGTCTTCCTTGTGGTGGGGCCGCGGGGGGCGGCCCAAAGCCCTATAATTCTAGCCCGATCCCGCCGGCCCGAACGGGCCCGCCATGCGGACCCCGGCCGCCACGCAGGCGCGCCGTCCGGCGCCGCGCCCCAACACTGGAGTCCAGATGAATACTGTCAGCGAGCGCATCCGCGCCGAGGTCGAGGGGCATCCCGTCGTGCTCTTCATGAAAGGCACGCCGCAATTCCCGATGTGCGGCTTCTCCAGTCGCGCCAGCCAGGTGCTCAAGCAGGCCGGCGCCCAGCTGCATTCGGTCAACGTCCTGCAGGATGCCGAGATCCGCGCCGACCTGCCGCGCTACTCGGATTGGCCGACCTTTCCCCAGCTGTTCATCAATGGCGAACTGATCGGCGGCTGCGACATCACCGTCGAACTGTTCGAAAGCGGCGAGCTGGCGCGCATGGTCGCCGAGGCGCAGAAGCCCGCATGAACCAGGCCGCGACCGCGGCCGGCAACGCCGACGCCGCCGGCGCGCTCGCCGGCCGCGTGATCCTGCTGACCGGCGCCTACGGCGGACTGGGCGACGCCGCGGCGCGCGCCTGTGCCGCCGCCGGGGCCACCCTGGTCCTGCTCGGCCGCAAGGTGCCCAAGCTGGGCCGGACCTATGACGCGCTCAAGGCCATGGGGCGGGAGCCTGCCCTGTATCCGCTCGACCTGGCCGGCGCCGATCCGGCAGACTACGAGACCATGGCCGACACCATCGCGCGCGAGTTCGGTGGCCTGCACGGAATCCTGCACTGCGCCGCCGAGTTCATCGGCCTGCGCCCGCTCGAGGCCACGCCGCCGGAGGATTTCGTGCGCGCGATCCACGTCAACCTGACCGCGCCCTGGCTGTTGACCCAGGCCTGCCTGCCCGTGCTGCGCGAGCAGGCCGACAGCGCGGTCGTTTTCGTGCTCGACGAGCTGCCGCGGGTCAACCGCGCCTACTGGGGACCCTACGGCATCGCCAAGGCCGGGCTGGAAGGCCTGGTGCGCGTGCTGCACGACGAAACCGAGCTCGGCCCGGTGCGGGTGAGCGCATTGCGCCCGGGCCCCATGCGCAGCGCGTTGCGCGGCCGCGCCTATGTCGAGGAGGCGGCTTCCAAGGTCCCGTGGCCGGCCGCGTACGCCGGCGCTTGTGTCGAGTTGCTGTCGGCCGCCGGCGCCACCCGGCGCGGCCAGGTGTTCCAGCCCGAGGTCCCGCTGCCGGCATGACTACGATTTCAGCCGCCCTGCTGCTGTTCCTGATCCTGGACCCGCTGGGCAACATCCCGGTGTTCCTCGGCCTGCTCGAGCCCCTGCCTGCGGGCCGGCGGCGCATGGTGCTGTTTCGTGAACTGCTGATCGCGCTGTTGGTCCTGTTCGCCTTCCTGTGGGGAGGGCGGACGGTGCTGGACGCCATGCACCTGCGCCAGGAGTCGGTCTCGATCGCGGGCGGAATCGTCCTGTTCCTGATCGGCCTGAAGATGATCTTTCCCAGCCCGGAAGGCATGTTCGGGGACGCCGGGGCCGGCGAACCCTTCATCGTGCCGATGGCCATCCCGCTGATCGCCGGACCCTCGGGCATGGCGTCGGTGATGCTGCTCGGCAGCCAGGACCCCGGGCGCATGGGCGACTGGTCGCTGGCACTCCTGCTGGCCTGGGGCGGCACCGCCGCCATCCTGCTCAGTGCCACCTATCTCTACAAGGCCCTGGGGCGCCCGGTGCTGGTCGCCGTCGAGCGGCTGATGGGCATGCTGCTGGTGGCCGTTTCGGTGCAGATGCTGATGGATGGCGTCGCTGCCTGGTTGCACGCCCCGACCCCGGCGGGCTAAAACGCGAAGCGCGTTTTGTGACGGTCATCGGACTGTCATTGGCCTGATCCATTATGTTAAAGTCTTGTGAGTCCGGCGCGTCCCAGGGGTCGCGGCGGGCATGCACCAGGACTCCGACGACACCGCCAAGGCGGGGTGCCGGGGTCCAACTGCGGCAGGACGCCGCGCATGGATTCGCGGGCCGCGGCCACGCGCATCCGCCGGCTTTCCCACACCAACTTTTTCCAGGGCTCTCACCATGATCAATCGCAATCAGGTCCGGCTGTCCAAGCTGGCCCTCGGCCTCGCCCTCGCGCTCGCCGCCGCCACGCCTGCCTTCGCGCAGAGCACGTCCTCCGGCATTGGCGGCCAGGTCACCGATGCCAGCGGCGCCCCGGTTGCCGGCGCCGAGGTGACGATCACCCACACCGAGTCCGGCACGATCAGCCGCGCCACCACCGATGCCAGCGGCCACTACAACGCCCGCGGCCTGCGCGTCGGCGGCCCGTACACCATCACGGTGAACAAGGCCGGTGTCGGCACCGACACCGAGGCCGGCGTCTTCCTGAACCTGAACCAGGTCAACACCGTTGACGCGAAGCTGCACAGCGGCACCGCGGCCGCGCTTGGAACCGTGGTTGTCGCCGGCTCGGCGCCCACCGTGTTCTCCAGCGACAACAAGGGCGTCGGCACCAACATCTCCGGCCGCGCGCTGGAAACCGCCGTCAGCGGCAACCGTTCGCTGGACGACATCGCGCGCCTCGATCCGCGCATCACCGTCACCGACCAGAGCGACGGTTCGATCTCGGTGTCGGGCCAGAACAACCGCTACAACAACATCAGCGTGGACGGCCTGTCGGTGACCGATCCGTTCGGCCTGAACGCCAACGGCCTGGGCTTCACCGGCTCGCCGATCTCCCCGGACACCATCGCCGCCTACGACATCAAGATCACCGACTACGACGTCACCTCCGACGCCGTCGGCGCCAACATCAACGCCGTCACCAAGTCGGGCACCAACGAGTTCCACGGCTCGGCGTACTACGCAATCACCAACGGCAGCAACATGGTCGGCGACCGCCCCGGTTCCGACTTCAGCGTCTTTGATGCGAACAAGACCCTCGGCTTCACCTTCGGTGGCCCGATCGTCAAGGACAAGCTGTTCTTCTTCCTGTCGTACGAAGACCAGAAGGTCGATGGCATCACCGGCGTCGGCGCCGATGCCCTCACCACCCATCGGCTGACCCAGGCGCAGGTGGATGCCGTGTCCGCCGCGTTCGAGGCGATCGGCATCAAGACCGGCGCGGGCGGCGCCGGCGGCGGCGCCGGGCTGACGCTCGAGAACAAGCGCACCCTGGCCAAGCTCGACTGGAACATCAACGACGACCAGCGCGCCAGCTTCACCTTCCAGCGCACCGAGGAGGCCCGTCCGGGCCCGTACACCGGCTACGTGAAGGACTGGAGCGTGATCCTGCCCAGTAACTTCTACACCAGCGCCAGCAAGACCGACAACTACTCGTTCCAGCTGTTCAGCGACTGGACCGACAGCTTCAGCACCGAGCTCAAGGTCGGCTACCAGAAGTACGACAACGCCAATGGCGCGGCCATCGACCAGCCCGAGGTGTTCGCCTGCTTCAGCCCCGTTGCCTGCAGCAACACCCCGGCCAACATTCCCTCCACCACGCCGTGGGTCATCGCGGGCGAAGACCGTTTCCGCCACGAGAACGCGATCAACAGCAAGCGCATCACCGGCACCCTGTCCGGCACCTACTACGCCGGCGACCACACCTTCAAGGGCGGCTTTGATTTCCTGAGCAACGAGTCCCTCGATATCTTCGGCCAGTTGCTGCACGGTTCCTACGGTTTCTACGACAAGAACGGCAATGGCACGCCGGCGGACGAGATCGCCGCCGGGAACTACGGCACCTTCGTCAAGAACTACCTGCCGACCGGCGTGTCCCTTGCCGATGCCGGCGGCGCCTGGAAGTACACCCAGGTCAGCCCCTTCCTGCAGGACACCTGGCAGGCCACCGACAACCTGTCCATGGTCTTTGGCGTGCGCGTCAACATCCCGAAGTCCGACCACGCGCCGCCGGTGGCGCTCGAGTCCGCGACCAATACCCCGCCGGGCACCACGGCCGGCGCCCCGGTATGGGAGTCGCGCTTCGGCTATCCCAGCAACACGACGCTCGGTTCCAAGAACAAGGTCATCGAGCCGCGTTTTGCCTTCAACTACAAGTTCGACACCCCGCACCAGCTGCAGTTGCGCGGCGGCGTGGGCCTGTTCCAGACCGTCCCGCCGACCGTCTGGCTGTCCAACCCCTACATCAACAACGGCTACGTCTCGTCGAAGCAGTTCACCGGCACCAACCCGGTCGCCAATCCCTTCAGTTCCGATCCGAACAACCAGCCCGGCCCGACCACCGTCGCCCCCGGTGTCTGCAGCACCACCGCCACCTGCCAGATCGACGTGCTCGACCCGAACTTCAAGCTACCTTCCGCATGGAAGGTCAGCCTGGCGCTCGATGCCGAACTGGTCTGGGGCCTGACCGGCTCGGTCGAGTACACGCACATCCAGGCCAAGGATGCCATCGCCTACCTGTTGCCGAACATCGGCGTTCCGAACGGCACCCTGCCGGATGGTCGCGCCTCGTACTGGAAGGTGTTCCCCACCACCACCCCGTGCGGCACCGTCCCGGCGAACGCCAGTATTGGTTGCGGCGCCAACAACGGCGCGTTCCCGGAGATCAACACGCGCTCCAGCCTGCTGACCAATACCGACAAGGGCCAGTCGAACTCGGTGACCTTCTCCCTGGACAAGGCCCTGTCGCACGGCTTCGCCGGCAATTTCAGCATCACCGGCACGCACAGCACCGAAGTCAACCCGGGCTCCAGCTCGCAGGCCTACTCGAACTACAACTTCGTCCCGCGCACCAACCCGAACGAGCTCGTGGAGGCGCCGTCCCGCTTCGACATCCCGCTCTCGGTCAAGGCGTCGGTGAACTGGGACCATGCCTTCTTCGGCGACTACCGCACCACGGTGACCGCGTACTACAACGGCCATACCGGCGCGCCCTACAGCTGGGTCTTCGGCGGTGACGTCAATGGCGATGCCGTCGCCACCGATGTCGACCTGGCCTACATCCCGCTGGTCAACGATCCGATCGTGACCTACAAGGCCGGAACCACCGCCGCCCAGATCCAGGCCTTCCAGGACCTGATCGAAAACGACCGGTACCTGCGTTCGCACCGTGGCCAGATCGCCGGCCGCAACGCGATGCACCAGCCCTGGATCAACCAGCTCGATGTCGGTTTCCAGCAGGAGCTGCCCGGCTTCGCGCACGGCAACAAGTTCATCGCCCGCCTGGACATCTACAACTTCCTCAACATGCTCAACAAGAACTGGGGCGACCAGCGCGGCCTGGGCTTCTTCGGCACCCGTCGCCTGGCGAACGTGGCCGACGTCACCAATGGCAAGTACGTGTACGACCTTGGCACGCCGACCGCCCCGTCGTACACGGACTTCACCGTACGTGACAGCTCCGCCAACCCGGGGCGCGTGGTGTCCCGCTGGCAGGCCCTGTTCACCCTCAAGTACACCTTCTGATTCCAGCGCACTGATCCAATCGCGACACTTACGACAAAAAACGGCCGGGGAAACCCGGCCGTTCTTGTTTCCGGCGGCTGCACCCTGCCTGCGCGGTATTAACAACTTGTAATGCAGCGTCCAGCCCCGGCGGCGCGCTGGTCCGCCAACATCCCGCTGCCCCAAGCCGGGGTTTGCCGTCGGAGTCATCCCATGCGTCCCCTTTCTTCCCTCGTCCTCGCCCTTGCCCTGACGCTGGCGGGTTCGTCCGCCATGGCATCGACCCAGGCTGCCGCGACCGCCGCCAAGCCGGCCGCCAAGCCCGCTGCTTCCGCCATGGCTGCAACCCCCGCCAAGCCGGCCACCAAGGCGGTTCCGGCCACGCCGGCCAAGCCGGCGGCAGGTACCGCCGCGACACCGGCAACCAAGGCCGTCCCGGCCACGCCGGCGACCCCCGCCGCGAAGGCTGCGTCTGCTGCGCCGGCCAAGTCGGCCGCTGCCACTGCGCGTTGCCATGACGCCAGCGGCAAGTTCACCAAGTGCCCCGTCAAGGCCGCGCCGATCCGTTGCCGCGATGCCAAGGGCAAGTTCATTTCCTGCAAGAAGTAAGTCCCGCTGATCCGCGCGGGGCGGCCCCGGCCGTCCCGCGCCCAGTGGCGAGGGCCACGTTGTTCGGGTCAGGCGAATCGCGCGGGTGCTAAAGTCGTCGACCACGAAAACGACGACCACGCCGCCCGGATGACCGATCCGCTATCCAGCACCACCGACCCATTGCCGCTCGCCCAGCTGGGCCGCGCCCCGGGCCCGCTGCCTACCGTCCACGCCCAGATCTCGCCGCGCGGCGGCCTGGACATCCTGTCGCGCGACGAAATCGCCCGCCTTCGCGATGCCTCATCCGGCGGACTGCATGAACTCCTGCGCCGCTGCGCGCTTGCCGTGCTCACTACCGGCTCCGATTCCGACGACCCGCGCGCCGCCCAGCTGAAGTACCCCGATTTCGACATCGAGGTGCACCAGCAGGATCGCGGCATCAAGATCGAACTGCGCCATGCGCCCGCCCTGGCCTTCGTCGAAGGCGAGATCATCCGCGGCGTCGCCGAGCTGCTGTATGCCGTGGTGCGCGACATCGCCTACGTGGCGATCGAGATCTACGGCAGCGCCAAGTTCGACCTGGACACCAGCGAGGGCATCACCGGCGCGGTGTTCGAGATCCTGCGCAATGCCCGCGTCCTTCGCCCGCACATGGACCCCAACCTGGTGGTCTGCTGGGGCGGCCATTCGATCGGCCGCGAGGAATACGACTACACCAAGAAAGTCGGCTACGAACTGGGGCTGCGCCGGCTGGACATCTGCACCGGCTGCGGGCCGGGCGCGATGAAGGGGCCGATGAAGGGCGCCACGATCGCACACGCGAAGCAGCGCCGGGTCGGCAACCGCTACATCGGCATCACCGAGCCGGGGATCATCGCCGCCGAGTCGCCGAACCCGATCGTCAACCACCTGGTGATCATGCCGGACATCGAGAAGCGCCTGGAGGCGTTCGTCCGGCTCGGCCACGGCATCATCGTCTTCCCCGGCGGCGTCGGCACGGCGGAGGAAATCCTGTACATGCTCGGGTTGCTGATGCACCCGGACAACGCCAGCCTGCCGTTCCCGCTGATCCTCACCGGGCCGCGGGACTCGGCGGCGTATTTCGAACAGATCGACCAGTTCCTGCGCTTGGCGCTGGGCGAGGCGGCGACGTCCCGCTACACCATCATCGTGGACGACGCGGTCCGGGTCGCGACCACGATCACCCGGGGCATCAAGCGGGTTCGCGAGCACCGCCTGGCGAACAAGGACGCCTTCTTCTTCAACTGGTCGCTGCGCGTGCCGGCGGATTTCCAGCGCCCGTTCCGGCCTGACCACGCGGCGATGGCCGCGCTCAACCTGCACCGCAACCAGCCGCCGCACTTGCTGGCCGCCGACCTGCGCCGCGCCTTCTCGGGCATCGTCGCCGGCAACGTGAAGGAGGAGGGCATGCGGGTGATCGAGGAGTCCGGCCCGTTCGAGATCCACGGCGACCCGGAGATCATGCAGGCGCTCGACGCACTGCTGCGCGCCTTCGTGGACCAGCGGCGGATGAAGATGGTGGGGGAGTACCAGCCCTGTTACCGCGTGCTGGGATAAGCGTGCCGGCCCGGCCGGCACGCATGCCGGCTACCAGCAGCCGGTCGTAGTCGGCGAGCGGGTGATGCTGCCGGAGGCCATGGCGACGGTAAGGGTTCCGCAACTGTCATTGAGCTGGTCGGCCGTTTTCGGCGTCGCGGTCATGGTGTACGACGTGGCATTGTTGGCGGTGACGGCGACGGCGTAGTAACTCAGGCCGGAGTTGAAGCTGGCACAGGCCGTGCCTGCGGCGGTCACCGGGTCGACGGCCTGGTTGCAGGTGCCGTAGGCGGTGTTGTTGCTGCGCCACTTCTCCTGCTTGATGATCAGGTCGGACAGGGCCTGCTTCGCCTCGGCGCGGCGACTCTTGCGGATCTGCTTGTTGTAGGCCGTCAGCGCGATCGTGGCCAGGATGGCGATGACGGCGACGACGATCATCAGCTCGAGGAGGGTAAAGCCGCGGACTCGTTTCATGGGATTCCCCTGCGTGCGCCCGAATATGCTGGGCCATCCTAGCATCGGCCGCCTGCGGGATAGTAGTCTGGGCGCGCCCGTCCGGAAAAAGCCACCGTCTGTCCGGCCCGCCTTGCAAGCGGATACGGCCCGGGTTCCACTTCCATTGGGTAACCGGGGGTCCTGATGTCTGCCACCACTGCAAGGCGCAAAGGTTTCACGCTGATCGAGATGATGGTCACGATCGCGGTGATCGTCGTCCTGACCCTGCTCGCCGTGCCCTCGTTCCAGGCCCAGCGCCAGCGCGCCGCCATCCGTGGCGCCGCCGACCAGCTGCTTTCCTTCTGGAACCAGTCCCGCTTCGAGGCCGTCAAGCGCAACTCCATGGTGAAGGTCGGCGTAGTGCAGACCAACTCGGGTGCGCAGTTCTGCCTGGGCGCCGCCACCACCACCAACAGCGGCGACACCACGCCCTGTGACTGCACGACGGCCACGCCATCCGACGCGACCCTCACCTGCAACGTGGCTCGCTATCCCGCCGACATGGGCAGCTCCCAGGCCGAGTGGCGCGGGGTCACCCTCGTCGGCGTGACCCTGGGCGGCGGCACCACCCTGTCGAACATCCAGCCAGCCATCATGGACCCCAAGCGCACCGCGCTGACCAGCACCGGCATGTCAGGCACCGTCACGCTGCTTAGCCCGCCAGGGCCAAACACCTATCGCCTGAACCTGCACGTGGACAAGTTCGGCCGGCCGGCGCTGTGCGAGTCCACGTCCTCCGTCCACCACCTGTCCGACTTCGCCGACCGGCGCTGCGCGAACTGACCATGGGAGCAGATCGCGGGATGAACAGGACCAGGAAAGTCGCGGGCTTCAGCCTCGTCGAGCTGATGATTGCGCTCGTGGCCGGGCTGATCGTCTCCATCGCGGCAGTCGCCTTCATGGTGGCCACGCTCAAGAGCAACACCGAGTACGTGCAGGCCACCAAGCTGGAGCAGGAACTGCGCAACAACCTCGACTTCATCACCCGGGACCTGCGTCGTGCGGGATACGACGAGAACGCGCTGCAGTACGTGAACCTGCCGCCGTCCAGCACCAGCACCTCGCCGTTCAACCAGATCCTCGAGTCGCATCCCGCCGGCAACACCAATCGCAGTTGCATCATCTACGCGTATGACCGGCAGCCCGGCAATGCAGGTGTCGTGGACCTGGCGAATGGCGAAATCCGCGCCGTGCGTCGTGTTCCTTCCGCGCTGACGGTCAACGGCGTCCAGGTCGGCGTGCTGGAATTCGCAGAGAGCACGGCCGGCCGCACGCCGGACTGCGCCTCCGGCGGCGGCGCCGACTACACGGTGTATCCGCCGGCGTGCACGCCATCGCCGGCCTCTGGCGTCAGCGCCTGGTGTCCCCTGAGCGATCCCAAGGTGCTCAACGTCACGTCCTTCTTCGTCGACACCGGTTCCAGCCTGGCCACCTCGACCATGCAGATCCGCGACCTGAGGGTGGACCTCACCGGCTCGCTGATCCGCTCCAGCGATGTATCCCGCACCCTCCAGAGCAGCGTTCGCGTCCGCGCGGACTGCCTGCGCAGCACGCCCGGCACCAACTGCACCATCAAGCCCACCGGCACCTGACCCGACTCGCAGCGCAGGATCCAAGACCATGTCCCGAACCATCCATCCACCGCAAGCGGGCGCACCCAGGAAGCAGCGCGGCGTCGCCACCTTACTGGTGGCGATCGTGATCCTGGTGATCCTCACCCTGATCGTCCTGCTCTCGGCCAACGTGTCGCTTTTCGAGCAGAAGACGGCGACCAACGAGAACCGCGGGCGCATGGTCGAGCAGGCGGCCGAATACGCCGTCAACATGGCGGGCGAATACCTGAAGGCCAACCGCCTGTCGGTGATCCGCAAGACCACGGGCGGATGGCTGGCCGCGGATGTTGCCTCGGGCAAGCGCTGGGTCCGCTGCAGCAGCGTTTCCGGATTCCCGAACATCCCCAACCTCGCGGATGGCTCGCCGCATCCCTGCATGTCCGAACGTGACGCGACCACGTCGACCCAATACCCGAACGGCGGGCGGCGCGGCGAGCTGTGGTTCTACAGTTCGGACGGCACTGACGGCACGGCGTCGGGCAGCACCGCCACCGACATGCCCTACCGCAACCTGCTCGTGTCCGGATCAGCCGCCAACCTCGATACCACCGGCGTCGGCACCAGCGCGCAGTTCACGACCACGACCAAGGTGCGTGCCCTGTTGTGCCGCTTCGACACCTCGCTCAGCCCGGCCGTCTGCCGCGCCAATCCGACTTCCGGAAACCGGATTGCCGTCTTCCTGATCGCCGATGCCGCACTGCCGAATGAAAATTCGAACGCGACAGTGAAGGAGACCTGGGCCACCTACAGTTCGTCCACGGCGACCGCCGCCGTACCCTTCATCGGCGCCGGCGTGTTCAATGGCAACGGCAACGTCACCATCGTCACCTCACCCAATGCCGGCGGCAACGGCCTGCCCGGCTCGATCTGGACGCCTGCGGACGCGCAGGTGGAGAGTACTACCGGCGGTGGCACCTTCAGCCTGACCTCCTGCTACATCGGCGACTTCATGTCCGGGTCACCGGGCGAGCACGACATCACGGAGGCAAAGGCGATCTGCCCGGACAACGGCTCGAGCCCGCCCTGCCATTGCCCGAGTTCCAAGGATGACAAGACGGTGTGGCTGTCCGGCCATCCGACCGGCGGCGATCGGCGCGAAAACATCGACGTGCTCGACCGGGATGGCGGAGCCTGCGTAGCAGGTAATCCTTGCCCGCCGGACATCCAGTTCTTCCCGGGCGGCGGACCCTCGGTTCCGACCGATCCCGCGAGCGCGATCGTGCCGCTCGACGTGGCCGGCGTGCTCAATGACGATTCCCTGTTCGAGTGGATCTTCGGCGTCGACTACGTCGTCGCGGACCGGGACGGACTGGGCATCACCCTGGGCACCAACGGGACCACATGCAGCAAGGGCGGCAACTGCTTCGACTACGCGATGATGAACGATGTCGGCCTCGATGCGTCCACGCACAAGTTGAGCAGCTGCGGGTCGCTCGACGCCAATTCCTCCGGGCTGTACTACATCACCGGCGACTGCAGCATCTCCGGCACGATCGGTTCGGCCACGGCGCCGGTCATCCTCGTGGTGACAGGCGACGGCAACATTGGATCGAACGCCATCCTCTACGGCATGTTGTTCATCCACCGCGACAACATCGACGCCGAGAAGAACGACGGCAACCACTACACGCTTTCGATGAACGGCGGCACGGTGTTCGGCTCGATCGTCGTCGAAGGCGACATCAAGGTCGCCGGCAACCCGGTGGTCGTGTACGACGACACTTCGATGAACAACGATCCCAACACATTCCCGACGTCCGCCACCTTTGCGCGCGTACCCGGCAGCTGGCTCGACAGCCGCAACGGCTTCTGAGGACAAAGACATGAGCAGGAAGTTCGCATTCAGGCGCGCGGGGGGATTCAGCCTCATCGAAGTGCTGGTCGCCGTGACCATTCTCTCGGTCGGGCTGATCGCACTGGCGACCCTGCAGATCGCGCTGGTGCGCTCTTCGGCCTCGACCAAGGCGCAGTCGCAGGGACTGGCCCTGGCCAAGGACAAGCTGGAGGACCTGCGTACCTTCTCCACCATCACCGGTTACCAGAACATCAACAGTGGCAGCGATACCAAGACCGTCGGCAATGTCGACTATTCCCGCACATGGACGGTCACGCGCTATGTCTACAACCAGGACGTGGATGCCGACGGCATCCTGAACGAGCCCAACGACCAGCGGTTCGACTGCATCGCGAGCGTGACGACATCCGGGTGCACCACGGGTTCGCTGACCGGCGCCACGCCGACCAGCCCGGCCGGCCTGGTCGCGAACAACGAATTCAAGGTCATCCGCGTGGTGGCAGGCTGGACCGAGTCCAGCGGAGAGCCGCAATCGGTCGCCCTGGTGGATGCCACGGGTGCGATCTCCCCGAGTGACTCCGCGCTGATCAGCAAGATCGCGCTGGCCTCCTCGGCGCGCAAGATACCGGTGATCATCAACAATCCCGCGTCCGATACGATGGTGATCCCGATCGCGATCGGCAACGGCACCAACAGCGCAGCGACCAATCCCAAGCCGCAGATCGTCATCGGCACCAGCACCGTCGAGACGCAGTTCGACGTGCTCACCTACGCAGCCATCAATGGCGACACCGCCACCGCCACGCAGCGCGTCGAGACCATCATGGTCGGCTGCACCTGCGATTATTCCGAAGCCCCGGCCTCCACGGTTCGCGGCAAGCGGCCGACCTATTGGGACGGCACCCGCTACACCGTGCCGATCGCGGCGACTTATTCGCCGCCGTCGGCCGCGGACACCCAGTCCTCCACGCTGCAGAGCCCGCGCTGCGACGTCTGCTGCCGCGACCACCATGACCCCGCCGGCACCACCGGCGCCCTGTTCTCGCCGCTGCGCACGACCAAGGTCAATGGCATCGTCACCGTCGAGCATCCGCACTACCTCGACAAGAACGCGCTCGCGCCGACGACCACCGGCACCTACAAGGAAGCCTGCCGCCTGATTCGCGTCGATGGCCAGTGGCGGGTCGCCTCGGACATGAACAACGACTACTTCGCCTTGCTGGCGACCGGCGACGGCACCACTGCCGCGACGCCCGTGCCCGACTCGACTTCCGTCGCAGGCACGCCATCGACCACCGGCGCTGTCGCCCGCTACCAGAAGTTCGTGCTCGACTACCTGGCCGGCCGTTTCATCACCAACTCGCCGACCGCAAGCCAGGCCCTGGCCACCTACAACACCGTCGGCGCCACCGGCTCGGCCGCCGACCCCTACGTGATGTCGGCCTCCGCGCCCTATGTGCTCGACAACCCGTCCTCGGTATCGATCAACCTGGTCGACACCACGGGCAAGTGGATGCACTCGCGTGGCATGTACATCGACTACCTGGAACAGGACGCGGTCAATGCGATCACCGATGCGAAGGCGGACTCCGCCTGCAACGTGGACGCCGCGACCCTGCGGACCTGCATCCTGAAGCTGCTGCCCTTCACCTCGATCAACCTGACTGAAATCGCCGACTGGGCGCCGCTGTCGGGTTCACTGTCGGTCACCAACTACGACTACAGCACGTCGCTCAATTCCGGCTATCCGGTGCGCGGGAAGGCGACGACGGCGGCATCGTCGGCCGTCGACGTGGATGCCACCACCAGCGCCCGCAAGAGCAATACCGGCCTGCTAGACCTGAGTTTCGACTCGATCTCCCCATTGGACGACACCAAGATCACCGACACCCAGCGATTCGCGGTGGGCGGCGGCGCCTCGGCGTCAACCATCGGCAACGGCACCTTCCCGGTGACGCTGACCTATGGCGGCACCAGCACGGTGGCGATCTCCTACCTGTCCACCGGCGCCGCGAGCACGGTGTCCTGCGGCCTCGCCTCGCCGTATTCTTGCAACGTGCAGAACGGCTCGGCGACGGCCGGCTTGGACGTGAATGCGGGCCTGAGCATCGATGTCGGCGGCTACAACAACCAGCAGACAGCGACTAACCAGACCTCGCCCCTCCTCACCGGCTGCGTGGGCACGGGCAATGCGGCCGGGTTCCCCAACCTGGCCAGCAACCAGGCCACCGATTCGCCGGGTACAGCCCAGCCATACGCAGGCTCGGTCTGCAACAACTACCAGGTCACTGCGGTCACCACGACCAACACCAACGCCGGAACGATCACCTGGGCTGCGTCGCCCACGTCGCCTGGCGATGGGCGGGTCAATCCCTATCCCGGCGAGACGACGCGCATCAGCTTCACCGGCCGGATCGCGTCGGCCGGGCTGCTGTGGACCCCGTCGACCGTCTTTGCGGTGGGCGACCTCGTCGTCGCGCCGAAGTGGGCCACCGGCACGGTGTACGCGGTCAACGACCTGGTAACCAACAGCGGCATTACCTACCGCGCCCTGCTGGCGCATACCGCGGGCACGTTCGCCACTGACCTCGCCGCGGCCCGCTGGGTCGCGACAACCGCCGTGAACTACCGCGCGGCTTCGGCGCACACCTCCGGCACCAACTTCGCCGCCGATGTGACGGCGGCCCGATGGACCCTGGTGCCTGCTTGGGCCACGGGGACCAGCTACACCACGGCGTCCGTGGTGGTGCCGCCGCAATGGGCGACCGCAACCACGTATGCCATCGGTGCCGTGGTCATCTACCAGGGCTCGGCGTTCAAGGCCCTGATGGCGCATACCAGCGGCACGTTTGCCACCGACCTGGCGGCGAGCAAGTGGACCAGCCAGTCGGCGACGACCTATATCGCCACCTTGGCGCATACGTCCAGCGGCACGTTCGGCGCCCAACTGTCCGCAGGTAACTGGAAGGCGATCAACACCGTGGCCGTGACGCTCGGATTGCAGGGATCGACCCCGCAGACTGCCTCGTCCTGCACCTACACCTGCGGCGCGGTGCAGGGCAGCGCATGCAAGAACAACAAGCCGACGACCTTCACGGCGGTCTTCCCGGCCTGCCCCTGATCGCCGCGCAACGAAAAAGCCCGCGACGCAAGTCGCGGGCTTTTTCTTGTCTGGCGCCCGAAGTTGGACTCGAACCAACGACCCCCTGATTAACAGTCAAGTGCTCTAACCGGCTGAGCTATTCGGGCGGGGACGCGAATTTTCCGGTATCGCGCCCAGCCCGTCAACCGAAATGCTCAGGGAACACAGGTCGCGGCGAGATTCTCGGGCGTTGCATCGCCGTCCCGGAGCCGGCCGATGTTGCTGAGGATGAGCGCCCGGGCCCTGCCAGGACCGCGCCCGTCGCACAACGTGAACGTGACGTTGCTGCCCGCATTGCCACCATTTCCCTGGAACACGATGCGCGTGCGCCCGACCGTGGTGCGCAAGCGGACCCGGCCAGCGAGCGCGGGCTGGACGCGGAGCAGGTTCTCGCCGGCATCGAACTCCCGGCTGGCATTGGCGTCCATGAAGACCAGCCAGCCGTGGCTCCAGTCCGGGCTGTCCGAGCAGCTGTGGCCGTCGGTGCTGGGACACAGGACGCCGCGGGTGCCCGTCAGGGCGGCCCGGTTGGAAGCGGCCATCAGGCTAGCCAACAGCGCCGCGCGCGCCTCCGCGCCGCGCGAGGCCTCCAGGCCGCCCGACAACGCAGGCAGGGCCACTGTGGCCAGCACCGCCACGCCCGCCACCACGATCAGCAGTTCAATCAGGGTCAAGCCGCGCTGTGCTTCCATGTCGGCACCTCCAGCACCAGCCTGCCTGCCCGGCAACGCCCGGCGCCATCGGACGAGTCCGGCCCGCAGGGTCGGGAGATCCTGACAGTGGCCCGGCGATACACTGGGCGTTTCCCCGGACCCACCCCCATGGCCG
>JANXUD010000034.1 GCA_025352045.1 Gammaproteobacteria bacterium | reverse complement strand
GATGCAGCGGCGTGGTCGCAACAGTTATCGGTAGCAGGCGCTGAATGGTTCGGAACGTCCGGATGCATCTCAGACCACGTCGGCTGGACGCAACCCGCACGCATCGGCCGACTCGGCGGTTTCAACCTGGAAGGTTGAATGGCCGATCTTGAAGCGCTTGCGCACCTCGGCCGTTGCTTGCGCAATGAGTCCGACGCCGTCGCCTGTACCGCCCTGGATGAGATGGGCGGTCAGCGCGGTTTCGGTCGTGCTCAGCGCCCACACGTGCAGGTCATGGACTTCGATGACTCCGGGCAGTGCCAGCAACGCGGCCTCGACCTTTGGCAGTTCAATGCCACCCGGCACCACATCCATGGCCAGATTCACCGATTCGCGCAGCAGGCTCCAAGTGCCGATGATGATCACCGCGACGATCAGCAGGCTCGTGACCGGATCGAGCCACAACCAACCGGTGAACTGGATCAGCAGTCCCGTGATCACCACGCCCGCCGACACGGCGGCATCCGACGCCATGTGCAGGAAGGCGCCCTTGATGTTCAGATCGTCCTTGCGCCCGCTCATGAACATCCATGCGGTCACACCGTTGATCAGGATGCCGGCCGCCGCGACCCACATCACGATGCCGCCGGCGACCGGCTGCGGATGGCCGAAGCGCTGCAACGCCTCGATCGCGATTCCTCCGCAGCCGAGCAGCAGGACCATGGCGTTGGCGAGTGAGGCCAGAATCGTGCTGCGGCCCCAACCGTAGGTGCGCGTCTGGGTCGGGCCACGTTTAGCGAGCACCATCGCCGCCCATGCCATCACCAGGCCCAGTACATCGCCCAGGTTGTGCACGGCGTCAGCCAGTAGTGCGACTGAATGCGCGGCCAGTCCGTAAAAGACCTGCGCGGCCACGTAGGCGGCGTTGAGCGTCGTGCCGATTGCGAACGCCTTTCCGAACGATGCCGGAGCGTGCGCATGTCCCGCGTGTCCGCCTCCAGCGCTCGCATGGCCGTGATCGTCATCCTCGTGCCCGCCATGGTCGTGGCCACTATGACCGTGATCGTCGTCGTGCGCTTTCGGGTGGTTGTGGTCGTGGCCGGCCATGGATGCTTTCCTGACGATGCAGTCCGCTTCTTACAGCAAACCCGCCCTGTTACACTATTCCAGCGCCGACTACCCCGCGCATCTGGCGTCCCGGCTCGCTCTTATGGCATCCGATGCGACGTAACATTACGTGCGATGGTCGCTATCAGCCTGCGACTGCGCATGTTGGTAGATCGGTCGGATGCACGCGATTGCGGACGACTATTTTGCAGGCCCGATGCGCGTGAGCGTTCCATCCATTCCCTTGGACAGGAACTCGAAGTCTACTTTTTGGCCAACGTGCACGGCGGCCATCTGGGCCTGTGTCGCCTTGAATGCCATGGTCATCGCGGGCCAGTTCAAGGCAGCCACCGGACCGTGTGAGATGGTGATCTTGCCGCCGGCGCCATCCACTACTTTCACGGTGCCTGTTGCCGATGCCTTGGTGGCAACGGCATGGGTCTCCATCTGCATGGTTTGATCACGTGCCGGACTAGGACTTCCGGCATTGCCTGTTTGTTGCAGGGATGCTGTCAGCAACGCAGCAATGAGAAAGGTCGTTTGGGTTTTCATGGGACACTCCTCTGGTTGGGGGAAAGGCTTCGACGGCGAGAGAGCCTGCGACGGCCGAGCAGTCGATACACCGCGGGAATAACGAGCAAGGACAACAGCGGCGCAGTCAACATGCCGCCGACCATCGGCGCGGCAATGCGCTGCGTCACTTCCGACCCGGCGCCGCTGCCGAGCAGGATCGGAAGCAGAGCGTGATCGAGGTTTTCCGTGGGCTGTCGTGGCACTACAAGACCAACCAGCCGGTACGTTTTGGCAAGCGGCTGATCGTGTCTTATATCCGCAGTTACCAATGCCGATCGACCGACCGGCTTGATGACCTGATGCGCGCCTTGTGTCTGTTCGACGATCAACCCGAACCCGATCATCGCAACGGCATCGGCGCGCAGCTGCGTGCCGCCGAACGCGAAGGCTAGAGCACCTGCGAGACCGCCTCTTTTTCGATGCGCTGGTACAAGAACGGAAACGGCCACATCACGTTCAAGTGCCCAACATTGATCGACAGGTTGAACAGCATCATCGCCAAGCATTACCCCTTTGCGTTGCCGCCGGCTCGCCCGAGCTGATGCTCGGCCGCGCCGGATTTGTGTGCACACAAAGACGCGTCGACACCCGACGCGTCGCGGCCGCCTACAGCGACCTTGGTCGGTCTGCGCTACGCGTTTCGGCGCTGGGCACGCCGGCCACGCGCACGATGGCTTGCGGCCATCGTTTTTTGAGCAGCCACGGCGTGCTGTTAGTGCACAGCAGTGTCGAATCGCCTTGATTCCTATTTCCGTATTAATGCTATACTGGCGACACCTCAACATAATGGTGAAATGCCATGAAACGTCTGCAGGTCTCCGCTACTGCCGCCGCAGTTCCCGTCAAGCTGGCCGAAGTCCGGCAGCTGGTGGATGCCGGTGCTTTGTCCGATGCCAACACCGAGGTGATCGGCGTCAAGGGCGGGTACACGGTACGTTTCAAGTTGCGCCGAGGCAAGGCCGCTCGCGTGCTTGCGACCAAGCAAGGAGAGCTGCGCGTTTTCAGCACGGCCGACAGCGCGTTGCGCCAACTTCGTGCCGTCGCCATGTCCCTGGGCAACGTTGTCGTAAGGAGTTCGACTTATCAGCCTGCCGCCCTGCGACCGGGGCGTGAGGATCGGCGCCAGGCGATGCAGCAGGCGAACGACTACGGTCGATGGCTGAAAGCAGAAACCGATGCCACGCTCGCTCGCGTCGCGGGTGGTGCCGCCACGATCTACACCCAGGCCGAGTTCGATCAGCGCAGTGCCGAGCGCCGCGCCGCGATCGTACGCCGTCGCAATGAGGCAGGTGCATGAGTCGGCCGAAGAAGTATCCGGTCGCCTACACCGATGACTTTGACGCCGACATTGCCGCAATCGAGGACTATTTTGTCGCCGAAGGCGAATGGGATCTGGCATTGAACCATCCGGATCACATCAAGAGTTGTGCGGAAACAATCGGCGAGATGCCATTGGCGTGGGCGGTCGGTGCAAGCGGTCAACACGAACGCGTCATGACCGATCTGCCTTACCGCTTGGCCTTCAGTTTCGACGGAAAGCGCGTGCTGATGTTGAGGGCGAAGCACACCCATCGCCAACACCCGTAAGAGATCTTCTCCGCCAGCCACTGACGTTGGACCAAGGCACGGTACACCAGCGGTACACCGCGCAGTTCTTGTGTGTTGCGATCAGCTAACGCAAGCTATTGATGGCAAAGTAAAACAGGCTAATGTCTGCTAACACGAGATAGTCTTATGTATCAATAGGTTATTGATTTAAAAGGAAACTTTTCGTCTGCTGACCGTGGCCTAGGCGGATGCCGTCAGCCTTCGCCGAGAATTCGCAGGCTCAGGCGAAGCGGTAGTCGAACAGCTCGAGGTCGCGGGCGTACTGGCTGGAGACCAGGCCCACCAGCTCGCGGTCATAGTATTCCTGCCACGGCCGGTGGCGCGATGCATTGACGCGTTCCAGCGCGGTGGTCGGCAGGCCGATGCGCGCGCAGATGGCGTCGTAGGACGCCTGCATGGTCTCGTTGCGGCCGACGATGTCGATCTCGAGCCGGCCGTCGGCGCCGGTCACCATGGCGTGCTGCGGCTGGTACAGCAGGTGGTCCACCGGCTTCTGTTCCCGCACGACCCACTTCATGTAGCGCTGCGGCTCGGTCTCGAACACATTGCTGCCGCGGCTCATGAAGGCGCAGTAGGACACGAAGCGGTCGAAGGGATTGCGCACGAAGGCGAACTTTGTGTATTGGCCGAAAACCTTGTCGCCCAGCACCGGGCGGATCTGCCGCGTGCTGATGTGCCCGTGCTGGATGTCGGCGAATTCCGGGAACGGGAAGCGCTTCTTCACGAACAGGCCAACCTGCTCCAGGTCCTGCTCGCCCAATCCTTCGCGCAGGGCCTGGCGCACCGCGTGGGTGCCGGTCTTGGGGATGGCGAAGAAGATGTAGCGGTGCGTGTGCGAGATGATCATGGGCGGCGCGCGTCGGGGCCGCCCATTCTAAGCGGGCCTAGCCGGCGATGTACTGCTGCAGGTAGCTGATTTCCTGCTTCTGGTCCTCGATCACTTCCTTGACCAGGTCGCCGATGGACACGATGCCCAGCAGGCGCCCCGACTCGACCACCGGCAGGTGGCGGATGTGCCGCTCGGTCATGATGCCCATGCATTCGGACACCGACTCCATCGGGCCCACGCACACCACCGGCGTACTCATGATCGCGTGCACCGGCGTGTCGCCGGACGAGCGGCCCTGCAGCACCACCTTGCGTGCGTAGTCGCGCTCGCTGAGGATGCCGTGCAACTGCGGTCCGTCCATCACCAGCACGGCGCCGATGTGGTGCTCGGCCATCAGTCCGATGGCTTCCAGCACCGGCGCATCGCGGCGCACCGATACCACGCGATCGCCCTTGCGTTCGAGGATCTGGCTCACGTTGCGCATCGCCGTCGCTCCCTGGAACCTGCCTGCGCGCAGTCTATTCCTGTCCGGCCGGCCGCGCCGTCCCGGCCGGCGGCAGCCGCGCGCCTGGCGCCGGCGACGCGTCGCCCGGCCGCCAGTCCTGCACCAGGTACAGCGGCCGCTGCTTGGCCTCGATGTACAGCCGGCCGAGGTATTCGCCGATCGTGCCCAGGGCCATCAACTGGACGCCGCCCAGGAACAGGATCACCGCCATCGTGGTCGGCCAGCCCTGCACGGGGTCGCCCCAGAGCAGGGTCTTGGCGATGATCCAGCTGCCGTAGGCGAACGCCAGCAGCGCGGTCGCGAGGCCGGCATAGGTCGCCACCCGCAGGGGCGCGGTGGAAAAGCCGGTGATGCCTTCCAGCGCGAAATTCCACAGGCGCCAGTAGCTGAACTTGCTGCGGCCAGCCAGCCGCGGGTGGCGCTCGTAGGGAAAGGCCACCTGCGGATAGCCAACCCAGGCAAACAGGCCCTTCATGAAGCGTTGCCGTTCGCGCAGCCCGCGCAGTGCGACCAGCACGCGCCGTGACATCAGCCGGAAGTCGCCGGTGTCGGCCGGGATCCCGGTATCCGACATCCGGCCCATCAACCGGTAGAAGGTCGAGGCCGTGGTGCGCTTGAGCCAGCTTTCACCGGCGCGGCTGGTACGGGTGCCATAGACGACGTCGAAGCCCGCCTGCCAGCGCGCGACCAGTTGCGGGATCAGCTCCGGCGGGTCCTGCCCGTCGGCATCCAGGACTACGGCGGCGTCGCTGTCCACGCGGTCGAGGCCGGCCGTCAGCGCCAGTTCCTTGCCGAAGTTCCGCGACAGGCGCAGTAGTTGCACGCGCGGGTCGCGCGCCGCGAGCTCCTGCATCACCTGCCAGCTGCGATCTCGGCTGCCGTCGTCCACGTAGAGGACCTGCGCATCCAGGTCCATGCCGTCGAGCACGGCGGCCAGGCGCGACTGCAGGACCGGCAGCGCGTCCTCCTCGTTGAAGGCGGCGACGACGACGGTGAGGGTGGCGCGGGGCATGGGCCGATGGTAACCGCTGATCCGCAAGGTTGGCCGCGGCGGGCCCGCTGGCGCAGGCTGCCGGGGCGCCTCAGGGCGGGCCGGAGAGATAGCCGGGGCCGCCCAGGCGGCGCACCTGCAGCTCGATCCAGCGTGCGCGGCGGGTGACGAAGGGGCCGGGCCGCGACACGCTGTAGCGGCGCGGGCTCGGCAGCACCGCCGCCATCCGCGCGCTTTCGGACTGCGACAGCGCGGATGCCGGCTTGCCGAAGAAGTGCCGCGACGCGGCCTCGGCGCCGTACACGCCGTCGCCGAACTCGGCGATGTTGGCGTACACCTCGATGATCCGCTGCTTCGACCACAGCGCTTCGATCAGCACCGTGTACCAGGCCTCCATGCCCTTGCGCAGGTAACTGCGCCCGCTCCACAGGAAAAGGTTCTTGGCCACCTGCTGGCTGATGGTGCTGGCGCCGCGCACGCGCAGGCCCGCCTTGTTGTGATCGAGCGCCTTGTCGATCGCCTTGAAGTCGAAGCCATGGTGCAGCGGGAACAACTGGTCCTCGGCGGCGACCAGTGCAATCGGCAGCTGTGGCGAGATGCGCGAGCGCGAACGCCATTGGTAGGCCAGGCGGAAGTCCCAGTCCCGCGCCAGCCAGGCCTCCACCTGGCGATCGAGCATGAAGGCGCTGCCGAGCGGCGGGAGCCAGCGCAGCAGGAGCACCTGGCCGCCGGTGATCGCCACGAACCACAGCGGCAGCCAGAGCAGCAGCCAACGCAAGCCACGACGCCAGCCGCGGCGCCGGACAGGCCTGGTGCCGGCCACCTAGGGTGCGGGCTCGGCGAGGGGCACGGCGTCGACGGCGAAGTCCACCGCCAGCTGCCAACCCAGTCCCGGCGCATCCTCCGCCGAGGGTCGCCGCCAGATCCGGATCCAGACAGGGCTGCCGACGCCGCCGCCCCAGGTGGCAGCCAGGTCGCCGCCGGAAGACAGCACCAGGCCGGTGTCCAGGCGCGTTGCGGAAGAAGGCAGGACCGCACCCTCGGCGCGGCCGTCGGGCGCCTGGCCGGCGCGCAGGCGCAGGAAATCGCCAGCGACCATGCGCGAGGTCAGCAAGCCGGGCGGCGCCTGGTCAGCCAGCCGGAGTTCCGGGATCCCCACGGGCCAGCTCGGCGGTCGGCCCATGCCGACGCCGCCGCGGCGTTGGACCGTCGCTGGGAACTCGGTCGCGGGCGCAACGATGCCGTGGTCGAGCAGCACTTTCCAATGCCCGTCGGCTTGCTTGCGCCAGATCGTGAAGAACCACCCGGTGGCCGCCGGCGCCTTCGCTGCCTCGGGCGTGAACCGCCACGGTCCAACGGTGTAGCCGAGGTCGCCGCTGGCCGCCACTTCGGCCATCGCAGGCGCCCATTCCAGTCGGTCCTTGGCGGCCGTGCGTGCGGCCCAGGTGCGTTGTCCGCTGGTTGGCCCGGGCTGGAACACCAGGGAATCGTCGGCGAGGGCCGCCAGGAAGGCGTCGCGCGTGCTGCGCGCCGCGGCATCGGCGGCGAAGGCGCGTTCGGCCGCGACCATGTCGTCGAAATCGGTCGCCCTCGCCGCGCCGGACGTGGCTGCCCACAAAAGCAGCAGTGCCAGGGCGGTCTTGCGATGGACGGCGGCGGATCCCATGTTCAGTCTTCCCCTGGCGCTGGCAGGCAGCATAGCGTCAAGCCCAGCCTCCTCCAATTTGCCGTCCGCCCGCCGATAATGACCGAAGCCGACCACGACACCCTGACCCTGTTCCTGCTGGAGGAAGCCGGCGTACGCGGCGCCCTTCTGCACCTGGACGCCGCCTGGAAGGCGATCCGCGACCGCGCGCCCTATCCCGCGGCCGTGGCCGAGCGGCTGGGCGAAACCTGCGCCGCCGCCGCCCTGTTTACCGGCCACGCCAAGCTCGATGGCCGGCTCAGCGTGCAACTGCGCGGCACCGGTGCCCTTCGCACGCTGTTCGCCGAATGCACCAGCCAGGGCACCCTGCGCGGTATTGCCCATGTCGCCGAGCCCCTGCCCTCGCCGCTCACGCCGCGGGCCTTCGGCGACGGCTCGATCCTGGCGATCACCATCGAGACGCGGCCGCCCGGCGGCCAGGAGCTGCTGCGCTACCAGAGCCTGGTCGGCCTCGACGCGGACTCCCTGGCCGAGGCCTTCGAGCGCTACTTCAGCGAGTCGGAGCAGTTGCCGACGCGCATCCTGCTGGCCTGCGATGGCGAGCAGGCCGCGGCCTTGATGCTGCAGCAGCTGCCCGCAGGCCATGGCGATCCCGATGGCTGGAATCGTGCCTCGGCGCTGTTCGACACCTTGGGCGCGGACGAGCTGATGCGCACGCCGGACCAGACTCTGCTGGTCCGCCTGTTCCACCAGGAGACCGTGCGCCTGCTCGGCCAGCGCCCACTGCGCTTCGCCTGTTCCTGCTCCCGGGCGCGGGTCGAGGACACCCTGCGCAGCCTGGGAGAGGCGGAGATTCTCACCTCCTTGCGAGACGGCGTGGCGGACGTGCATTGTGATTTCTGCGGCCAGGCGTACCGGTTCAGCGAGCCCGAGCTCCTCGCCCTGTTCGAGGGGGCAGAGGTGAACGGACCCGGTTCCGAGCGCCTCCAATAGCTGGACGAGGCGTCCGTTTTTTGGTTAAATTCGCGTAAAGAGGGATGTCGGGGGCACGCGGAACTTCGCGACCTGCCGGCGTTCTGATCAAGGTCCACAACAGGAAGCCGATGTGAAGATTCGTTGGATCGCCTGCCTGCTGATCGCCCTTGCGGCGTCGCCGGCGTTCGCCCAGTCGAACCTCTTGCTGCCGTCGCCGACGAGCGGCAACACCACCGTGCTGCCGTTGTGGAACGCCGCCAGTGGCCAGGTGGATGCCTTGCTGCTGATCGAGCCGTCGGCGCTGCCGGTCTCGCCCTCGCAACGCGTCATCCGTCCCGCCAACAGCCTGCAACTTCGCGCCGGCC
>JANXUD010000032.1 GCA_025352045.1 Gammaproteobacteria bacterium | reverse complement strand
GGAGAAGTACGGCAAGGGCACGCCCAATGACTGGATCGAGCGCCATGTCTACGGCAACCGCGTGGGCCGCAACCTGGGCATCGCGGCGCTGTTCGTCGTCGATACCGCGCTGTTCGGCCTGCCCGGCATCGCCATGTGGGCAATGCAGATGGCGTTGATGCCGTTCAGTGCCGCCGGCGTGATCAACGGCCTGGGCCACTGGTGGGGTTACCGCAACTTCGACACCGCCGACACTGCCACCAACCTCACGCCCTGGGGCCTGCTGATCGGTGGCGAGGAACTGCACAACAACCACCACGCCTTCCCGAGCTCGGCCAAGTTCGCGCTGCGCAGATTCGAGTTCGACCTCGGCTGGGCGGTGCTGTGGAGCCTGCAGAAGGTGGGTTTGGCGCGCGTCTTGCGCGTGGCGCCCCAGCTCGACATCCGCCCCAACATCGCCACGCCGGACGCCGAGACGGTGAAGGCCATGATGGCGCACCGCTGGCACGTGGCCACCGACTACTTCTCCACCGTGCTCAAGCCGCAGCTGAAGGCCGCGGTGAAGTCGGAGGCGCGCAAGCTGCGCCTGCCTCGCCGCCTGCGCCGCGCACTGCGCAGCGACGGCCGCTGGCTGGACGCCGCCCGCCGCGAGCGCCTGCAGGGCTACATCGCGGCCCGCCCGCAGCTGGCGCAGCTGATGGACTACCGCTGCCGCCTGCTGGCGATCTACGAGATCAGGAGCGCCGATGCCGCGGCCCGCGTCGAGGCGCTGAAAGTCTGGTGCGCCGAGGCCGAGGCCTCGGGCGTGCGCGCCCTGGAGGAGTTCTCGCTGCGCCTGAAGGGCTACGCGCTGGTGCCGGCCCGCAGCTGAAGCCGCTCCCACCCCGAGCGAAATCACGGATACTCAGGGCATGCCCGGATCCGTGCACAAACCCGACCCTGCCTTCATCGCGACGGCGCGCATCGATGCCGACGCCTATGACCGCGATTACGCCGAGTCCGTTGCAGACCCAGCGGGCTTCTGGGGCCGGATTGGCCGGCGCATCGACTGGACGAAGCCGTACACCGAGGTGCGCGACGTCAGTTACGCGCTCGCCGACTTCCGCATCCGCTGGTATGGCGACGGCGAACTCAACGCCAGTGCCAACTGCCTGGACCGGCACCTGGACACGCGCGGCGACAAGACGGCGATCATCTTCGAGCCGGACGATCCGTCGAAGCCGGCGCAGCACATCAGCTATCGCGAGCTGCATGCCCGCGTCTGCCGGCTCGCCAACGCGCTGGCCAGCCTCGGCATCCGGCGTGGCGACCGCGTCACCATCTACCTGCCGATGATCCCGGAGGCCGCCGTGGCGATGCTCGCCTGCGCGCGCATCGGCGCGCCGCACTCGGTGGTGTTCGGCGGCTTCTCGCCCGAGTCCATCGCCGGCCGGATTGCCGACAGCGGCAGCAAGCTGGTGATCACCGCCGACGAAGGGATCCGTGGTGGCAGGACGATCCCGCTCAAGGCCAATGTCGATGCCGCGCTGAAGAAGCCGGGCACGGACAGTGTCGAGACGGTGCTGGTGGTGCGCCATACCGGCGGCGCGGTGCCGATGCAGATGCCGCGCGACCGCTGGGTCGAGGCCGTGGTCGCCGGCCAGCCCAACGACTTCGCCCCGGTGTCGATGGGCGCCGAGGATCCGCTGTTCCTGCTCTACACCTCCGGCAGCACCGGGCAGCCCAAGGGCGTGCTGCACACCACGGGCGGCTACATGGTGTTCGCGAGCTACACGCACGAGAGCGTGTTCGATTTGCGCGAGGACGACATCTACTGGTGCACGGCCGACGTGGGCTGGATCACCGGCCACAGCTACACGGTGTACGGCCCGCTGGCCAACGGCGCGACCGTGCTGATGTTCGAGGGCGTGCCCAACCACCCCGACGCCAGTCGTTTCTGGCAGGTCATCGACAAGCACGCGGTGACGATCTTCTACACCGCGCCGACCGCGATCCGCGCGCTGATGCGCGAAGGCGACGCGCCGGTCACCCGGACCTCGCGCAAGTCCCTGCGCCTGCTCGGCACGGTCGGCGAGCCGATCAACCCGGAAGCCTGGGAGTGGTATTGGCGGGTGGTTGGCGACAGCCGCTGCCCGGTGGTCGACACCTGGTGGCAGACCGAGACCGGCGGCATCCTGATCTCGCCCCTGCCCGGCGCGACCGACATGAAGCCCGGCTCGGCGACACGGCCCTTCTTCGGCATCCGCCCGGCGCTGATGGATGCCAACGGCGTGCAGCTGGACGGCGCGGCCGAGGGCAACCTGGTGATCCTCGATTCCTGGCCGGGCCAGATGCGCACGGTGTACGGCGACCACCAGCGTTTCATCGACACGTACTTCAAGGCGTATCCGGGCACCTACTTCACCAGCGACGGCTGTCGTCGCGATGCCGACGGCGATTACTGGATCACCGGTCGCGTGGACGATGTCATCAACGTATCCGGGCACCGCCTGGGCACGGCGGAAGTGGAGAGCGCGCTGGTCTCGCATCCGTCGGTGGCCGAAGCCGCCGTCGTCGCCGCGCCGCACGACATCAAGGGCCAGGGCATCTACGCCTACGTGACGCTGAAGGACGGCATCGCGGCGAGCGATGCGTTGCGCAAGGAACTGATCGCGCAGGTGCGCACCGAGATCGGCCCGATCGCCACGCCCGACTGGGTGCAGTGGGCGCCGGGCCTGCCGAAGACGCGCTCGGGCAAGATCATGCGCCGCATCCTGCGCAAGATCGCCGAGAACAAGCCCGGCGAGCTTGGCGACATCTCGACGCTGGCCGATCCGGCGGTGGTGCAATCGCTGGTGGACGAGCGGCTGGTGCGCTGAGGAAAGTCGCGATGTCACGAGCTCGCCGTTCGCGCCGTGAGCAACATTCGCTGGCGCGCAGAATGCCCTCCAGGGTATGGGAGCCGCGAGCGGTAGACCGGATGTGCTCGCCTGGCTAACTCCTGAGAAGGTGAGCCCTCCAATCAAGATCCCGCCCTAGGGACTTCGTAAGTCTGAATAGCAAGGGCCTCGCTATCGTTTAAGGACTGGAGGGTACCTACACGAACTATGACAACCGTCAAAGAAAACAATAGGTTATGCTGACCCATAGCGCCTAACCGCCGTCAAATTCGGGACCGACCCGAACTTGGGTTGAATCTGAATGGACACCACCCATTCATTCCCGGTCGGCTTGAATCCAACCTCCAGATACTGACACGGATATATCACGGAAGGTATAGTGTACAACCTGATCGTAAATCCGGCGGCCCGAGCCGATCTGCAGCAAATTCTCGCTTCGGATCGGCCGACTGCAGCGGACATTCTGACCTTCCTGCAAGAGCTTGCGAATGACCAGAACTTGCTGGACCGACTTTCCCAGAATGGCTACCGCTTTGAGAGCGGAAATTGGGTCGAGAACATTGACGTCAGCATCATCGCGACGCAGCAGCGAGCAGGTCGAAACCTTTGGCGCTTGAAGCTTTGGGACCTGGAGCGAGAGGGGATTCAGTACCGAATTATCTATGCTTTCGTCCCTCACACCCGAACCTATCACGTCCTTGCCGTCGTCCATCGAGACCATTTCAACTATGAGCCAGACCATCCGATCACACGACGAGTCGTCGCTGCCTTCGATTCCCTTTAGTGCGGGTGATGCCACGCCGGTAACAAGGACTGAGTCAGGCAAGATTTTTCGGCTCGAGGCCTCCGCAAAAGCGATACCCGTAGAAGGCCAAACTATTGACGCTCTCATTGGTGAATGGTCTGCGGATCCGCAATTTGCGCAGGAGATGTCCCGGGCGAGACAGCGTCGTTCGCGGGTGCTCGCTCCGACTGAAGAGCTTTCGCTCAAGTCCTTGCGTCTAAGCCGCGGCTTGTCACAGGCCGACCTTGCCCATGCTATCGGAATGAAGCAGCCGCATATTGCGCGCATGGAACGAGGCCATATGTGCCCTTCGCTTCCGACACTTCGGCGGTTGGCTGCGGCGCTGCAAGTAGACATGAACACAATAGACAAGCACCTTCCACAGATGGCTGATGGCGTGGAGCCCTCGTTGTGAGAATTCGCAGGTCTATCGGCGGCATCTTCTGTGATGATATCCGCCAAGAAGTAAGCGGAAAGCTCTCACTCATTGGGTGTTACACCGGTGGAATGCAGATAGCAGAATTTCCTGCAGCGCTCCCTAAGCTTTGCATTCACGTTCGCTTGATCACTTCGATGCACGAACCGTTTCGCGAAGTTAAGATCTTGGTACTCAATGACCAAGACGTTGTGATCGATGCTGAAGTTCCTGCCGAACAATTCAGTCAAGAGTTTCCAACTGACGCAGAAGAAAGTGCTATGGCTGTGCTGCACGCGCAGTTCGTCCTTTCCCCGTTTGTAATCAAGCAGCCATGTTCCATCAAGGTCAGAGCCATTGTGGATGGCGAGGAAATTCGCGGGCTTTCACTTGATGTAAGTCTGCAGGCGCCCGAGCCTCCGGCTGAATCTGGGCGGATTCAACGGGGGCCTCAATAAGGGGCGTCGGCAGTCGAAGCGCCTTTGCGATTGAAATGCTAGAGCCGGAGGCGAGGAGGCCTGGTCATCCTGGGTTCGCTGAAGCCAACGCATCGTCGATGGACTGCCACTGGCGATTGCGCACCATCAGGAACGCGCAGCGGCCGTCGCTCATGTCCGCCCACAGCGCTCCGATTTGCCGGTCGTCTTCGGCGTCGGTCCATCCTTGCCCACCCTTGTATTCCACGACGAGGATCTTGCCGTCGGGCAGCGCGCAGACGAAATCTGGCCAGAACCGTCCGGTCGCTTTTTGCAGGAAGAATGCGCAGCCCGGCTTGTTCACGAGGTTGCGGACCCAGAACGCGATGCGGCCCTGTTGCGCAAGTTTGTCCAGGTGCACGGCGCATTCGAACTCCTCCTTGCTGTCGAAGCCGCCGACGCGCCCGTAGAAGTGCCCTCGGAAGTCCCACTGGCCTGGCGTGCTTCCGTCGTAGTCGCGGCTGGGCGCGTACGCCTGCGGGTGGAACTCGAAGGCGAAGTCGTCGCTGGTGGTTACGCGCGATTCGCGCCCTTCGCCAAACAGCACGTGTTGATAGGCCTGCGTGACGGCCTCCCGCCGAAGCCGACGAATGGCATCCTGCAGCAGCCCACGCACGCTGAACTTCAGCTGGTTGGCGCGCGCTAGAGTAAAGCCTTCGCGCTCGAGCAGTGCGCGCAGCCACGCCGACACAAAGGCCCGCTTGCTGGCATGAGTGACGGAGGGCTCGGGCAGGTTCCGGCACAGCCATGCGGCCAACCGGGTTTCATCCCAATGTTCCGGCTGGTAGCTGAGGCCAAGGTCGCGCTGGAGGCCGGGCAGGAAGTTGACCTTCACCTTGCCGTCCGTGCCGACGTCGATCTCGCCGCCTTCGGCAATCCTGGAGGCAGCTCCAAGCGCGGTCAGGTCGGACGTCGAGGGTGCGGCCGCATAGCCTGACAAGTCCCAGGGATAGTCCAAGGCTTCGGGGTCGTCAAACAGCCTCAGCTCACCCTGCTGCCGCAAGGCGAGCTGTGGAACCAGGAGGCGTTCGCCCAACTCGGCCGGCGTGCGAAAGAACTCGATCGCCTCGGTCCGACTGGCCAGGGCTGCGCGCGCGATGACATTGCGCGATGCTTCATGCGTTACAGCCCGCTGCAGATCGTCGGCTTCGCTTTCGGTCAGCGGCGCGGTGATCGTCAGGGTCTTGCTGCCCTTGTCCCATTGCAGCTTTTTCCTGACCGACGCTGGAACCGACTTCAGCACCGGGCTTTCGGATAGCACTGCGGCAACCGGGGTGAACACGAGTCGACTGGAGCCGCCAAGGTCGAGCGCCGCTTGCGCGGACGTCGCTGCGGCGACGAACTCCCCCGCTTCCTGACGCTCGAACCCAGCACTATTCACCAGGCCATCGCGAAGTTCGCTCGCGACGCGCGCAAAATCTCCTGAGCGGACGAAAGCGTAGGACTTGTTCAGCGCCGACGAATCGCGGGTCTTGGCATCCGGCTGGCGCAGCACCCGTCCAAGCAACTGCTCAACGGCCGAGCCGGACTGCTGGTTGGCCAAGCCGACCAGGACGTAGGCGAACGGACAATCCCAGCCTTCCGCGAGGGCTTTCTGCGTAATCACAAACTTCACCGGGCAGGCAGGATCCGAGATGCCGAGCCGAAAGTCCTTGTCCAGGGCGTCGAGTCCACGCTCCTCGCCGGTGGCGATGATGATTTCCGACGCGGGAATCCGGTGGTTTTCAATCAGCTCCTGCCGTACCCGGTCCACGTCCAGGGTTTCCACGCCCTGGCGTCGAGGCTCCGCCTGAATCAGCACGATTGGCCGCAAGTACGGCGCGCCATTCCGATGCTCGTCGTCGGCAATCCGCTGCAACGCGTCACGGCGTCCGATCGCGTCACCCAGGCAGACTTGCCAGTCCGGCTCGGCCTCCAGCATGACCGGCAGCTTGATCATCTCCTCGAGTTTCAATTCGGCCGCACCCACGCTATGGAGTACGTTGCTTGGGACGCTCTCCAGATCGGGCGTGGCGGTCAGTTCCATCACGCCGCTGGGGTTGAAGCGCTCGAACGTGGCGAACCGCAGCGGCGTCCGTGCGTTGTGCGCCTCGTCCACCACTAGGAACGGACGGCGCAGGCGCAGCACGTTGGCCAGCGAGCATGGCGCCGTCCCGGCGTCCTGCAGCAGGTTGTCGCGCTGGGTCGGCGAAAGGTTCTCGAAATGCTGCATCAGGGCGCCGCTGGATTCGTAGACCTTCAGCGACTGCATGCTCTCGCGACTGAACGCCTGCACGGTCGAGACGAGGATGACCGTGGCGGTATCAAGGGTTGCACGCGTGACTGACTTGGCCTCGTCGAGGTCCATCACCGTGACCGCGCCCGCCTCCCGCAGCGCCAGACGATAGGGGTGATCGAGTTGCCGCAGGGCCTTCAGTGTCTGCTCGCGGATGGCGTCGCTTGGCACGAGCCAGAGGATGATGCTGTGCTCGACGCGTAACAGCAACTGGTTGACCAGCGTCACGCTGCGTGCGGCAAGGAACGTCTTTCCGCCGCCAGTCGGAACGCGAAGGCAGAAGTACGGCATCTCGCTTGCGAAGCCGCTCAGGGCATGGAACGTTTGGCCCCGCCCCCACAACTCCCTGGTCGCCTGGTAGAACGCGCTGTCGGCGTCCCCCGTCTGGTGGCAGAGCTCGAAGTACTTTTCGATCGAGGCCAGCACGCGCTGCTGGTAGTCCTTGACCAGGAAGGCACTCACGCCGGCACGTCCAGGGCGTAGGGCGTCTGCTTGAAGCTGATGCCCTCCCGCTGCAGGCGCGGTGCGCCCAAGCGACTGGCGGCTGCGTAGATGACGCGTGGACCCGCGTGCTTTGGAAGGGCGTCCAGCACGGGGCCGGTCAGGATGTTGCCACCGTCGACAGACTTGTCGCCGATCATGCCGTTGTAGAGCAGGTAGATGGCACGACCTTGGTGGACACCGAGCAGCGGAGACCTGCCCCCGCCGCGATAGGCTGTTCCGGTTTCGGAAAACCAGACAAATTCGGCGAGCTGGCTGAAGCGGACGTCCTCGCGAACCTGGCCGTCTGCCGCAAACAGGGGCTCGGCACTCAGCCTAAAGTACTCGAAGCCGCCGCCCAGACCCGCCGTGCTTTCGCCGACACCCCTGCGAAATCCTAGTGTTGCGCTGCGCAAGCGCTCCGCTGTGATTTTCTCGGCAATGCTCGCCTTCATCTCGGCCAATATGAATTTCCGGTTCCCTCCGTCGGCGGCATTGAGCTTCAGGATTGCGTGTCCAGTCGTCCCAGACCCAGCGAATGAGTCGAGTACGACGTCGTTTCCGCTCGTTGTGAAACTCAATAGCTCCTCGATGAGCCCAGTGGGCTTTGGGAAATCGAACGGACGATTGTTTCCCGGGAAAAGGTCCTTGATTTCGTTCGTGCCAGAGCGACCATCTAACTCGAACAGGCTGGACAGCTTGGCTCGATAGTCGCGAGCATAAACCTTGAGTTCAATCAGCTTCCGCTCGTCATCACCGAACAGGATGCGCTGTTGCTCCAAAAGTCTCTGCATTGTCTCGGGAGGGAACCGGTAGCCCATCATGGGCTCGACGCACGCCTTCCCTGTCACTGGGTGCAGCACGTCATATCGGTAGCCTTCCTTGCCAGGATTGTGGACGCTTCGCATTCCGGTGTAGATGCCTCCTTTGTCGATGAGCTTGTAGTCCTGAAATGGCCACAGCTCGCCCCTGTGCGCACGGAACCAAGTCGTGTACGCAGCCTGTCGAATCTCCGGGTCCAGGTAGTCTCGAACGAACTGATCGCCGACCTCCAAGAGACGCGTCTTGACCGTCAGGTTCGCGGACTTCCATTCCTTGGGAAGGCTTTGGCGCCGCCGCGAATAACAGAGGATGTACTCGTGCTCGACGGCAATGTTGGTTGGATTGTTGTCGGTGACGTTCTTCCAGATGATTGTTCCGACTCGATTGGGCACTCCGAATATTTCGTCAAGTACCAGCCGGAGGCTCCCGTACTCGTTCTCGTCAATGCTGACGAAGATGACTCCATCGTCCCGAAGGAACTGCCGAAGCAGAACCAATCGCGGGTAGATCATGCAGAGCCACTTGTCGTGCCGGGACAGGTCCTCGGCCTCTGCCCCGACGACCTTGCCGAGCCATGCGGAGATCTCCGGACTGCTGACGTTGTCGCTGTAGATCCATCCGGAACGGCTGCCGGTCTCGTCCCGGTCATCAACGCCGGTGTTGTAGGGAGGATCGATGTAGATGCATTTGACCTGCCCCGCATAGCGCGGAAGAAGCGCCTTGAGCGCGTGCAGGTTGTCGCCCTGGACGATGAGGTTCTCGCGGCCCTCGCTGGTGCGCCGGGCGTCGGCGCCATGGGGGAGACAGGAAAGCTCGGGCACGCGCTCGAGCAGGCGGTAAGGCACGTCCTGGTGGTGCTTCACCACCGCCGACTTGCCGATCCAGTTCAGGACAGGCATCTACCCCAGCCCCATGCCTTCGGGCGCGAAGGCGAGATGCCGCCCGCCGCAAGCGCTCGGTACGCGCCCGCCTGCGTCCCGGACAAGACGCGGGGAACCTGGCTGGTGTCTGCTGTGGGGAAGGGCCATGCGCGGCATCGATGAAAGCAATACTTTCATCAACTATAAAGCACAAGTTGCGGTTCGCGAACCCGGCCGGCCTAGTGTCGGCGCATGAAAAGCGAGCAGGCGGCATTCGGCGAACGGCTGCGCAAGGGACTCAAGCAGGCCGGGCTCGAATCAAGTCCCGCTGAGCTGGTGAAATTGCTCGCGCGCTATGGCGGCACGCCGGTGTCGGCTCAGGCGGCTTCCGGGTGGCTGAATGGCAAGAGCCTGCCCAAGCAGAAGAACCTGCGCGCGCTGGCCAAGATGCTCAGCATCGACGTCATGGCGCTTCAGTACGGCGAGGAGGGCGGTCGCAAGCTGCGGGATCCAGCGGCGACCGAATGGAAGGTCGGCGCGCTGGACCAGCTCGCCATCGACACCTATCTCGCGCTTCCTTCGTCCCGTCGCCAGCTGGTCCGGGCCCTGATCGATGCGCTGGCCGAAGGGGCAGGCAGCTCGAAGTAATCAGGCAATAGCTGAGGTCCTGCGCCGGGCTGTCTTCGCGTGGCGGCGGGTGCCGCGCTTACCGGACCATTGGCACGCGGATTGTCAGTCGGCGCGCGGCGCGGGCCCGAACAGCAGCAGGCCGAAACCGATCGCGAGCGCGGCCGCGATGGCGGTTGCGATGAGCACGCCCGCCAACGGCGCCGCGCCCGCGTCCTTGGCCAGGGCCAGCGCGATCACTGCGAAGTGCAGGAAATTGCCCAGCGCCACCGGCCGGCCGTAGATGCCGCCGAAGGGCGCGCCCCGCGCATTCCAGTCGAGCAGCGCGAAGCCGAGCCAGGCCGCGCCCAGGGCTTGTACGCCCAGGACCAGCGCGGGCGAGGCGCTGGCACCGACGTCTCCGAGGCCGCCGAGTAGTTCCTGCGGGGCAAAGCTGCAGGCCAGGCCGCCGACGGCGAGCAGGGCGGCAGTGACGGTCATCAACATGCGCGAATTCATGCTGGTTCCAGCGGCGGCAAGGCGAACAGGTTCGCATACCGGCGGCCCGGAACGAAAAAGCCCCGCACATGGCGGGGCTCTTTCGGCAACAGCAGGCGGGCGCGGCCCGCGCCGTGCTTACTTGATCTTGGCTTCCTTGTACGCCACGTGCTTGCGCACGACGGGATCGTACTTGAGGAATTCCATCTTGCCGGGCGTGGTCTTCTTGTTCTTGTCGGTGGTGTAGAAGTGGCCGGTGCCGGCGGTCGAAATGAGGCGGATCTTGTCGCGCTTGGAGGACATGGCGGTTCCTTAGAACTTTTCGCCACGAGCACGGAGCTCGGCGAGGACGGAGTCGATGCCACGCTTGTCGATCGTGCGCAGGCCGTGGGACGAAACGCGCAACTTGATCCAGCGATTCTCGCTGGCGACCCAGAAGCGACGCTCGTGGATATTGGGGTGGAACTTGCGGCGGGTGGCATTGTTGGCGTGCGAGACGTTGTTGCCGCTCTGCACGCGCTTGCCGGTGACCTGGCATACACGGCTCATGTTGACCTCGACTGTCGTTGGCACCACCCATGGCCCGGGCGGAATCGGCCCCGCCGCGTCGGTTTTCGGCCGAGGGCACGCGATGCGGAAAAGGACAAACCACGCGGCGGGATCGGGGGCGGAATCGCGTTTCCGGGGACCCAGGCGGGACGGCAGTCCGCAGCGAGCCGACGATTCTAGCCCAAAACGCGCTGGAAAGCCTAGTGGCTGGCCTTGTCGCGGTGCCAGCCCCGGTGGCGGATGTCCAGGCTCAGGCTGTACAGGGCGGTGAAGGCCGGGAAGATGTTCTGCAGCACGCCCACCGAGTCCTGCTTGGACGAGAACAGGAAGTAGCTCAGGGTCATCAGGCTGCCGACCACGCTCATGTACCAGAACACCCGCGGGATCACCGGCTTTCCGGCCCGCTTCGAGGCCACGAACTGCACCACCCAGCGGCCGCCGAACATCAGGGCGCCGGTATAGCCGATCAGCTTCCACCAGGTGACGTGCAGGCCCAGGAAGCCCAGTGCGACAAGGTGCTCATTCATCCGGGCGGCGCCCCGGGGTCGCCGACTCACCGGGCGGCGTCTCATTGGTCCGCGAGATTTCCAAGACGGCCGTGACCTTGCTGCGCTTGATCAGCCAGCCCACGCCACGCAGGTCGGCCAACCCAACCCAGGCCCGATTGAGGTTGTTGTACTTGGACACGCCGGTCGAGCGCTCGCGGTGATTCACCGGCACGCTCACGCTCGCATAGCCCGCGCGCCGGACCAGGGCCGGCAGATAGCGGTGCATGTGGTCGAAGTAGGGCAGGTCCAGGAACACGGCGCGTTCGAACAGCTTGATGCCGCAGCCGGTGTCGGGCGTCTCGTCCTTCAGCAGGCGCGAGCGGATGGCGTTGGCGAACTTCGAGGCCCAGCGCTTGCTGCCGCTGTCGCGGCGGTTCACCCGCCAGCCCGCGAACAGCTTCAGCGATGGATCGGCCGCCGCGCGCGCCGCCAGCAGCTTGGGGATGTCGGCCGGATCGTTCTGCCCGTCGCCATCCAGGGTGGCGATCCAGGCGCCGCGCGCGGCCTTCACGCCCGTGCGGATGGCCGTGCTCTGGCCGCTCTGCCTCTCATGGCGAAGGACCCGCAGCTCGGGCGTGGTCGCCATCAGCCCGCGCAGCACGTCGTAGCTGTCGTCCTTCGACTGGTCGTCCACGTAGACGATCTCGAACGGAACCAGGCCGCGCAGCGCGGCAACGATTTCGCCGACCAGGGGCGCGACGTTGTCGCGCTCGTTGAACACCGGCACGACCACGGAGACTTCGGGCGGGCGCGCGTCGGACAACGCGTTCACGCGCGCGGCCCGCGCAACTTCTCGAGGATGCCCTCAAGCGCGTCCAGCCCGTGGTACTGGATCACCAGCTTGCCGCGGCCGCCGCGGCCGTGCTGGACGGCGACCTTTGCGTTCAAGGTCTCCGAGAGTTCGCGCTCGAGCGTGGCGATGTCGGCGTCGGCCTTGCGCACGGGCTTGGCTTCGCCGCGCTTGCCGTTGGGCAGCTTGCCCTGGGCCAGCTGCTGGGCGCGGCGCTCGACTTCGCGCACGGACAGGCCGCCCTCGGCCGCTTCCTTCGCCAGGCTGATCGCCGCCGCAGGCGCCAGGGTGAGCAGGGCGCGGGCATGGCCCATCTCCAGCTGGCCCGCCTCGAGCAACCGGCGGATCGGCTCGGGCAGTTCCAACAGGCGCAGCAGGTTGGAGACCGCGGCGCGCGAGCGGCCGACCGCTTCGGCGGCGTGTTGGTGGGTGAGCGAGAATTCGTCGATCAGCCGGCTCAGCGCCAGCGCTTCCTCGAGCGGGTTCAGGTCTTCGCGCTGGATGTTCTCGATCAGCGCCATGGCGATCACGGCGCGATCGTCCACGTCGCGCAGCACCACCGGCACCTCGGTCAGCCCGGCTTCGCGCGCGGCGCGCCAGCGGCGCTCGCCGGCGATGATTTCAAAATGTCCGCGCGAGATCTCGCGCGCCACGATCGGCTGGATCACGCCCTGGGCGCGGATGGAATCGGCCAGCTCCGTCAACGCTGCCGGGTCGATCATCGTGCGCGGCTGGTACTTGCCCGAGTGCAGCTGGTCCAGCGCGATGCGACGCAGCCCGTCGCCGGCCAGTTCCGCCTCGGTGGCCTGGGTCGGGCTGGGATTGCGCGAGGTATTGCCCAGCAGGGCGTCGAGCCCGCGGCCGAGGCCGGTCTTTCGGGTTGCCATGTCAGGCAGTCTCCTTGGGCTTGGCGGCGTCTTTTTCGCGGCGGACGATTTCGCCGGCCAGGCCGAGGTAGGCGATGCCGCCGCGCGAGCCCTTGTCATATCCCACGATGCTTTGGCCGTGGCTGGGCGCCTCGGCCAGGCGCACGTTGCGCGGGATGATCGAGCGGAACACGATGTCGCCGAAATGCCGCGTCAACTCGCCCGACACGGCGTTGGCCAGGTTGTTGCGCACGTCGAACATGGTGCGGACGACGCCGAATATCTCGAGTCTCGGGTTGAGCTTCTGCTTGAGCGCGTTGATGGTGTCGATCAGCGCGCTCAGGCCTTCCAGCGCGTAGTACTCGCACTGCATCGGCACCAGCACGCCGTCGGCGGCGGCCAGTGCATTGAGCGTCAGCAGGGACAGCGAGGGCGGGCAGTCGATCAGGATGTAGTCGTAGTTGGCCGACACCGTCGCCAGCGCGGTTTTCAGCCGCGCCTCGCGCTGCGGCAGGTCCATCAACTGGATCTCGGCGGCGGTCAGGTCGATGTTGCCGGGCAGCAGGTCGTAGCCTTCGGCGGTCTTCATGATCGCCTCGGACGCCGTGCATTCGCGCAGGAGCACCTCGGTGATCGCGCGCTCGAGCCCGCGCTTCTCCACGCCCGAGCCCATGGTGGCATTGCCCTGCGGATCGATGTCCACCAGCAGCACGCGGCGCTGCGACTGCGCCAGCGCGGCCGCCAGGTTCACCGCCGTCGTCGTCTTGCCAACGCCACCCTTCTGGTTGGCGATTGCGATGATCCGGGGCGAGGACATCCGGAGCGAGGTCATCCGAGCTGGGGTCCGATCGAGGGGAGGCGGGGAAAGACGCGGCCGACGATTATGCCGGTTCGGCGGCGCAGCGGCGGATTTCGACCAGGTGCCGCTCGGCGTCCAGGCCCGGGACGCGCAGCGCATGTACCGCGGCGAGCTCCCAGCCCGCAGGCAGCTCGGCGATCTCGGCGTCCGGACGCTGGCCTTTCATGGCGAGCAGACGGCCGCCCGGCGCCAGCAGGTGGCCGCCAACCGCGAGGATGCCGGCGAGGCGGTCCAGCGCGCGCGCGGTGATCAGGGCGTAGCGGCCCGGCTCGTCCACCGCCTCGGCCCGCGATGCGAGCACGCGCACGTCCGCCAGCCCCAGGGTGCGCACGGCTTCGCGCAGGAAGCGCGCCTTCTTGCCATTGCTCTCGACCAGGGCGACCACCAGCCCCGGCCGCGCCAGCGCCAGCGGGATGCCAGGCAGGCCCGCACCGGTGCCAAGGTCAGCCAGCGGGCTGGCGTCGACGAAGGGATGCATTGCCAGGGAATCGAGCAGGTGGCGCGTGAGCATCACGCGCGGGTCGCGCACGGCGGTGAGGTTGTAGGCGTGATTCCAGCGATCGAGCAGGGCCAGGTAGTCGAGCAGCGGCTCGGCCAGTGACGCCGGCAAGGCGAGCGCGTCGAGCCCGGCGATCAGTTCGGGGCGCAGGTGGGCCAGGGGATTCATTGCGGACATTGTCCACGATGACGCCGCGGCCCGTGTTGCGGGCCGCGGCGATCAACGCCCCCGGTCATGCTTTCGCCCGCCACACGCGTGCGGCGGTGCCCTGGCCTCAGCCGGCGTGCAGCGAGCAGCGGATCACGCGCAGGCCGAGGCGGCCAACGCGGCGATTCATTTCGGTCTTGAGCTGTTCCGGCGAACGCCCCGGCTGGTCCAGGGCTTCACGCGCCTGGCCCGCGACCCACTCGTCCAGCCCGTCGAGGGTCTCGCCGGCCTTCAGGGGCTCGACGATCTGGAAGTGGAGCTCGGCCTGGGCCTGGTCCGGACCCTGCACATGGAGATGGTGTCCGATCAGGTCCACGCCCTGCCCGCGGCGATCCAGGCCCGGAACGACCCAGTGCCAGCCCGGCCCCAGCACCCGGCGATAGCGGCCGAAGCGCCGCACTGTCAGCACCCGCTGGCTCGATACCTTGCGCACGCCGGCCAGTGCACCGATCAGCAGGAACAGGGTAATCAGGAGGACGGCTTCGTTCATGTTTCTCACTGCATACAGCAGGTTAGACAGTGTTTATCAACCATGTTCTTACGAACGTGGCCGGCGGCACAGATCGGACACACAAGTTAAAAAAAAGTTGCGACGCCGGTCCGCTTCCAAGCAATTCGGCTCGGCCGGCGGTTCAGGCAGGCGGTCCAGCTATGCTGGCCGTCCGTCCCGCCGAGGCCCGCCGATGCCCGCCATCCCGCTCAGCCGCGCCGGCCCAGCCAACCCCTGTGTCCTGCTGACCGGCGGGACCGGTTTCCTCGGCCAGCACCTCGCCCGTGAGCTGGTGATGGCCGGCGCCCGGGTGCGGGCTCTTTCCCGCCGCGACGCCAGCGATGCGCCCTTGCGCGCGCTCGGCGTGGAGCCGGTGCGCGGGGACCTCGACGACGCCGACAGCCTGGGCCGCGCGCTGGAAGGCGTGTCGGCGATCTTCCATGCCGCCGCCGACACCAACACCTGGACGCCTGGCAACGCCGCGCAGACCCGGACCAATGTCGAGGGCTTGCGCGCGCTGCTCGCGCGCGCAAGCAGCGCCGGCGTGGAGACCGTGGTGCACACCTCGAGCGTCTCGGCCTATTCGCACCTGGTGCACGAGACCCTGCGCGAAGACCTGCCCCAGCTCGGCGGCCGGAGCTGGATCAACTACGAGCGCACCAAGTACGAGGCCGAGCAGCTGGTGCGGCAGTCGGGCCTGGGCTGGCTGATCTTCCAGCCCGCGCACATCCTGGGGCCGGGCGACACGCAGAACTGGTCGCGGCTGATCCGCCTGGTCGATGCTGGCAAGCTGACGGGCGTGCCGCCGGGCGCGGGCGCGTTCGCGGATGTGCGCGAAGTCGCCAAGGCCGAGGTCCGCGGCTGGCGCGCGGGACTGCGCGGGCAGGCCTTCCTGCTCGGCGGCCAGCACGCCAGCTTCCTCGAACTGCTGACCATCGTCGGCCGCCAGCTGGACAAGCCGGTCCCGCGGCGGGCGATGCCGGCGCCAATGCTCAAGGCGTATGCGCGGCTGGTGTACTGGGGTTCGCTGGTGACCCGGCGCAAGCCCCAGATCACGCCCGAGGCCGCGGTGTTCACCTGCAAGGACCTGCGCGTGGATTCGAGCAAGGCGATCCAGGTGCTGGGCTATCGCGAGACCGAGCTGGAGGCCCTCGTTGCCGACACCATCGCCTGGCTGCGCGCGGAAGGCCTGGCCTCGCGCGGCGAAACCCCCGAGGACCGCGTGAAACCTACAGGTGGTCCAGGGTGAGGGGCGCGCGCTCGCTGACCTCGAGCATCGATGCGGGGTGGGCGAACAGGTAGCCCTGGCCCAGGGTCAGGCCCAGCAGGCGCAGTTGCTGGCGCTGTTCCTCGGTCTCGATGCCCTCCGCCACCACTTCCAGGCCGAGCGAGTCGGCCAGCAGCCGGATCGCGCGCACGATCGCCGTGCTGCCGCCGCTCTCGCCGTACTTGAGCGCCGCGACGAAGCTGCGGTCGATCTTCAACCCCTGCAGCGGGAAGCGGTGCAGGTAGGAGAGCGAGGAGAAGCCGGTCCCGAAATCGTCGAGCAGGGTCTGGATGCCCGCCGCGCGCAGCTGGCCCAGGCAGATCTGCACCTGGTCCGGGTTCTCCAGCAGCGCGCCCTCGGTGACTTCCAGCCGCAGCAGTGAAGGCTCCACCTCGTGGCTGGCCAGCAGGGCCAGCAAACGCTCGCTGAAGCCGTGCGCGCGCAGGTGCCGGGGCGAGACATTGATGGTGACGTAGCGGCCATCGGCGCCGAGCGTGCGCACATCGCAGCAGACCTGGTCGTAGATCTGCCAGTCGATCTGCGGCAGCGTGCCGGTTTCCTCGGCGGTGACCAGGAAGCCCGCGGGCTCCACGCAACCGCGCTCCGGATTGAGCCAGCGCATCAGCGCTTCGTAACCGACCACCGCGCCATCGGACAGGCGCACGATCGGCTGGTAATAGGGTTCGAACTCCGCGCGCTGCACCGCGCGGCGCAGGTCGCCTTCCAGCTCCAGCTGGCGCAGCGCGTCCTCGTGCAGGCCCTCGTCGAACAGGGCGAAGCGCTGGCGGCCCGCGGCCTTGGCGCGGTACATGGCCACGTCGGCGTCGCGCAGCAGTTCCTCGGGATTGCGATAGCGCGCATGCGACAGCGCGATGCCGATCGAGGCCGAGGTGTACAGCTCCTTGCCGGCGATGCGCATCGGTTCGCTCAGGCTGCGGATCACCCGGTCGGCGACATTGACCGCCTCGGCCGGGTCGTCGATGCGGTCGATCACGATGGCGAATTCGTCGCCGCCCAGGCGGGCGACGATGTCCGGCTCGCGGATGCAGTGGCCGATGCGCGCCGCGGCTTCCTTCAGCAGCTCGTCGCCGACCAGGTGCCCGACCGAGTCGTTGACGACCTTGAACCGGTCGAGGTCCAGGAACAGCACCGCGAACGCGTGGCTGGAGTCGGCGTGGTAGCGCGACAGCGACCGGCGCAGGGCGACCAGCAACTGGCTGCGGTTGGGCAGGCCGGTCAGCGCGTCGTGCAGGGCCTCGTGCTTGAGCTTGTCCTCGACGTTCTCGCGCACGCTGATCTGGTCGCGCAGCTCGCGGTTGGTGTCGGCCAGCTCGCGGGTGCGGTGCTCGACCCGGCGCTCCAGCTCGGCATAGGCCTGGCGCAGCGATTCGTCGGCCTGGCGCCGCTGCAGGGCGTTGGCGATGTGGAAGCTGACGAAGCTCAGCAGCTCCTCGTCGCGGGCGGTGTACAGGTAGTCGGGCGTGTAGCTCTGCACGGTGATCACGCCGCGCGCCCGGTTGTCGATCACCAGCGGCACGCCCAGCCAGCACACCGACTTGGTGCCCAGTGACACGACTTCGCCGACCTCGGCCAGCGCCTCGATGCCGGCGCGGTCGATCAGCAGGGGGTGTGCGGTGCGCAACACGTATTCGGACAGGCCGCGGCCCAGCGGCCGGGTCGGGTGGCGCTGGTCGCGCTCGTCGATCGAGTAGGGGAATTCCAGTTCCTGGTCGTCGCTGGTCAACAGCGCGATGTAGAAGTTGCGCGCGTCCAGCAGGCCGCCGACGATCTCGTGGACCGAGGCGTAGAAGGCTTCCATGCTGTCGCTGGCGGTAGAAAGCTCGGCGATCCGGTACAGCGCCCGCTGCAGCTGTTCGCTGCGCTCGCGCTCGCGGATCTCGCGACGCAGTTCGTGCGTGCGCGACTGCACGCGGCGCTCGAGCTCCTCCTGCTGGTCGCGACGGTTCAGCGCTGACAGGATGTGCTGGGCGACGTAGCCGAGCAGGGCCTGGTCGGATTCGCTGTAGCGCACGGCCGGGTCGTAGCTCTGCACCACCACCGCGCCGCGCACCACGCCGTCCTCGATGATCGGAACGCCCATCCAGTCCTCGCTGTCCGGGCCCAGGCCCTCGTCCGCCGGCGCCTGCAGCACTTCGCGCAGGCTCAGCGAGGGACCGCGCACCGGCTTGCCGTGGCGCAGCAGGCCCAGGGTCAGGCTGTTGCCCATCTCGAGCGGCGACAGTTCGTCCTCGGGATCGGGCGTTTCGGGATCATGGCTGTCCGCGAAATAGAGGAAGCGGATGGTCTGGCGCTCGGCATCGAAGCGCACGATGTAGAAGTTCTCGGCGTACATCAGGCTGCCGACGATCTGGTGCAGGCCTCGCAGCACCTCGGCGGTGCTCAGGTCGGAACTGGCGATGTCGCTGATCGCGAACAGGGCGCGTTGCAGGCGCTCGGCGCTGGCGAGGCGCTCGACGTCCACCTGCAGCCGTTGCGTGTACAGCAGCGACTGCGCGCGGGTGGACAGGGGCGCGATGCGCTGCTGCCAGGCCGGGTCCGCGCGCGCCGGGTCCAGCCGCAGCGACAGGGCCACCCACAGGCCCGTGTTCTGGGCGATCACCTGGACAAGATGCACCGGGCCGCCGGCTGGATCGGCCTGCTGCACCCGGCCGCCCTGGCGGCGGGCGCTGTCGAGCAGGGCCAGGGTGGCGGCATCGGGAGGTTGGTCGGTGGAGGTGCGCAGGCTGCCCGGGTCGCTTGGCAGGTGGTTCCAGACCAGCTGGACCTGGGACAGGCCGAGCGCACGCAGTTCGCGGGTGGCGATGAAGGCCAGGGTGGAAATGTCCTGCGCACCGAGCAAGGCATCGACGAACGACTCCGTCTCCTGCGGCACCGCGCGGCTGAGCGGACTTCCCATCGACCGATTGTTCCCCATTTGTGGTTCAGGTGATAGCAACGGTATCCCCGGCGCCGGACAGGCCAAGCAAGCGCCGCGCCAGGGGGGTCCGTGCTCCCCCGAGCAGTTCCACCGCCGGACCCTGCTCCACGATACGCCCTGCAGCCATGACCGCAATGCGGTCGGCAAGGGCCCGAGCGGCGGCCAGGTCATGGGTGATGAAGAGCAGGGCCAGGCCGCGGTCGCGCTTGAGGCCGGCCAGCAGGGCCAGCACCTCGGCCCGGTGCCGGGCGTCCAGCGCCGACACCGCTTCGTCGCAGACCACCAGGGCCGGATCACGGGCCAGCGCGCGGGCGATGGCGATGCGCTGGCGCTGGCCGCCGCTGAACTGGTGCGGATAGCGATTCATCGCCTCGGCGCCCAGGCCGACCTCGGCCAGGCCCTGCAGGACGCGGGCGCGGCGGCTGGCGGCGTCGCCGATGCCGTGGATGCGCAGGGGTTCGGCCACGATGTCGGCCACGCGCATGCGCGGGTCAAGCGAGGCGTAGGGATCCTGGAACACCAGGCCAATCCGCCCGCGCAGGCGGCGCAGGGCGGGGCCGCGGCTGGCCATCAGGTCCTCACCGGCGATGGTGATGCGGCCATCCATGCGGCCGCGGAACAGCCGCAGCAGGGCGCGACCCAGCGAACTCTTGCCGCTGCCGCTCTCGCCAAGCAGGGCCAGGCACTCACCGGCATGCAGGGCCAGGTCGGCCCCCGCCACGGCGGCCTGGGTGGCGCGAGGGTAGTGCAGGGTCAGGCCGTCGGTGCGCAGCAGTTCCTCGCCCAAGGCCTGGGCTTGCGGCGCCGGCAGGTGTTCGGCGGCGAGCAGGCCCCGGGTCGCCTCGTGCCGGGGCGCGGCCAGCAGGGGCGCCGTGGGTCCCGTCTCGACCAACTGGCCGCCCTGCAGGATGGCCAGGCGATCGGCATGGCGCGCGACCAGGGGCAGGTCGTGGCTGACCAGCAGCAGGGCCAGGCCACGCTCGCGGCGCAGGCCCTGCAGCAGGGCGAGCAATTCCTCGGCCAGGCGCGGGTCCAGGGCCGAGGTGGGTTCGTCGGCGATGAGCAGGCGCGGGTTGCCTGCCAGGGCGATCGCCAGCAGCACGCGTTGCCGCTGGCCCCCCGAGAGCTGGTGCGGATAGCGTTGCAGCAGGACCTCGGGATCGGGGAGTTCGAGCTGCGCGAACAGCGCGCGCGATTCCCGCGCCGCGGCCGTGCCAGACAGGCCCCGCAGCGCGCGCAGGCTCTCGGCCAGTTGCGCGCCGACGCGGCGAAGCGGATGCAGGCTGGCCAGCGGATCCTGCGGCATCCAGGCAAGCGTGCGGCCGCGCAGCGCGCGTTGCACGGCGCCGCCGACGGCCAGGGGCGCGCCGCCGTCCACGCGCAGCGTGCCGCGCGCCTGCAGGCCTGGTGGTAGCAGGTCGAGCAGGGACAGGGCGGTGAGGCTCTTGCCGCTTCCCGATTCGCCGATCAGGCCAAGGCACTCGCCGGGAAAGAGTTCGAAAGCGAGGGGACCGACGAGAGCGGGTCCCTGGCCATGCGAGCGCACTTCCAGTCCCGCCACGGCGAGCACGGGCGTTGCGTCGCGGGTTGCTTTTGCTCCTGCGTCCAGCGGATCCGAATTCATGTCGCGGCAGGCGCCTGGCGCACGTCCAGCCAATCGCGCAGGCCGTCGCCGAGCAACTGGAAGCTGGCCAGCGTCGCCACCAGGAAGCCGGCCGGGAACAGCAGGGTCCATGGCGCGCCGTCGAGTTCCTGGCTGCCTTCGTACAGCAGGCTGCCCCAGCTGGCCGAGGGCTCGTCGACCGACAGGCCCAGGAAGCCGAGGAAGCTTTCCACCAGGATGGCCTGCGGCAGGATCAGGCCGAGGTAGACCAGGGCCAGGGGCAGCAGGTTGGGCAGCAGGTGCCAGCGCAGTTGCTGGCTGAAGGTGGCGCCGGCGGCACGCGCCGCGAGCACGAACGGCGCATCGCGCAGCCGCCCTGCCTCGGCGCGCATCACCCGCGCCAGGTCGATCCACACATAGCCGCCGATCGCCGCGAGCAGCAGGCCCAGCGAGCGGCCGAACAGTGCCAGCAACAGGATGACCAGCAACAGGAAGGGCAGCGCCGACAGCACGTCGAGCAGGCGCAGCATCGCCCGCTCCCAGGCGCCGCCGGCAAGCCCGGCAACGGCGCCGTAGGCCAGTCCGATGACCAGCGCGATCACGCTGGCCAGCAGGCCGATGCCCAGTGACAGGCGACCGCCGGCGAGGGTGCGTGCCAGCACGTCGCGGCCGATCGCATCGGTACCGAACAGGTGCCCGCTCGCGAAGGACGGCGCGGCGGACAGGAAATCCCAGTCCGGCCGGTGCGGATCGATGCGCAACAGCCAGGGGCCGACCACGCAGGCCAGCGCCAGCAAGCCAAGGATGGCCAGGCAGGCGCGCGCGACCGGCGGCAGGGGGCGCGAAGAAGTCATCGCGGCATCGTAGCGCGGCCGCGGCGGTAGAATATGCGTCTCGCTGGCGCGCGCCGGCCGCCGATGGACGCAACGATGGCCTTCCCGCAGAGCCGCCCCCGCCGCATGCGCCGCGACGAGTTCTCGCGCCGGCTGATGCGCGAGCACCGGCTGTCGGTCGACGACCTGATCCTGCCGGTGTTTGTGCATGAACTGTCGGGCCGCACGCCGGTCGCCTCGATGCCGGGCGTGGAGCGGCTGTCCATCGACGAGCTGCTGCGCACGGCCGAGCGCGCGGTGGCGCTGCGCATTCCGGCGATCGTGCTGTTCCCGGTCACCGCGCCCGAAGCCAAATCGCTCGACGGCAGCGCCGCCTGGGATCCCGACGGACTGGCGCAGCGGGCGATCCGCGCGCTGAAGTCGCGCTTCCCGGAACTGGGCGTGATCACCGACGTGGCGCTCGACCCGTACACCACGCACGGCCAGGACGGGCTGATCGACGACAGCGGCTACGTGCTGAACGACCAGACCAACGCCGCGCTGGTGCTGCAGGCCCTGTCGCATGCCGAAGCCGGCGCCGATGTGGTCGCGCCCAGCGACATGATGGACGGGCGCATCGGCGCGATCCGCGAGGCGCTGGAAGACGGCGGCCACGTGCACACGCGCATCCTGGCCTACTCGGCAAAGTACGCGTCCAGCTTCTACGGCCCGTTCCGCGATGCGGTCGGCTCGGCCGGCGCGCTGGGCAAGGGCAACAAGTACACCTACCAGATGGACCCGGCCAACGCCGAGGAAGCCCTGCGCGAAGTCGCGCTGGACCTCGACGAAGGCGCCGACATGGTGATGATCAAGCCCGGCCTGCCCTACCTGGACATCGTGCGCCGGGTGAAGGACGCCTTCGGCGCGCCGACCTTCGTCTACCAGGTGAGCGGCGAGTACGCGATGCTCAAGGCGGCCGAGTTGAATGGCTGGATCGACGGCCGTGCCTGCGCGATGGAAGCACTGACCTCGATCAAGCGCGCCGGCGCCGACGGCATCCTGACCTATTTCGCGCTCGACGCCGCCGCCTGGCTGGCCGAGGGCTGATGCCCCATCCACGGAGAAACCGATGACCGCCGTCCCCGCCCGTTATGCCGTGTTCGGCCATCCCGTCGCGCATTCGTTGTCGCCAAGCATCCACGCCGCGTTCGCGCGCCAGCTCGGCGTGGCCATGAGCTACGAGGCGATCGACGTGGCGCCGGAGGCCTTCGCGAACGCACTGGGCGTGTTCGCCGCCAGCGGCGGACGCGGCGCCAACATCACCCTGCCGCACAAGGAAGCCGCCGCGGAACTGTGCGCGCGGCTGGGCGAGCGCGCGCGCATCGCCGGCGCGGCCAATACGCTCACCTTCGACGGCACCGACTGGGTCGGCGACAACACCGACGGCGCCGGCCTGGTGCGCGACCTCACCGAACGCCAGGCGCTGGACCTGCGCGGCCGCCGCACCCTGCTGCTCGGCGCCGGCGGCGCCGCGCGCGGCGTTGCGCCGGCCCTGCTGGATGCCGGCATCGACGAGCTGTACGTGGTCAATCGCCACACGGACCGCGCCGATGCGCTGGTGGACGCGCTCGGCCAGCCCGGCCGCGTGCATTCGCGCTACTGGGACGACCTGGGCAGCCATGGCCTGTTCGATTGCGTCGTCAATGCCACCTCGGCCGGCCGCAACGACGGCGAACTCGCGTTGCCGATGGGCATCGTCGGCCCGCGCACGCTGGCGGTGGACCTGAGCTACGGCGACGCGGCGATCCCGTTCCTGGCCTGGGCGCGTGGCGCAGGCTGCGCGCAGGCGATCGACGGGCTGGGCATGCTGGTCGAACAGGCGGCCGAGAGCTTCGCGCTCTGGCACGGCAAGCGCCCGGACACCAGCGCGGTGTACGCCGAGCTCCGCGCGCGCGCGCCCTCGCTCACGACCGCTGATTAGAGGTACTTGTCCTTCAGGCGGACGTAGTGCTTGGCCGAGTAGTACAGCTGCTCGATTTCCTTGTCGCTGAGCCTGCGCGCCAGGCGCGCCGGATTGCCCAGCCACAACTCGCCTTCGCCCACGACCTTGCCCGGCGCGACCAGCGCGCCGGCGCCGACAAAGCCATGCTTCTTCACCATCGCGCCATCCAGCACCGTGCTGCCCATGCCGATCAGGCAGGCGTCCTCGATCACGCAAGCATGCACGATGGCCCCGTGGCCGATGGTGACGTCGGATCCAATCACCGTCGCGAAGCCACCCGGCTTGCCGTACGGGCCGTCGTGGGTGACATGGATGATGGTGCCGTCCTGCACGTTGGTGCGGGCCCCGATGCGCACGAAGTTGACGTCGCCGCGGATGACCGTGCCCGGCCAGATGGAGACGTCCTCGCCCAGCACGACATCGCCGATGACGGTGGCGGCTTCGTCCACGTAGGCGCGCGCGCCGAGGGTGGGCAGGATGCCCTGGAAGGGTCGGATGGCCATGCCGCAGTGTAGCGGCGTGGACGCCGCCCGGCGCGTGGCGGCGATCGCGCGCGGCAAGCGCTAGACTGCCCGCATGGACACACCCGCCAGCCCCGCGTCGCCTGCAGACAGCCTGCGCCCCGTCTTCGATCGCCTGCGCACCGCCCACCTGGCGCACATCCCCGGTTACGGCGAGCGGAGCGCCGCGCTGGAGCGGCTGGAGGCCGCCGTCCGCAAGTACCGCGACCGCATCGTCGCCGCCTGCTCGGCCGATTTCGGCCGTCGTGCCCCGATCGAGACCCTGGGCGCGGACGTGCTGGTGTCGCTGGACGAGATCAAGCACGCGCGCAAGCACCTGCGCCGCTGGATGCGCCCGGAAAAACGCAGCGTCAACCTGAGCTTCCGGCCGGCGCGCGGCGAAGTGCGCTACGCGCCGCTGGGCGTGGTCGGCATCGTGGCGCCGTGGAACTATCCGGTCCAGCTGGCGATCGTGCCGCTGGCCAACGCGATCGCCGCGGGCAACCGGGCGATGATCAAGCCTTCGGAGTTCACGCCCGCGGTCAGCGCCCTGCTGGCGCAGATGCTGGGTGAAACCTTCAGCGCCGACGAAGTGGCCGTGGTGCAGGGCGACGCCGAACTTGCCGCCGCGTTCACCCGACTGCCCTTCGACCACCTGCTGTTCACCGGCTCGACCATGGTCGGCCGCCACGTGATGGCTGCCGCGGCCGCCAACCTGACCCCGGTGACGCTGGAACTCGGTGGGAAGTGCCCGGCCGTGATCGCACCCGGCTATCCGCTGGCGCACGCCGCCGACCGGATCGCCTTCGGCAAGTGCTTCAACGGCGGCCAGACCTGTGTTGCGCCCGACTACGTGCTGGTGCCCGCGGCGCAGCGCGATGCCTTCGTGGACGCCTACCTGGCCAGCGTGCGCAAGCGCTACCCGACCCTGGCCGGCAATCCCGACTACACGGCGACGGTGAATGCGCGCCAGGCGACGCGGTTGCGCAGCTGGCTCGACGATGCGCGTGCCCGCGGCGTCGCCGTGCGGCAATCGCACGATGCAGGCGTGGCCGAGGCCGGGGTGGAACTGATTCCGCCGACGGTCCTGCTCGACCCGCCGGAAGAGTCGCTGGTGATGCGCGAGGAAATCTTCGGGCCGCTGCTTCCGGTGAAGGGCTACGACAGCCACGACGCGGCGATCGCCTACGTGCTCGGCCGCGACAAGCCGCTGGCCTTCTATGCCTTCGACAACGACGCCGACCGGGTCGAGCGCAGCCTGGCCCGGGTCAGTGCCGGCATGGCCTGCGTCAACGACGTGGTGATCCAGTTCGGCCAGAACGAATTCCCGATCGGCGGCGTCGGCGCCAGCGGCATGGGCCACTACCACGGCCATGCCGGCTTCCTGACCTTCAGCAAGGCGATGCCGGTGCTGTACCAGTCTCGCTTCAACGGCATGCGCCTGCTCGACCCGCCCTACGGCGGGATCGGGCGCAGGCTGATCGACTGGCTGACTCGCGGCTGAAACCCCGGCGCGCGCCACGGCCGGTCGTTCAGCCGCGGGCGTAGAGTGGCCAGGCACACCACGCAAGAGGCAGCTGACCATGAAACTCGCCCTGATCGTCCTCGGCCTCGCGCTGGCCGTTCCGGCCGCGCCGGCCATCGCCAAGCACCAGCACCTCGACTATGCCGCCTATGCCGGTGCGCCGATCAAGGAATTCAAGTTCGCGCAGCTCTACAACTGGCAACGCACGGGTGACAAATCCATGGTCGTCTGGACCAAGCCGAGCACGGCCTACCTGCTGACCCTCGCCAACAACTGCGACGCGCTGACCGGCCGCGTCACCGTGGAGATCGGCGGCGTGGACGGCATCCAGGGACGACTGCAAGCCGGGATGGGCGACGTCATCATCGGCCAGCTGCGTTGCCGCGTCACCCAGATCCAGCCCGTGGACCTGGCGGCGATGAAGGCCGCCCGCTAGGGCGAGTCGCCGAACAGCATCTGGTAGTTGAGCGTGAAATGATTTTCCAGGGCGGCACCGCCGCCCGCGGAGATGTCGCGCCCGAACGCCGCCGACAGGGATCGGGTCTCGCCCAGCTTGCGGCGCAGGCCGATGTCGAGCGCCACCCGGCGCTCGTCGCTGGCGTTGAGGTCGGTGCCGGCGATTTCGGCCATCACCGCCGTGCTGTCGCTGAGCCGGCGCCCGGCGCCGACGCTGGCGAAGCTGCGCCGCTCGCCGCCGGCGAACTCCAGGCCCGCGTTCGCCGTCACCGAGTAATGTTCGAACTCACTGACCAGGGCCAGCGGAAGCACGAAGGCGCGACCCTCTGACACGTCCTCGTTCGCGCCAGGCGTGTGCAGGCGCCATTGCGGGGCCAGGGCTAGCGACACGCCCCGGTCTTCATTGTCGTAGAAGCGCCATTTCACTCCAACGGTGGCATCGCCGACGCCATTGGCGCGCAGCGCCGGCATGCCGGACCCGGCCGATTCGCGCGCGAAGACATAGGGCAGCTCCAGGGAGAATTGCCAACGATCGCCATGGCCATAGTTGAAGTCGGCGGTCGGGAATTCGATCCGGTGCCCGTCGCGACTCCAGTCGGCGCCCATGCCCAGGTTGACTTCCCAGTTGCCATCGCCCGGCGTTTCCGTGTCCTCGGACTCCATCGGCGGCGAGCCGACGGTCATCTCGACCGGCTCGTCGCCGGCGCGGCGGCGGATGCGGCGCTGGAACAGCGATTTCACGACGCAGGTGGCCTTCGCCGCCAGGTCGCCCTTTCCATCGGCCTGTTCCTGTTGCCGGCAGGCTTCCTTCTCCGGACTTTCCGGCGCCGCGAAGGCGGCGCAGGACCAGAGTGCGGCGACCGCGCAGGCGACGGGCAAAACGGTGGCGTGGCGCGGCATCCTGGCGTCCTTGCTGGGGAGTGGGCGGCGCACATGCTGTCGTTCCCACGCTGAACGCTTCGGGAAGCGTCAGCCGAAAAATTGGCGGAAACCCGCGATCGCGCGCCCGAGCCCGGCGTCGTCGATGTCCAAGTGCAGGACCATCCGCAGCTGCGGGCCGCGCAGGGCCAGGCGGATGCCCCGGGCCTGCATGTGCGCGTCGAAGGCCCCGACCCGGTCGCTGGGCAGGGTGACGAAGACCATGTTGGTGTGCGGCCCGTCCACCGCCAGGCCCGGCAATCCGCGCAGTGCGTCGGCAAGTTCCGCGGCGCGGCGGTGGTCGTCGGCCAGGCGCGCGACATTGTGGTCGAGCGCATGCGCCGCCATCGCCGCCACCAGCCCGGCCTGGCGCCAGCCGCCGCCGACCACCTTGCGCCAGCGCCGCGCGCGGCCGACCAGTGCTTCGGTTCCCAGCAGCATCGAGCCGATCGGCGCGCCCAGGCCCTTGGAAAAGCAGATGGACACGCTGTCGAAGGGTGCCGCCAGCTCGCGCGCGGAGTGGTGCTCCGCGATGGCGGCGTTGAACAGGCGCGCGCCGTCCAGGTGCAGGCCGAGGCCGCGGCGTTTCGCCAGCGCCGCCGCCCCGGCGACATAGGCGCGCGGCAGCACGCGGCCGGCCCAGGTGTTCTCCAGGGCCAGCAGGCGGGTGCGCGCGAAGTGCGGGTCGCCCTCCGGCTTGATCGCCTTTTCGACCAGCTCGAGCGGCATCGTCCCATCGGGTAGCTGCGGGATCGGCTGCGGCTGGATCGAACCCAGCACCGCCGCGCCGCCGCCCTCGTACTTGTACGTATGCGCCTCGCTGCCGACCAGGTACTCGTCGCCGCGCTCGCAATGCGCCATCAGGGCCAGCAGGTTGGACTGGGTGCCGCTGGCCACGAACAGCCCGGCCTCGAAGCCGAGCGCGCCGGCGAGGTGCTCCTGCAGCGCGTTCACCGTGGGGTCTTCGCCGAACACGTCGTCGCCCACCGGCGCGCGCGCGCCGGCCTCGCGCATGGCCTGCGAGGGCCGGGTGATGGTGTCGGAACGCAGGTCCACCCAGTCCATCGTCGTCGTCTCCTTCGGGTCGGGCCATGATGCCACCGCCGCGCCTTGCGGTAGCATCCGCGACATGAAGATCGCCAGCTGGAATGTCAACTCGCTCAATGCCCGCCAGCCGCACCTGGAGGAATGGCTGCGCCTGCGCAGCCCCGACATCGTCGGCCTGCAGGAAACCAAGCTGGAAGACAGCCGCTTCCCCGACACCGCGCTGGTCGAACAAGGCTATCGATCGGTGTTCTCCGGCCAGAAGACCTACAACGGCGTCGCCATCCTCAGCCGCGAGGCCGCGCGCGACGTGCAGTACGGCATCCCGGGCTTCGCCGACGAGCAGAAGCGCGCGATCGCCGCGACCATCGGCGACATCCGCATCGTCAACCTGTACGTGGTCAACGGCCAGGCCGTGGGCAGCGAGAAGTTCGAGTACAAGCTGCGCTGGCTGGACGCGATGACCGGCTGGCTGGCCGACGAGCTGAAGGCGCACCAGAACCTGGTGGTGATGGGTGATTTCAACATCGCGCCGGAGGATCGGGACACCCACGATCCGGCGACCTGGAACGCCGATTCCATCCACAGCTCCACCGCCGAGCGCGCCGCCCTGCGCCGGCTGCAGGCGCTGGGCCTGCACGACAGCTTCCGCTTGCATAACGACAAGGCCGGCCACTACAGCTGGTGGGATTACCGCGCGGCCGGCTTCCGCCGCAACCTGGGCCTGCGCATCGACTTGGTGCTGGTGAGCGAGGCGCTGAAGGCACGCGCCAGCGGCGCGCACATCGATCGCGAGCCGCGGCTGTGGGAACGGCCGTCGGACCACACGCCGGTGTGGGTGGAACTGGACGACTAGCGAGCGGCAGACGTGGCGTCGCCGGCCGGCACGGCCCCCGCCGTCTCCGCCCGCGCGGCCTCGGCATGGCGATGCGCGGCGGCGATCGTGGCGGTGCTGAACAAGGCATCGTGCGCGCTCCAGCAATCCACGTCGCCGACATCGCGCCAATTCGAGGCCAGGATCCCCAGTGACGCATTGCCGGTCAGCGAGCCATGGGTGCCGCCGCGGCCGCGTACCCAGGCCAGGCTGCGCACGGTGCGATAACCGGCCTCGCGGCCGTCGGCCAGCGAGAGCAGGATCGGGCTGGGGTCCTTGACGCTGCCGTGGAAGGCGCGCCAGAGCCGACGCAGGGCATCGGGATACTGCGCATCGAGGCTGGCGCGGAACTGCGCCTCGCCGTCGAACTCGCGCTGGCTGCCGGCCGGGACCGTCGCAGCGGTCGCGCCCGCGGCGCCGAGCAGGCCGAGCGGATCGCCGTGGAGGCTGCGGTAGGCATAGCGCTCGCCCGGGCCGTCGAGCAGCCACAGTTCGGCTTCGCTGCCGTTGGCGCCGAGCACGCCGACCCGCGGCCCGCGCAGCACCGCGACCAGCTCGACACCGTCGGCGCCGACCAGACAGCGCGCCACCGGCTCGACCTGCGGGGCCTGCGCCGACACTGCCACGGATCCAATGATCCCGGCCAGGGAATAGGCCACGTCGCGCGAGTCGGCCAATGTGTCGTTGCGGCGGAAGCCGCAGGCGCGCAGGCGACCGGGCAGATCGACTTCGCGCCCCTGCACCAGGGTCGAGCCATGGTCGGACACCAGGTCCACCATCAGCCCGCGGCCGGTGCGCGCGCGCACTTCCTTCTGCAAGTCGGCGAGCCAGCGTTCGAGGTCGCCGAGGAAGCGCACGCCGGTGGCTTCGCCGTCCACGTGCAGGATCACGTCGGTCTGCGCCAGGTAGGCGACATAGCCGGACTTGTGGCTGGCCAGCAGTTCGCCGCGGATCCGATCGAGGTCACGCTGCGCCATCGTGTACGGCGCCATGTAGCCAACCAGCCGGTGGGTGAGGGTATGCGGCGCGTTGTCGGCCGGCAGGTTCTGGTGTGCGCGGCCGGACAGGGTGTACAGCGTGTTGCCGACGACCTGGTTGGTCTGCGCGTCATAGCGCATCTCCTGGTAGCCCTCCGGGATTTCGCCGCCGCCGATCGCGCCGAAACTCACCCCAGACAGCGAGGGAAACGACGACACCATCCGCGCCACGGGACGGAAATCCTTGAAATGCCCCTCGGCTTGCATGCGCACGAACATGCGGTAGGGCACGCCGTCGAGCGCCAGCACCAGGCGCTGCGGAACGCCATCGGGCGAGGGGTCATCGGGGAGCGGCGTATAGGGCGGGGCGATGGCGACGTCGATGCCCGTTGCGCCCGCGGCCGTTGGCCGGCCCGTCGTCGCGCAGCCAGCCACCGCGCCGAGCAGGAGCAGGCAGGCGAAGGCGCGGAACGGGAGCGTTTGAAATTGCGTCATCGTGGGTCGGATGGTCCCGGAAAATGGAGCTGCGGCAGCTTCCCGCGATCGGGTCGCGCGCGCAATCCAGTGCCGGCGCGGCGTCAGCTGGCGCTCAGGCAAACACGCCCTCGAGTTCGACTGCCAACTCGCGCCGACAGATGTCGCCCTGCAGGAAGGCCACCTTCGCCATCGGCAGGCCGGAGGCCGCGACCACGGACTGGCAGGCGGCCAGGTCGGCGGGATCGCGCAGGTAAACCCGAAGGGCCTCGCAGCCGGCGAAGCCGAATGCGCGATTGGCACGCAGGCTGCCCTCGGCGAGCAACGCGGCAAGGTTGGCCAGGCTCTCGTGCAACTGCGCCGGCGCGTCGCCGACATGTTGCGAGACATGTCCGACGATGCTGGCCGTGCCCGAGGCGATCAGCCGCGGCGCATCGGTGCCCGCATCCAGCAAGGCGCCGCGCGAGAAGCCCGGCGACACCGGGCCGTACTCGCGCGGATACCGCCAGGCCGGCGTCTGGCGCGGATTCTCGAGCGCGATCGCCGGTTGCCGCGCGCACAGGGCGACCAGTTGCAGGCGACCGGTGGCTTCGCTGGCGCCGATCGCCGTGGCGGCGGGTGGCGGATCGTTGAAGCGCCCGTCCACGCCGCGCGCGCGGCCCACGCAGAAGCGCCGGTAGCGCTCGCCGTCCCCGTCGCCGGTGTTGATCGCGGGGAAGTAGTTCCAGATCCGCAGCAGGTAGGGATGGGCCGAGGGCCGCACGCAGGTGATCAGGCGTGCATAGGCGCGCTCGGCCGCGGCCTCGATGTCGTCGCCGTCGGTGTCCAGGCTGAGCGCCGCCATCGCGTATTGCTCGCCATGCGCCCAGGCCGCGCCGCAGGTGTCGGCCGATTCACCGATGGCGCCAGCCGACCAGCATTCGCTGTCCGGGCCGGCAAGCAGGCGGCAGGGGACGGCGAGCGGGTCGTCGGGGGCGCCGCCGAAGCGGAAGCGGATCAGCGCGTCCTCGCAGGCGCCGTGGCTGATACGCAGGCGGGCGGGGGCGGAGTGGGCGGTATTCATCGACTGCGGCAAGTATAGCGGTGGCACCGGCTATCATCCCCGCCGACGCTTCATCACGCCCCACGGAACCCGCGCGCATGCCGCAGATCGCCGCTGTCGAAGCCTACCTGCGCGGCCTGCAGGATCGGATCTCGGCCGCGCTCGAGCAGGCCGATGGCGCGGCGCGATTCGCCGAGGAAACCTGGGTTCGCCCAGAAGGCAGCGGCCCCTCCCGGGACATTGGCCCATCCCTGGGCGGCGGTGGGCGGTCGCGCGTGATGAAGGAAGGCGCGCTGTTCGAGCAGGCCGGCATTGGCTTTTCCGATGTCAGCGGCGCCACGCTGCCGGCGAGCGCCACCGCGCATCGCCCCGAGCTGGCGGGTGCGCCCTGGCGTGCCCTGGGCGTGTCCCTGGTGCTGCATCCGCGCAACCCGCACCTGCCCATCAGCCATGCCAACGTCCGCTACTTCCAGGCCGAGCCCCGGGACGGTCCGCCGATCTGGTGGTTCGGCGGCGGCTTCGACCTGACGCCTTTTTATCCGGTGCTGGACGATGTGCGGCATTGGCACCGCGTTGCCCGCGACCTGTGCGCGCCCTTCGGCCCCACCCGCTATGCCGAGCACAAGGCCTGGTGCGATCGCTATTTCTTCCTGAAACACCGCAACGAAGCCCGCGGTGTCGGCGGCCTGTTCTTCGACGACCTGAACGCCGATGGCTTCGAGCGCAGCTTCGCCTACCAGCGCGCGGTGGGCGATGGCTTCCTCGACGCCTACCTGCCGATCGTCGCCGCCCGTCGCGACACCCCCCATGGCGAGCGCGAGCGCGAGTTCCAGCTGTACCGCCGCGGCCGCTACGTCGAGTTCAACCTGGTCTGGGACCGCGGGACGCTGTTCGGCCTGCAGTCCGGGGGCCGCACCGAGTCCATCCTGATGAGCCTGCCGCCGCGGGTGCGCTGGGAAGTCGGCTACACGCCGGAGCCAGGCAGTGCGGAGGCCCGGCTTGCCGAGTTCCTCGTGCCCCGGGACTGGCTGGGCGAGGAAGGGGAGTCCGGTTTCCCGCGAAGCGGGCAATAAAAAACCCCGCAAGCCAGGGGAAGCTTGCGGGGCCGGGGTTTGGAACCGTGAGTGGGGAGACTCGCCGGTTCCGGTCGGATCACTCAGGGGAGGGAGTGAATCCAGCGACGGACGTTGCATCCGTCGCAGCTAGTTGACCACTACCCGCATTAGAAGTTCGTGAATGGCTTGAGACCGGACAAGGCCAATTCAGCTGGCGTTTAACTTCAGTTGCCGGCGCCCGCGAAATCCGAAAAAACGTAACAGAATCAATGGGCCTCATCCCAGTTGGCGCCCACCCCGGTATCGACCACCAGGGGCACCCGCAGTTCCGCCGCACCCTCCATCCGGGCGCGCACCGCGGGCAGCAGGGTGTCCACGAAGTCGGCGTCCACTTCGAACACCAACTCGTCGTGCACCTGCATCAGCATCAGCGCCCGGCCGCCGGCCTCGGCCTGCAACCAGGCATCCACGGTGACCATGGCGCGCTTGATGATGTCCGCCGCCGTGCCCTGCATCGGCGCATTGATCGCCGCCCGTTCCGCGCCCGCGCGTTGCGCCTGGTTGCGCGAGGCGATCTCGGGCAGCGCGAGGCGGCGGCCGAACACGGTTTCGACATAGCCGTCTTCGCGCGCCTGCGCACGGATACGCTCCATGAAATCGCGCACGCCGGCGAAGCGCGAGAAGTACAGCGCGATGTAGTCCTGCGCCTCGCCGCGGGCGATGCCCAGCTGGCGCGCCAGTCCGAAGGCACTCATGCCGTACATCAGGCCGAAGTTGATCGCCTTGGCCGCGCTGCGCTGTTCGCGGGTGACGGTCTCCGGAGTGAGGCCGAACACTTCGGCCGCGGTGGCTGCGTGCACGTCAGCACCTCGCGCGAAGGCCGCGACCAGGCCCGCGTCTTCCGATAAATGCGCCATGATCCGCAGCTCGATCTGCGAATAGTCGCAGGCGACGATGCGCCGGCCCGGCGGCGCGATGAAGGCCTGGCGGATGCGCCGTCCGTCCTCGCTGCGGATCGGGATGTTCTGCAGGTTCGGATCGCTCGAACTCAGGCGACCGGTGGCGGCGCCGGCCTGGTGGTAACTGGTGTGCACGCGGCCCGTGACCGGGTTGCGCATCAGCGGGAGCTTGTCGGTGTACGTGCTGCGCAGCTTGCCCAGCGAGCGGTGCTCCAGGATCAGCCGCGGCAGCTCGTGCTGGTCGGCGATCGCCTCCAGCGCTTCCTCGTTGGTCGAGGGCGCGCCGCCGGGCGTTTTCACCAGGGCCGGCAGCTTGAGCTCCTCGAACAGCAGCTGGCCAAGCTGCTTCGGGGAGTCCAGGTTGAAGATGCGGCCGGCCACTTCATGCGCGCGGTTCTGCGCGCGCATCATGCGCTGCGACAGGTCGGCGCTCTGCCGGCGCAGTTCGTCCATGTCGATGGACACGCCATTGGCCTCCATCCGCTCGAGCACCGGCACCAGCGGCATCTCGATGTCGCGATACACGCGCAGCAGCGACGGCTCGGCCGCGAGCCTGGCCGACAGCTCGCCGTGCAGGCGCAGGGTGATGTCGGCGTCCTCGGCGGCGTATTCGGTCGCCTCTTCCAGCGCGACCTGGGAGAAGGAGATCTGCTTGGCGCCCTTGCCGGCCACGTCTTCGTAGCGGATGGTCTGGTAAGCCAGGTAGCGCGCCGCCAGCGAATCCATGTCGTGGCGCTGGCCGCCGGCATTGAGCACGAAGCTTTCCAGCATCGTGTCTTCCGAATAGCCCTGCACCGACAGGCCGTGCCGCCGCAGGATGTGCAGGTCGTACTTGCCGTGCTGGCCGACCTTGGGCTTGCCCGGGTCCTCGAGCACGGGACGCAGCGCGTCCAGCACCACCTCGCGCGGCAATTGCGCGGGCGCGCCGGGGGCGTCGTGGCCGATCGGGATGTAGCAGGCCACGCCGGGCTCGACCGACAGGCTGATGCCGACCAGGTTGGCCTGCATCGGGTCGAGCGCGTCGGTTTCCGTGTCGAACGACACCAGCGGCGCCGCCGCGATGCGCGCGACCCAGGCATCGAGCGCTTCGCGGGAGAGCACGCATTCGTAATTGCCCTTGCGCGCCAACGCCGGATCCGGCGCGGCCTCGAGCACCGGTGTGGTCGCGTGGAAATTCAGCGCGGGGCGCGCACCGCGCGCGTCGGCCGCGCCTGCCCCGCCCCCTGCTCCGAGACCACCTGCTCCGAGGCCACCTGTCCCGACGCCGCCCTGCAGTTCCCGCAGCGCCGCGTGGAAGCCGTAGCGCTCGTACAGCCCGGTCAACGACGGCACGTCGCGCGGCTTGAGCGTCAGCTCGCGCGGATGCTGGTCGAGCGGCACGTCCACCTTGATCGTGACCAGGTCGCGGTTGAGCGGCAGCCGCGACAGGGCCGCGCGCAGGTTCTCGCCGATCTTGCCGCCCATGGCCGGCGCGCTGGCGATGACGCCATCCAGCGTGCCGTGTTCGGCCAGCCACTTGGCCGCGGTCTTGGGCCCGCACTTGTCGACACCCGGGATGTTGTCCACGGTGTCGCCCATCAGCGCCAGGTAATCGACGATCTGGTCCGCGCGCACGCCGAACTTGGCGATCACGCCGGCATCGTCCAGCACGCTGCCGGTCATGGTGTTGGTGAGGGTGATGCCGGGCCGCACCAGTTGCGCGAAGTCCTTGTCGCCCGTGGAGATGGTCACCGGGATGCCGTCGGCCGCGGCCTGCATGGCCAGGGTGCCGATCACGTCGTCGGCCTCGACCCCGCCCACGCGCAGGATCGGGAAGCCGAGCGCCTGCACGATCTGCATCATCGGTTCGACCTGCGCGCGCAGGTCGTCGGGCATGGCCGCGCGGGTGGCCTTGTACGCCGGGTACATCGCGTCGCGGAAGGTCGGTCCGGAGGCATCCACCACGAAGGCCGCGAAGTCGGGGTTCTCCTTCAGCGTGGCGCGCAGCATGTTGACGATGCCGAACAGCGCGCCGGTGGGCGAGCCATCGGGCGCGCTCAGCGGCGGCAATGCGTGGAAGGCGCGATACAGGTAGGACGAACCGTCGATCAGGACGAGGCGGGTCATGCGGGGCGGGCCATGCGCGGAGCCGTCGAGGCCGGGCGGCTAGTGTAATGGCGGCACAACGCCACGCGCCCGCCGCCTGCGGTTCAGCGCGCATCCCTTGAGCCGGCTGCGCGCATTTGCGAAGCTGGGTGCCCGCCGGAGCCTCCCATGACCAGCCACAGCGCGCCCCTGTCCGCCGCACTCCGCCTGGGCGCCTGCCTGCTCCTGCTCGCCGCGGCCCCCGCGCTCGCGCTCGCCGCCAGCGCGCAGTCGGGCGGGAGCGCGCCTGTCCGGAGCAAGGATGTACCGATTCCCGACAAGATCCCGGCGCCGGTCGGCAAGGACAGCGCCGGCCCCACCGTCAGCATCCGCGCGACCAACAATGGCGATGTGGTCGAGGAATATCGCGAAGGCGGCAAGATCTACATGGTCCACGTCACCCCGAAGCACGGCAAGCCGTACTACCTGTATGACGATGATCGCAACGGCCGCCTGGACCGCACCGACGCCGACAAGGCCAGCGTGTCGCCGGTGTACTGGACCATCTACCAATGGGACTAGCGCGCGCCATGATGAGCGCGCATCCGGCGCGCTGACGCCGCGCTGCCCGGTCCTCAGGCGTGCTTCTTCTTCGACGCCACCGGCGGCAAGGTGCGCAGGTAGGCCCAGAGCGCATCGATCTCGTTGTCGGTCATGCCGCGGAAGGCCTGCCAGGGCATGAAGGTATTGATCGACGTGCCGTCGGGGCGCTTGCCCTCGCGCAGTGCCTTGTGGAAGTCCGCCTGCGTCCACGCACCCAGGCCGGCGGGAGTCAGGTTCTGCGAATCGGGGAATTCGGGCGGCGTGCCGGGCACGTGCTGGCCGGCGAAGTCCTTGCCGTGGCAACCGGAGCAGCCCTGCGCCAGGTAGGCGCCGTACTCCGCGGTAGCCGCGACCACGGGACCCGGACGGGCGCGCGGGGTATGGTCGATCACTTCGGCGGGGAACAGCGGGAACTTGCCCAGGGCGTACAGCACCTTGCCCAGTGGTCCGATGTGCGAGACACCGGACGCCTTGGGTGAAGGCGGGGTCGACTGCAGGAACGCCACCAGCGCCGCCACGTCGCCGTCGCTCATGTCGTGGAAGTCCTCGGCCGGCATGAACACCAGTGGCTTGCCATCCACGCGCACGCCATGGCGGATCGCCGCGGCGATCTGGTCCGGCGTGTGCCCGGCAAGCCGGCCGGTGCGGGTCAGGTTGGGCGCGTACAGCACGCCCACCGGGCCGGCGTCGATGAACAGGGTGCCGCCTGCGTCCTTGCCGTGGCAGTCGGCGCAGCCGCGGGTCGCGAACAGGTGGGCGCCCAGGGCGATGGCCCCGGCGCTGCGATCCACCACCAGCGGCGGGTCGTTGACCACGTAGGTGCGCTTGGCCGCCTGGGACAGTTTCCACGAGGCCCAGCCGAACCCGGCCAGCGCCAGCACCACGACCAGGCCGAGCACGATGCCGACCCACTTGAAGAACTTGCGCATTGCCATTCCCCTTGCTGACAGGCCGAGATACGCATTCCGCCTGCGCATCCGGCCATGCGCGGCCGGCCGGACCCCCTGCCTCGTTCCCCTGGGCCGTCCGGCGTCGACTCCGGCACCGGGTCCGGCAGCGGCGGCTTCCGGCGGAGGCGCTTCGGATATACCATCGGTTCATTCAGGGAACGTTGCGCCCCCCAATGATCACGCGACTCGGTCACTACGACATCGTCGAGGAACTCGGCCGCGGCGGCATGGGCGTGGTCTACAAGGGCTACGAAAGCTCGCTCGGGCGGTATGTCGCGATCAAGGTGCTGTCGGCGCAGATGGCGCATGACAAGGTCTTCGTCGAACGCTTCCTGCGCGAAGCGCGGGCGATGGCCACGCTCAACGACTCGCACATCATCCAGGTCTATTTCATCGGCCAGGACGACCAGCAGACGTTCTTCGTCATGGAGTACATCGACGGCGAATCGCTGTCGACCTGCCTCAAGCGCGAAGTCCTCCTGACCGTCCCCGACGCGCTGAAGGTCCTGCTGCACGCTTCGCAGGGCCTGGCCGTCGCGCACGGGCAGGGCGTGATCCACCGGGACATCAAGCCCGGCAACATCATGATCACCAGCCGCGGCCAGGTGAAGGTCGCGGACTTCGGCATCGCGCTGGCCAACCAGGACGTGTCGGCCAAGCTGACCAACACCGGTGCGTTCGTCGGCACGCCCGGCTACCTCTCGCCCGAGGTGTGCATGGGCAAGCCGGTGGACCAGCGCTCGGACATCTTCGCGCTGGGCATCGTGCTGTTCGAATGCCTGACCGGCAACATGCCCTTCCACGACGACAGCCCGCTCAAGCTGATGCTGGACGTGGTGCAGGCGCCGACCCCGGACGTGCGCGCGCTCAACCCGGACGTGGACGAGGAAACCAAGCGCATCCTGGACAAGATGCTGGCCAAGGACCCGGCCGAGCGCTACCAGAGCTGCGAGGACCTCAATGCCGACCTCAAGGCACACCCCTTGCTGCGCAACGGCGCCCAGCTCAGCTTCCGGCCCGCGCCGTGGGCGGGTGCGAACTCCTCCAATCCCACGGTGGTCGGCAGCCCGACGCCGCTGACGCCGGGCATTGCCCCGCGCGTGGCCACGCCGCCGCCGGTGGTCAGCTCGCGCACGCCTGTCACCGGGCAGGGCAGCAGCACGTCGGCACCGACGCCGCCCAATCCCTCGGCGGCGATCGCCAAGGCGCAAGCGCTCGCCGACCCGGGCGCGGGCTCGCGCTGGCGTCCTGTCGCCATGGCCGTGGGCCTGCTGATCATCGCGGGCCTGGCCTGGGGTATCGGCAGTGGGCGCTTCAGTGGCGAACGGCCGGCCGCGGTCGCCGCCGCCGCACCCGCACCCGCACCGCCGGCCGCCACCAACACACCGCCCGTACCGCCGGCTCCGCCAGCCGTGCCAGCGGTTTCCGCCCCCACCGGCAGCGCCGGCGCGACCGGGGACGAAGCGCTGGCGCTGGCCGATGCCGACCGCCTGGCCAAGGAAGCCGCGACCGCGAAGGCCGACGCTGCCTCGGGCAAGACCACCGATGCCAAGGACGATGGCGCTGATGCAGGCACCGCCGCCGCAGGCGATGTGCCCGCGGAAGCCGTGGCGACCGTGCGCTACGGCCACGGCGGCCCCAACGGCCCGATCAACCGCGTGCGCGCCCGCGCCGCGCGTGAGCCCTCGGCCGCCGACCTCGCGCGCCAGGAAGCCCGCCGTCAGAACGAACTCGCCGCCGCGGCCGCCCAGGCCGCCGCGCTCGAAGCGGCGGCCGCACCGGTGACGACGCAGGCCCCGGCTGCGCCGCCGCCCAAGAAGAAAGGTTTCCTGTGCCGGGTCTTCAACAAGTGCAATCCGTCGCCGCCGCGCGGAACCACGCCGACCGGTGGCGACGCGCCCGCATCCGGAACGCCGCAGCCCGGGCACACCGGCAACTAGTCCGCGCTCAGGCCGGCGCCAGGTTGGCGTAGGCAAGCACCAGCCACTTGGCGCCGCTGTCTTCGAAGTTCACCTGCACGCGCGCATGGGCGCCGCTGCCCTCGCTGTCCATCACGATGCCGGCGCCGAAGCTGGCATGGCGCACGCGCTGCCCGAGCTTGAGCGTCGGCGCGTCCGGATCGGCGGGCGGACGCCAGCGCGCGGGCGCGGAGGCATAGGCCGGTCGGCTGATGCCGGCGCGCGGCCGCACTTCGTTGAGCAGGGCGGCCGGAATCTCGCGCAGGAAGCGCGACGGAATGCCGAGGTGCTCCATGCCATGCAGGCGGCGCGACTCGGCATAGCTCAGGGTCAGCTTGCGGCGCGCGCGGGTCAGGCCGACGTAGGCCAGCCGGCGCTCCTCTTCCAGCCGCCCGCTCTCCTCGATCGAGCGCTGGCTCGGGAACAGGCCATCTTCCAGCCCGACCAGGAACACCTGCGGGAATTCCAGGCCCTTGGCGCTGTGCAGGGTCATCAGCTGCACGCCGTCTTCGCCCGCCTCGGCCTGGCCTTCGCCCGATTCGAGCGCGGCATAGGCCAGGAAGGCGACGAGCTCGGTCATGCCGACGGCTTCCTCGTCGTCGCGGCGCTCGAAGCGGCTGGCCACCGACACCAGTTCGTCGAGGTTGTCGCTGCGCGAGTCCACCTGGCCGCGCGATTCGGCGATGTAGTGCGCGCGCAGGCCGGAGCGCTCGAGCACGGCGTCGAACTGTTCGTGCAGGGGCAGGCCGTCGATGCCGGCCGCGAGTTCGTCGAGCAGTTGGGCGAAGGCCTTCAGTGCATTGCGCGCGCGCCCGGCCAGGGGCGAATCCGCGCCCGACATCGCGGCCGCGGCGGCCCACAGTGGCAGTGACTCGGCGCGCGCGTGGCGGCGCACCTCGTCCAGGGTGCGGTCGCCGATCCCGCGCGGCGGCGTGTTGACCGCGCGTTCGAAGCTGGAATCGTCGTTGCGGTTGGCGACCAGGCGCAGGTATGCCAGGGCGTCCTTGATCTCGAGCCGCTCGAAGAAGCGCTGGCCGCCGTACACGCGATAGGGCAGGCCCTCGGCCAGCAGCTGCTCCTCGATCGCGCGCGACTGCGCATTGCTGCGGTAGAGCACCGCGCATTCCGCGGCCAGGCCGCCGGCGCGGCGCCACGCCTGCACCCGTTCGACCAGGAAGCGCGCTTCGTCCACCTCGTTGTAGGCCACGTACAGGTCGATCGGATCGCCTTCGCCGTCCTCGGTCCACAGCTGCTTGCCCAGGCGCGCCGGGTTGTGCGCGATCACCGCGTTGGCCGCGGCCAGGATCGTGCCGGTCGAGCGGTAGTTCTGCTCCAGCCGGAAGGTCTGCGCGCCGGGGTAGTCCTGCAGGAAGCGCTGCACGTTCTCGACCTTCGCGCCGCGCCAGCCGTAGATGGCCTGGTCGTCGTCGCCGACCACGAACACCTGGCCGCTGTCGCCGGCAAGCAGGCGCACGAAGGCGTACTGGATGGTGTTGGTGTCCTGGAACTCGTCCACCAACAGCTGCCCGAAGCGCTGCCGGTAGTGCGCCAGCAGCGCCGGCGTATCGCGCAGCACCTCGTGCGCGCGCAGCAGGATTTCGGCGAAGTCCACCAGGCCGGCGCGGCGGCAGCGTTCCTCGTATTCCTCGAACACGCGCTGCATGGTCTTGCCGTAGAGGTCGCCGCCGGCGACCTGGATCGACGACGGGCGGCGGCCCTCGTCCTTCTGCGCATTGATCCACCAGGCGATCTGGCGCGGCGGAAAGCGGCCGTCATCAAGCTCCATGCCTTGGGCGATGCGCTTGATGAGCCGCAGCTGGTCGTCGGAATCGAGCACCTGGAAGCTCTCGGGCAACCCGGCTTCCTGCCAGTGCATGCGCAGGAGCCGATGCGCGAGCCCGTGGAAGGTACCGACCCACATGCCGCGGGTCGCGCCGTGCAGCAGCGCCTCGACGCGGCCGCGCATCTCGTGCGCGGCCTTGTTGGTGAAGGTGACCGCCAGGATGCCGTGCGCGGGTACGCCGACCACTTCGTGCAACCAGCCGATCCGGTGGATGAGCACGCGCGTCTTGCCCGAGCCTGCGCCGGCGAGGACCAGGTAATTGCCGGGGGCTGCGGAGACCGCTTCGCGCTGGGCCGGGTTCAGCCCGTCGAGCAAATGGGAGACATCCATCCCGCCATTCTACGGCGAACGTCGGCGAAGGTCGGCGAAAGTCGGGGCCGGTTCCTTCACGCGCGGGCGCGAAACGGCGAAAGTCGGGGCCGGTTCCTTCACGCGTGGGCTTCAGGCTTTCGCGACCGCCAACATCACGCGCCCGCGTGTGAAGGAACCGGCCCCATTCATGCGTGTGAAGGAACCGGCCCCGTTCCACGCAAGTGCTCGATCATCGCATCGAACGGCATCGGCCGCGCCAGCAGGTAGCCCTGCACCTCGGCGCAACCGTGCGCGAGCAGCCAGGCCAGCTGGCCCTCGGTCTCCACGCCTTCGGCGATCACCTTCAGGCCGAAGCTGCGCGCCAGCGCAAGCACCGAATCGCAGATCGCCGCGTTGTGCATGTCGCCATCCACGCCGCTGACGAAGCTGCGGTCGATCTTGAGCTTGTCCACCGGCAGGCGATGCAGGTAGGCCATGGACGAATAGCCGGTGCCGAAATCGTCGATCGACAGGGTGACGCCGTGCTCGCGCAGCCCGCGCATGACCTCGATCACCGACTCGGGGTTCTCCATCACCAGGCTTTCGGTCAGCTCGAGTTCCAGCACTCCCGGCGGCACGCCGAACTCGCGCAGCAGCGCGGGCACGTCCTGCTGCAGCTCGCCGCTGACGAACTGGATCGCCGACACGTTCACCGCGATCACCAGGTTGCCGTGCCCGGCCGCCACCAGCAGCCGATGGTGCCGGCAGGCCTCGCGCAGCACCCAGCGCCCGAGCGGCAGGATCAGGCCGCTGTCCTCGCACACCGGGATGAACTCGGACGGCGGCACCAGGCCGCGCTCGGGATGGCGCCAGCGGACCAGGGCCTCCAGCCCGATCGGCGCGCGGCTACCGCTGCAGAACTGCGGCTGGAAGTGCAGTTCGAACTCGTTGCGCTCGAGCGCCTCGTGCAGGCGCGACACCAGTTGCTGGCGATCGCGCACCGCCCGTTCGAAGGCGGCGCTGAATTCGACCACCTGGTCGTGGCCGCGCCGCTTGGACTCGTGGGTCGCCAGGCCGGCGTTGCGGAACAACAGGTCGGGCAGGGTGCCGTGCTCGGGGTAGCGCGCCAGGCCGGCGTTGATGCTCAGATAGTGCAGGGTGCCCAGTGCCTCGATCGGCTGCTGCAGTGCCGCCAGCAGGGCCTCGATGCCGCGGTCGCCGCGGACCGGGCCGGGGCCCGGGCAATCGTCCAGAACGACCAGGAATTCGTTGCCGCCGATCCGGCCGATCCGGTCCGCGGCGGGGATTCGTTCGCGCAGCCGGCGGGCGACCACGCGCAGCACTTCGTCGCCCACCTCGTGGCCCAGGCTGTCGTTGATCAGCTTGAAGTTGTTGATGTCCAGGTACAGCAGGCCGAACGGCCGCGCCGGCACCGCACCGCCGGTGCGTTCGCGCAGGCCGGCCAGCAGGGCGCTGCGGTTGAGCAGGCCGGTGAGCTCGTCGTGGCCGGCTTGCCAGGCGAGCTGGTCGAGGTGGCGCTGGCGTTCGGTGACATCCACCATCCCGCCGACCATGCGCAGCGGCAGGCCGCGCTCGCTGCGCGTGAGCAGGCCGCGATCGAGCACGTGCGCATAACTGCCGTCGCCGCGACGGAACCGGTAGTTGCAGGCCCACTCGACTTCGTCGGAGCTGAACATCGATTCCAGCGAGGTCTGGACGCGGGTGAGGTCATCGGGATGCACGCGATCCCACCAGGCGTCGATGGTCCCCGGCATTTCGTCGGCGCCGTAGCGGAACAGGCTGTTGAAGCTGGCGCCGCGCCAGCTCTCGCCGGTGACGATGTTCCAGTCGAACACCGCATCGGAGGTCGCTCGGGCGACGAGCTGGAAGCGCGCTTCGCTCTTTTCCAGGCGTTCCTGGTCCTGCAGCTTTCGGGTCACGTCCAGCGCCAGCACCAGGCGCGCTGGCTGGCCGCGGAATTCGATGTCGGACGAATGCACCTGCACCAGCATGACCTCGCCGTTGCGGCGCAGGTGGCGCCAGATCCGCCCGCGGCGCAGCTCCGGATTGCCTTCGCTGGCCACGCGCAGCGCCTCGGCCACGTCCTCGGGCGGCCGGATGTCGGCCAGGCCCATGCGGCGGAATTCCTCGCGACTGTAGCCGTACTGCGCGACGGCGGCCTCGTTCGCCTCCAGGATGCGCAGGCTGTGCCGGTGGAAGACCCAGAACGGCAGCGGGTTGTGCTCGAACAGCAGGCGGTATTGCGACTCGGAATCCTGCCCGCCCGCGATTGCGCCCAGCGCCTGGGCGACGTCCGCCACTTCGCCCGGGCCGGCGTCCATCAGGCGGGCAGGGGCCCGAGCGCCTTGAGCATCGCCTCGAACGGCGCCGGCCGCGCGAACAGGTAGCCTTGCACGCCGTCGCAGCCGTTGCCTACCAGCCAGGCGTGTTCCTCGTGCATCTCCACACCCTCGGCGATCACCTGCAGGCCCTTGCCATGCGCCATCGAGACGATCGAGCGGCAGATCGCCGCGCCATCGGGGTTGGCGTGCACGCCGCGCACGACGCTGCGGTCGATCTTGATCTTGTCCGCGGGCACCCGGTGCAGGGTGGCCAAGCTCGAATAGCCGGTTCCGAACTCGGCGATCGCCACGCTGACGCCTAGCTCGCGCACGGCGCCCATGATCCTCACCGAGCGGTCGGGCTCGGCCATCACGGTGGATTCGGACAACTCCAGTTCCAGCGCCCCGGCCGGGATCTTGAACTCGCCGACCAGCTTGCGCAGGTAGTCGACCATGCCCGGGTCCTCGAACTGCGCGGTGGACATGTTCACCGACACGGTGACCCCGGGCCAGCCGGCCTCGACCAGCCGGAAGTGGTAGGCGCAGGCCTCACCCAGCACCCAGCGGCCGAGCGGCAGGATCTGCCCGCTGTCCTCGAGGATGGCCAGGAACACCACGGGCGGCACCAGGCCACGCTCGGGGTGGCGCCAGCGAAGCAGGCTCTCCACAGCGATCGGCGCGCCGACCGCGTTGTATTCGGGCTGGAAGAACATCTCGAACTCGCCATTGTCCATCGCCTCGCCGAGGCGGGTCGCCAGTTCGTCACGTTCGCTCATGTCATGTCCACGCGGTTCCGCCCGCGGTCGCGGGCACTCAGCGTCCATTACAGACGATCGCGCGCGCGCCGCGGTGTGAACGGGACGGCAAAACGCGGGGCGCACCGCAGGTCAAAACCTGCGCCACGTCACGGATGGTGGAACTACCTATCCGCAGACAGGGAGCGCATTCGCTTTCGCATGAGGCGGAAGTAGAGCGCGGGGAACCAGCGCTTGAGCCGCCAGCGCATCGGCTCGGCGCGGGTCGGCAGGATCAGGAAGGTGCCGGCCTGCGCGGCCGCGAAGACGCGGTCGGCGACGCCGTCCAGGGTGTCGGGCGAGACGTCCATCAGTTTGCGCGCCACCACCATCGCCTGCGGGTTGCCGATGCCCGATTCGCACAGGTTGGTCTTGAAGAAGGCCGGGCACAGCACGCTGACGCGCACGCCGCGCGACGCCACCTCGGAGCGTAGCTGCTCCGATAGCGCCACCACGGCGGCCTTGGCCACGCCGTAGGTCATGAGGCCGGGCGCGCCGGCCAGGCCGGCGAAGCTGGCGGTGCTGATGACCTGGCCACTGCCGGCGGCCAGCATGCCGGGCAGGAACAGCCGGCAGCCGCGCACCACGCTCAGCAGGTCCACTTCCAGGATGCGCCGCCACTCCTCCATGGTCGTCTCGACCATGGCGCCGCCCGAGGCGATGCCGGCGTTGTTGACCAGCACGTCCACGCCGCCCCAGGCCGCCAGCACGGCGTCGTGCAAGGCCTGCATTGCGTCGTCGCTGGCGACGTCGGTGGCCAGCGCCAGGTGGCCCTCGCCGGGCAGCAAGGCGCGGGTCTCGTCGGCGCGCGCCGCCTGGATGTCGACGCAGGCGACGCGGTCTCCGTGCCGTGCGTAGCGCAGGGCGAGCGCGCGGCCCAGGCCGGAGCCCGCGCCGGTGATCAGGACGCGTCGTTCGGTTGCCATTTGCCGACTCCCCCGAAGGCCATGCTAGCCTCGCCGAGCATAACAAGGCGCGCCGCCGGCGCGCGGGGAGCAGGCGTGGATCCTTCGATGTTCGACCTCGCCGGGCGCACCGCCCTGGTCAGTGGCGCCTCGCGCGGCATCGGCGAATCCATCGCCCGACTGCTGGCGGCACAGGGCGCGCACGTGGTCTGCAGCAGCCGCAAGGTTGAGGGTTGCGAAGCGGTCGCCGCGTCGATCCGCGGCGCCGGCGGCTCGGCCGAGGCCATCGCCCTGCATGTCGGCGATCCCGCGGCGATCGAGGCCGCCTTTGCCGCGCTCGAGGCGCGCGACCGCGCGCCGTCCATCCTGGTCAACAACGCCGCGGCCAATCCCTATTTCGGCCCGATGCTGGACATGGACCTGGCCAGCTACGAAAAGACCGTCGAGGTGAACCTGCGCGGCTATTTCTGGAGCACGGTGCAGGCCGCCAAGCGGATGAAATCGCGCGGCGGCGGCAGCATCGTCAACATCGCCTCGGTGAACGCGCGGCGCGCGGCGCCGGGTCAGGGCATCTACTCGATGACCAAGGCCGGCATCGTCAACATGACCGAAGGCTTTGCGAAGGAACTGGCGCAGCACGGCATCCGCGTCAACTGCGTGTTGCCCGGACTGACCGAAACGAAGTTCGCCTCGGCGCTCACCGGCAACCCGAAGATCCTCGGCATGATGCTGCAGGCCATCCCGCTGGCGCGTGTTGCGCAGCCGGACGAGATCGCGCCGGCGGTGCTGTTCCTGGCCAGCGACGCGGCGTCCTACGTGACCGGTGCGACGCTTGCGGTGGACGGCGGCTACCTGGCCTGACTCGCCGTCGCGTGAGCCTGCGCCACGACGTTTGGCCCATGCCGCCTGGCGGCTGGCCGTCGTAGCATTTATTCGGCCCGCCGGGGGCCGGGCGGGATCGGCTCCTTCCTCGACACGCGCTCCGCATCCGGCCGGACCGCAGGAGAATCCCATGCGTGTACGCCTGACTTGCGGCCTGGTGCTGGTTGCCTTTGTTTTCGCGCCGCTGCCGGCAGCCCTTGCAGCCACGCCCGCGGTGGCGCCCGCTGCGACGGCGGCGCCAGCACCCGCGACGCAACCGGCCACGCCCGCCCCGCGTCCGGCGCCCGCCTGGATCGCGGCCAGCAATGCGTACACGCGCAAGGTGCTCGACGCGCAGGCGAAATTCTCGCCCGAAGATGCATCCGGCAGCGGACTGTCCGAATATGACGGGCTTGTCAGCGACCTGGGCCCCGACATCGACGCCCGTTACACGGGCGCGATGACGTCCATGCGGGACGAGCTCCAGCGTGCGCTGGCAACCGAATCCGACCCGTTGGTCAAGCAGGACCTGCAGATCCTGATCGGTTCGCTCGACAACGACATCGCCGGCATTGCCCTGTCGGCCAAGTACGACCTGCCGTGGACGGACGTGCCACGCATGGTGTTCGGCAACGTGCAGCAGATGCTGCAGTCCCAGCTGCCTGCCGCGCGCGAGGCGAAGACCGTCGAACTGCTCCAGCGCTATGTTGGCCTGTATCCGGGCAGCACCCCGATGGTTGACCTGGCGCGCGCCCGTTACCTGGAGAAAACCGGCGACAGCCACCTCTCCGGCCCGGTGAAGGCGCGCTTGCAGAAATCGCTCGACGACGTCCCCACCTACATCAAGGGCATCCGCGAGTTGTTCGCCAAGGCCAAACTGGACGGCGCAGGCCCGGCCCTGGACGCCATGGAGAAGCAGTTCAACGACTACGCCGCCTGGGAGCGCACTGCCGTGCTGCCACGCGCTCGCGATGACTTCCACCTGCCGCCCGAGCAGTACGCATTCCGCCTCAAGCGCATCGGCATCGACATCCCGCCGCAACTGCTGGTGCAGCGTGCGCAGGTCGAATACATGGAGACGCGCAATGCGATGCAGGCGCTGGCGCCGACCATCGCCAGGGCCCACGGCTGGAAGGACACGGACTATCGCAGCGTGCTGCGGGCGCTGAAGAAGCGGAGCATTCCAAACGACCAGCTCGAAGCGCGATACAAGGCCGTCAACAGCGCGCTGGAAGCCGCGATCCGGCGTGAGCGCATCGTCGACGTGCCGGCGCGGCCGATGGTGATGCGCCTGGCCTCCGCGGCCGAGAGCGCCGCGCAACCCGCGCCGCACATGCAGCCGCCGCCGATGATCGGCAATACCGGCGAGCCGGGCCAGTTCGTGCTGCCGGTCGGGAACCCCGGTGCCGGTGGCAAGGGTGAGGCCTACGACGACTTCAACTTCCCGGGCGCTGCGTGGACACTGAGCGCACACGAAGGACGGCCCGGCCACGAGCTGCAGTTCAGCGCGATGATCGAGCGCGGCGTGTCGCAGGCACGCGCGCTGTACGCGTTCAACAGCGTCAACGTCGAGGGCTGGGCGCTGTATGCCGAAGCCGAGATGGTGCCGTTCGAGCCTGCCGAGGGACAACTGGTCGCCCTGCAGTTCCGCATGCTGCGTGCTGCGCGCGCCATGCTCGACCCGATGCTCAACCTGGGCCTGATCTCGCGCGAGGACGCCGGCCGCGTGCTGACCGACGAGGTGGTTCTGTCGAAGGCGATGACGCGCCAGGAGCTCGACCGCTACACCTTCAACGCGCCCGGCCAGGCCGGCAGCTACTTCTATGGCTACTCGCGCATCCTGCAACTGCGCGCGGCGACCGAAATCGCCATGGGCAAGCGTTTCGACCGGCGGGCGTTCAACAACTTCCTGCTCGAGCAGGGCCTGCTGCCGCCGGACTTGCTGGAGGCTGCGGTACACGAGCGCTTCACCAAGCCGTAGCCCGCCTCAGAGGGTGCGCGTCTGGCCGCCGTCCACGTCCAGGACGGCGCCCTGGATATAGGCGGCACGTGGCGAGAGCAGGAAGGCCACGGCCTGCGCGAGTTCGGCCGGGGTGCCGAAGCGCGGCACGCCCAGTTCCGCGGCAAGCGCGCGCTCGGCCGTGGCGACGTCGGTGCCATCGGCCTGGGCCGCGTTGCGCACGCGATGCGAGAGCCGCTCGGTCGCGATCGAGCCGGGGTTGATCGCGTTGACGCGCACGCCATCGGCCTGGCCCCGGTCGGCCAGCGCCTTGGTCAGCAGCAGTACCGCGGCATTGACCGAGCCGCCGATGGCGAACTCGGCGCTGCCGGTGCGCCCGCCGATGCCGGCGATGTTCACGACCGCGCCGCGCGACTGGCACAGCGCCGGCCAGGACGCGCGCGCCAGGCGCATCGCGCCGAAGAACTTCAGCGCGAAGCCGTCGTCCCAGTCGCCGTCGGTGAGGGCGAGGAAATCACCGCGCTTGGTCGCCCCGGCGTTGTTCACCAGCGCGTCGATGGTGCCAAAGCGGGCGATGGTCGCGGCCACGACGTCGGCGGCGGCGTCGGGTTCGCGCAGGTCGCGTGCCAGCGCCAGCGTCTCGCCCGCGCAGCCTGCGGCGGTCTGCGCCAGCGCCGCGTCCGAGCGCGCCACCAGCACGATGCGCATGCCTTCGGCTGACAGCAGCTGCGCGATCGCGCGGCCGATGCCGCGGCTTGCGCCAGTGACGATCGCGATCCTGTCCTGCAGTCCGAGGTCCATCGCTACTCCGCAATGTGACGGAACCGGCCCCGTTCAGGGCTTCAGGGTTGACTCGAACAGTTCGTCGATGCGCCGGTATTCGTCATACCAGCTCTCGGGCTGCACGAAGCCGTGCCGCTCGAGCGGGTACGACGCCAGCTCCCAGTGGTCTTTCTTCAGCTCGATCAGCCGCTGCGCCATGCGCACCGAGTCCTGGTAGAAGACGTTGTCGTCCATCATGCCGTGCTCGATCAGCAGGTGGCCCTTGAGGCCCTCCGCGAACTCGATCGGCGACGAGCGCTTGTAGGCCTCGGGGTCCACGTCCGGCGTGTTCAGGATGTTGGAGGTGTACTCGTGGTTGTAGGTGCTCCAGTCGGACACCGGCCGCAGCGCGGCGCCCGACTTGAACACGTCCGGTGCGCGGAACAGGCCCATGAAGGCCATGAAGCCGCCATAGCTGCCGCCGTAGATGCCGACGTTCGCCGCGTCGCCCTGCTGGTGGGCGACCATCCAGTTGACGCCGTCGATGTGGTCCTCCAGCTCCGGATGGCCCATGCGCTGGTAGATCGCGTTGCGCCAGTCGCGGCCATAGCCCTGCGAGGCGCGGTAGTCCATGTCCAGCACCACGTAGCCCTGCTGCACCAGCAGGTTGTTGAACATCTGCTCGCGGAAGTAGTTGGGATAGCGCGCGAATACGTTCTGCAGGTAGCCGGCGCCGTGCACGAACATCACCAACGGGTACTTGCGCCCCGCCTCCAGCGCGGCCGGCGCATATAGCTTGGCCCAGATCACCCCGGCGCCATGCGTCGAGGGCACCTGCACGTACTTGGGTTCGATCCAGCTGCGCGCGCGGAATTCCGCCGTGCGGGTGTCGGTCAGCACCACCGGCTTACCGCCTGCGACGGGCAGCACGGCCAGCTGCGGCGGCAGGTAGGAGGCCGAGTAATGCAGCAGCAGGGACGCGCCGTCGGGCGACAGGGTGAAGTCCTCGACGCCGTCCAGCGCGCTGACTTCGCGCACCGCCCCGCCGTCGCGCGGCACCGCGCACACCTCGTAGTCGCCCGGCCAGGCGCGATTGCAGAGGAAATACGCCGTGGCGCCATCGGCCGACCACTGCACCGACGAGGTTTCCCACTTGCCGTCGGTGAGCGCGCGTGGCTTGCCGCCGGCCACCAGCGTGTACAGGTGCGACCAGCCCGATTCCTCGCTCAGGTACCACAGGGTGCGGCTGTCGGGCAGCCAGCCGAAATCGTTGAAGGTCCAGTTGATCCAGCCCGGGTCGGTCAGGCGGTGCGCGGGGCGCAATGCGGCGCTGGCCAGGTCCACCGTGGCGATCCAGCGATCCTTGTTGTCCACGGCGCGCAGCATCACCGCCAGCTGGTTGCCATCGCGGCTCCAGTGCACGGTGTCGCCGCCGGCGTTGTCGCCCTGGGCCAGCACGCGCACGCTGCGCTTGCCCTTGAGCGGGTCGAGCTTGTGCTCGGCGCGCAAGGCCGCCAGCGGATCGACCGAGATGCCGGGCAGCACGCCCAGGTCCAGGTCCTTCGCGACGCCGCTCGACAGGTCCACCAGCTTGAGCTGCTCGCCGACGGGCAGGTTGCGGCCGACGCGCGTGCGTTCCTCCTCGCCTTCCTCGTAGCCGGACTCGGTGACGTACTTCTGCAACTTGCTGGTCTTGCCCGCGTCGCTGCCCTTGGGCGAGGTGATGACGAGCAGCCAGCGACCGTTCGGCGACAGCATGGTGCCGTCGAGCTGCACGTCGTCGCCCAGGTAGACCGGCGCGGCCGCGCGCGAGGGATCGGCGCGACGCTGCGCCTCGTCGGCCGCGCGCAGTGCCTCGCGGTCGGCCTTCTGGCGCCGCAGGGTCTGCACCAGGCGCAACTGCATGTCGCGCTGCGCATCGGCGGGCGGCGCCGCCGCGGGATCCTTGCTGGCCAGCGGCAGGGCGATCGGTCCGTCGAGGTGGCTGGCGGGGTCCCACTGGTACCAGTCGTTGCCCAGGCGGTATTGCACGCGATAGCCATCGGCGGCGTACTGCGGCGAGGCTTCGTCCTCGCTGCTGCGGGTGAGCTGTTGCAGCGCGCCGGTGCGCAGGTCGCGCTCGAAGACGTCGCCGTGGCGCAGGAACAGCATTCGCGTGTGGGTCGGGTCGTAGACCGGCGAATCGGCGTCGAGCGACGGCAACTCCGCGTCGGCGAGCTTCCTGGCGCCGCCGCCACCGGCGGCGATCGCGTAGGTGTCGCGCACCGGCGAACCCGGACGCTTGGTCTGGTATTCCACCTGCTTGCCGTCCCACGACCACCAGGCCGTCTCCACCGCGGGACCGATCCAGTCCGGGTGCGCCATCGCCTGGTCGAGCGTGATCGGCGTCTGCGCCGAAGCGGCGGTGGCCGCGGTGCCGGCGAGGGCGGCGAACAGCAAGGGACGCAGGCGCATGCAGGGATCCTTGTGGGGTGCGACGTCGAAGGGCCGCTAGGTTAGCGCACCAACGCTTTCCCCGCCCCGCGTTTGCGGCGACAATCGGGCACTCCCAGCGCCTGCGCGCCATGCACGCCCACGTCTACAAGTCCCGGCGCAAGCCCGATACCTATCTCTACCTGCGCGAGCGCGATGCCTTCGGCCTCGTCCCCGAGTCCCTGCGCGCGCCACTGGGCGCGCTGGAGTTCGTGCTGGCGGTGGAACTCACGCCGGCCCGCACCCTCGCGCGTGCGGATGCGGCGGTGGTGCGGGCCAACCTGGAGCGGCTGGGCTACTACCTGCAGGCGCCCGACGCGGTACTCGATCCCCTGGTGGCGGGTGGCGTGGGCGATGGCTGACCGGCGCACCCTCGCGTGGTCGCTCGCGGCCCTGGTGCCCGGCGTGGCGCTGGCCTGGTGGCCGCTGTTGCAGGCATCGCCGTGGTCGGCAGTGGGCCTGGTCCTCGCCCAACCCCTGTTGCTGCTGGGCTGGAGCGCCTGGCGCGGCAGCCGCCAGTGGCCGCGGCCGCGCTTTCCCTTGGCGATCGACGCCACCGGCGTCGCCCTGCTCTGGATCCTGGCCTTTGCCCTGCTCGCCCTCATCGTCGTCTGGCCGCTGCGCGCCGTGCTCGACAGCGGCGCCATCGTGCCGGTGCTGGTGCTGAGCCTTTGCGCCGGCTTCGTCCTGCTCGGGCTGTGGCGGGTCTGGCCGGCCTTCGCCCAGGCCGCGCGGCACCCGCAGGGATTCGCCAGCCTGCTCGGCGCCGCCACCCGCAGCGGCAGCCTGGACCTGGGCCGCGGCCTCGAGATCACCGGCCTGGTGTTCGGCGTGCTGGCGCTTGGGCTGGGACTGGCCTGGCCTGGCCTGCTGCCGCCGTCGGCGCGCCATGCCCTGCTCTGGGCCTATCCCCTGCTGTGCCTGCTGGCACATGCCGAGATCCATCGCCGCGCCGATCGCCTGCCACAGGCCCTGCTGCCCGCGGCGGCGCCGGCCGGCCAGGGCGAGGCAGAGGCGGCGGCCGCCGCTGCCGCGCGCGCCACCGCCCTCGCCGAGGCGCCGAGCGGGACGCCGGACGAACGCCTGTACGCCGCGCTGCGCGCGGGCCGGATCGACGCCGGGCTGGCCGCCCTGGATGCCGGCGCCAATGCCCATGCCCTGCCGGCCGAGGGCGATCGTGACCAGCGCACCCTGCCGATGCTGGCCGCCCTGCAGGGCGACCTGCGCCTGCTGCGCCAGTTGATCGCCCGCGGCGCCGACCTCAATGCGCGGCACCACGGCCTGTCGCCCCTGCTTGCCGCGACCCGCGACAGTTGGCACGGCCGGCCGGAAGCCGTCATGACCCTGCTGGCCAACGGCGCCGATTCGCGCCAGGCCGATCCCGACGGCAACACGCCCCTGCACCATGCCGCGCGCAGCACCGATCCCGCGGTCGCCGCGCTGCTGCTCGATGCCGGCGCGCAGGTGGACGTGCTCAATGCCGAGGGACTGAGCCCGCTGTCGATTGCCTGCGCATCGGGCAACTGGCGGCTGGCGCGCTTCCTGATCGAACACGGTGCGCGGCCCGAACCCGCGGGTGGGCAGCCGGCCCTGCTGGCCGCCGCCGGTGGCGACGACGATCCGGGCGGCGTGCAGTTGCTGCTGCGGCACAAGGCGCGCGTGGATGCGCGCGGCACCGGCCACCGCACGGCGCTGATGCAGGCCTGCGTCGCCGGCAATGCGGAGATCGCTGGCCTGCTGCTGGATGCAGGCGCCGACCGCAATGCCCAGGACGCCGAGGGACGCACGCCGCTGCTCGAGGCCGCCGCCCACGCCCAGACCGCCACGGTCGCGCGCCTGGCCCAGGCCAAGCCCAATGCCAGCGCGGTGGATTCCCAGCAGCGCAATGCGATCTTCCTGGCCGTGCTCGCCGGCGCCGAGCCGGAACTGCTGCGCCAGCTCCGCGGCTTGGGCGTCGCACCGGACCAGCCCGATGCCAGTGGCCGCCGCCCGATCGAGATCGCGATCGAGCATGGCCGTTGGCCGCAGGTGTCCGTGCTCGATCCGAGCCACGCACTACCCGCCAATGTCGTCGAGAGCCTGGCCGAGGGTGAGGTCGGCAAGACGCCGCGCGAATTGTTGCGCGAAGCGCTGCTGATGGATCGCTTCGACTCGGCGCAGACCCTGCTCGGCCTCGGCGGCGGCCTGTCGCCGCGCGTGCTGGCCGACCTGCTGCGCGATTTTTCCGACGACGATCGCCTCGCCGGCTTCGCCTGGCTGCTCGGCCATGGCGCCAGCGCCGATGCGCTTGGCGACGGTCGCGATGGCGTGCTGTTCCAGCTGCTGGCCGAAGGCGGTGCGCGCCAGCAGGCGCTGCAGCGCCTGCTCGACCGCGGCCAGGGCGTTGGCGGACGCGGCGGGCTGGCCGTGTTCCTGCACGCCTGCGTCGCCGGCGAACACGTGTCGCGCGGCGCCGAGCAACTCGCGCTGTCCCTGCTCGAGCGCGGCGCTGACGCCTTCGGTGCGCCTGCGGCGATGGATCCGCCGCTGGTGCTGGCGATTCGCCTGGGGTGGCAGCGCCTGGCCGATGCCCTGCTCGCGCGCGGCGTGGATCCCAACCTGCGCGACAGCCGCGGCCACGGCGCCCTGCTGGTCGCGGCCAGCCTGGGCCGCGAGGCCGCGTTGCGCGCCCTGCTGCGCGCGGGCGCGCAGCCCGCGGCGCGTTCCCCCGACGGCCAGACCGCGCTCGGCCTGGCGCTGGCCGCCGGGCGCAGCGACCTCAGCCACTGGCTGGAATGGCGCGGCTGGGTCCTGCCCGGACGCCCGCTGCTGGGACTGGACCTTCCGGCGGCCGCCATCGCCGGCGATCGGGAAGCCGTGCAGCGCCTGCTGGCGCTGGGCCTGCCGATCGACGCCGTGGATGCGCAGGGCTGCACCGCCTTGCTGCGCGCGGCCGGTGGCGGCCATCTCGAGATCGTGCACGCACTGCTGGCCGTCGGTGCGGATCCGGGCCTCAATGCGCGCACTGGTGCGACGCCGCTGTCGGCGGCGATCAGCATGCGCCACGCGGGCGTCGTGGATGCCCTGCTGCAAGCCGGCGCCGCACCGAACCAGACCCTGCCCGGCGGCGTCACGCCGCTGATGCTGGCAGCGGCGCTCGGCCTGCCGGAAATCGCCGGCCGCCTGCTCGCCCAGGGCGCGCAATCCGATGCCGTGGACGACCAGGGCCTGAGCGCCCTGCACTGCGCGGCGCTGCATGCCTTCAGCGCGCGCGACCGCCAGCGGGTGCTGGCGCTGCTCGACCTGCTGCTGATGGGCGAAAGCGGCGCGGACCTGGCCAACCACGCCGGCCAGACGCCGCTGCTGCTGGCGCTGGGCGCCCGCGCCGAGGCCGGCGCGGCCTGCGACGAGGACCTGCTGTTGGCGGTGCTCGAACGCCTGTTCGCCGAGGGCATTTCGCTCGACGTGCAGGACCAGCGCGGCCTGTGCGCCCTGCACCTGGCGGCGATGCACGGCCTGCTCTCGATCGTGCGCCGCCTGCTGCGCGAAGGCGCCAGCCGCGGCCTGCGCGACGTGCTGGGCCGCACGGCGCACGACCTGGCGCTGTTGCGCGGCTACGTGGACATCGCCACCGAGTTCGAGCCGGCGCGGCCGGCGCCGTCGCTCGCCCGCTTCCTGCGCGAACCGCGCTAGCCCGCGTCGCGTGTCGGCAAGGGCGCGGCTACCGGCAGCCTCCGCGCCCCACCCACCATCGCAATGCACGGAACGCCTCGCGCGCACGTGCGGCATTGCGGTGTGGACGTGACGCAGGCTTCGGCTGGTGCAGCGCGCCGGGCAGCGTTATTCGGCGCCGATGGTGGAGTGGCCTGGGCGGCTCGGAGCAGGGGTCTTGGCGGCTCGGAGCAGGGGTCTTGGCGGGACAATCGGCGCCATGGACGGCGCCGATTAGCCTACATGGACG
>JANXUD010000055.1 GCA_025352045.1 Gammaproteobacteria bacterium | reverse complement strand
CCAGCGCACGCATGCCGCCGATGAGCACGGTCATCTCGGGCGCGGTCAGGTTCAACAACCACAGACAGGGTCAGGCGGCCTGCGCGAGCGCCTGCTGGATCAGCGCTTCGAGGCCCGCGAGGTCGGGAACCACGGCGGCATCATCGTTGAGCATGATGCGCGAGTGGATGCCTTGCGGCAGGTTGCCACCACCGGTGGTTTCCGACAGCGCCTTGTGCGACACCGTGACCAGGCGCGGGAAGCCCTGCGACAGCACCGCGAAATACGGCAGCTTGGGATTGCCGCCCAGGGCCTTCAGCACCACGACCTTGGCGCCGATCTGGCCTTCTTCCTCGGACCATCCGGCAAAGCGCGAGAACGACAGCAGCGGCAGGCGCCAGCCGCGCCAGCGGATCTGGCCCAGCATCCAGGCCGGCGCGCCTTCGATGCGCTCGGGGTCGGAGAAGGTGATCACCTCGGCGATCGAGGCATTCGGCAACAGCAGCCGGCCCTGGTTGACCGTGATCAACACGCCTCGGATATCGCGGTCGGGTGCGGTGGTGTTCATGGTCGTGCTCCGTGGCTGCCTGAGCCGGGTGTCAGTGGGTCCAGCGCGCGGCGATCTGCCGCGCCAGGCCAAGTGCGGGGAAGACGCCGGCACCCTGGCGTTGCATGGCCTCGGCGGCGCCTGCGTCGAAGCAGACATCGGGGTCCTGCGCCAGCACGATACCCCCGGCTTCGCCCATTTCCAGGATCATTGGCACCAGGTGCGGGTCGGCGCCGCTGAGCACGACGATCATGCTGTCTTCGGGCGGGAGGGCGGCGATCAGTTGCGACAAGGTGCCTGCGTGGAACACCAGCGCATCGCCCTGCGCCGTGGCGGTCATGCCCGCGGGCAGCAACGACACATGGCCGCGCGCGGGCGATGCGCCATCGCGGGCGAGCTCCACCGGCAGGCGGCTGATCTTCGCGAGCTGGTCCACCAGGCGCTCGTGCTTGCCCACTTCCAGGTGCTGGTACAGCAGCACCGGCACGGCCAGGGTTTCCGGCAGGCTGGACAGCAACTGGCGCACCGCATCGGGGCCACCGAGGCCGGCCAGGATCACCACCGCGCCGGGGCCGGTCGCATCCGCCGAGGCGACGGCAGCAGGCGCCGCTGCCTGGCCTGGCAAGGGGTCGAGCGACAGGGTCCGCGCATCGGTTCGGGCCACGTAGCCGGGCACGGCCGCGGCGGTGGCGGCGGCGCCCTCCATCGGGGCGAGGGCCAGGTTGCTGAAGTCGAATTCCGGCTTGGGTGCGCTGGCCTGGGACCCCTTGGCCTGGGCCGCGTTGTTCGAGGTCGCGCTGGTCGAGGCCGGGGCATCCCCGACATCGATCGAGTCTATCGATTCGATGCTGAAGCTGCCGTCGAGGCCGGCCAGCGTATCCGAGCTTGGCATGCGCCGGCCGGATTGTTCGTAGGCTTCCAGTTGCGCGGTCAGCTCGGCGACATCCAGGTCGAGTTCGCCGCCCTCGACAACGTCATCGCCGCCGGCGGAGAAATCGATCGAGTCCGACAGGTCGTCCTCGTCGCTGTCGACCGACGCCATCCGGCCGGCGTCGAGGTCGAGCGAGCCGCCCGATGCGCCATCGTCCGAGAAATCCAGGTCCAGGCCATGGCCCGCATCGGTCCCGGCGCCAGGCGCTGGCGGTGCGTCCTCGTAGCCGAACTGCGCGCCGGCGGGCGCCGGCGGCAGCCCGTCGTGGCCGAGCAGCTTGTTGGCGATGTGCCGGGCCCAGCGGTTGAGGTCCCAGCCGTCCAGGCGCGCGCTGGTTTCGGCATCGTCGAACATGACCTCGACGCCAGGCGAAGCCAGCAGCTCGTCGAAGCGCTCGAGCGAACGCTCGATCGCCGGCTCCAGGCTGACCAGGTAGCAGGTCGGCGCGAAACCCGCGACGGTGGCCGGATCGAGTTCCGCGGGATCGCCCTCGGCGACGATCGCCGCGCCGGACTCGGCGAGTGCGCGGTGCAGCTGGTCGCGCGCCTTGCCGGCGCGGCCCAGCAGCGCGACGCGGACGCCGGCGTCAGACATCCGCGCGTTCCAGCTCGATGCCCAGCATCTCGAATACGTTGCGCATCAGCTCCGGCTCCTGGTACGGCTTGCCCAGGTAGCGGTTGACGCCGATGTCCATCGCGCGCTGGCGGTGTTTCTCGCCGGTACGCGAAGTGATCATGATGATCGGCACGTCCTTCAGGCGCGGGTCGGAACGCATGTTCTGCGCGACTTCGTAGCCGTCCATGCGCGGCATCTCGATGTCGAGCAGGACCAGGTCGGGCACGCGCTCGGCCATCTTCTCGACCGCGTCCACGCCGTCCTTCGCCGTGAGCACTTCCATGTTGTTGCGCTCGAGCACGCGGCCGGTGACCTTGCGCATGGTGATCGAGTCATCCACCACCATGACCACGGGCACGCGGCGCGTGGCGACGGGCGCGACGGCGGCGACCGGTGCGGCGGGCGTGCCGGCGGCCAGCGCCGCGGCGGCGGCGCGATCCACGACACCCTGTCGGCGCACCAGCGGCGCGACGTCGAGGATGACCACCACGCGGCCGTCACCCATGATGGTGGCGCCGAAGATGCCGGGCACCGAGTTGACCTGCGGGCCGACCGGCTTCACCACGATTTCGCGGCTGCCCAGCACCTGGTCGATCGAGATCGCCGAGCGCAGGTCGCCGGAGCGGGCCAGCAGCAGGGGCATCTGCAGGCTGTCCTGGGCCTTGGCCGGCGCGTGGCCGATCAGGTTGCCGAGGTCATGGATCGCATAGTCTTCGCCCGCGTACTTGAAGACCGGATTGCCGCCGGCCAATTGCGTGTCCAGGTCCTCGCGCGAGATGCGGCCCACGCCCTGCACCGAGGCGATCGGCACGGCGAAGCTGGTGTCGCCGATCTTGACGAACACCGCCTGCGTCACCGCGAGGGTGAACGGCAATCGGATGATGAACTCGCTGCCGCGGCCCTGTTCGGAGCGGATCTGCAGGGTGCCGCCGAGCTGGCGGATTTCGCTGTAGACCACGTCCATGCCGACGCCGCGGCCGGACAGTCGGCTGACCGTCAGCGCGGTGGAGAACCCGGTTTCCAGGATCAGGCCATACAGCGCCTGGTCGGAGATCTCGGCATCGGCCTTGATCAGGCCGCGTTCGATCGCCTTGGCGCGGATCGCCTCCTTGTCCAGGCCCAGGCCATCGTCGCTGACCTTGAGCACGACTTCGGATCCTTCGCGCTGCACCGCGATGCGGACCGTGCCCTCTTCCGGCTTGTGCGCCTTGCGGCGGTCCTCCGGGAGTTCCAGGCCGTGGGCCATCGCGTTGCGCAGCATGTGCTCCAGGGGCGCGGTCATGCGCTCGAGCACATTGCGGTCCATTTCGCCGCTGGCACCATCGACCTTCAGCTGCACCTGCTTGCCGGTATCGGTGGCGGCCTGGCGCAGCACGCGGCGCAGGCGCGGCACCAGGGCGTCGAAGGGCACCATGCGCGTGCGCATCAGGCCTTCCTGCAGGTCCGAGCTCACCCGCGACTGCTGCAGCAGCAGGGTCTCGTACTGGCGGGTCAGGTCGTCCAGCGAGCCCTGCAGGTTGACCAGGTCGTTAGCGGACTCGTTGAGCGCGCGGGTCAGCTGCTGCTGGTTGGTGAAGCGGTCGAGTTCCAGCGGGTCGAAGTTGGCGTCCTTGTCCTCGCCCTCGCGCTGGTAGCGCGCGACGATCTGCGCCTCGGTCTCGATGTCCAGGCGGCGAAGCTGCTCGCGCAGGCGCGTGGTCGTCTGGTCGAGTTCGCCGAGGTTGGCGCGGAAGGCGCCGAGCTGCTGTTCCAGGCGGGCGCGGTAGATGGCCACTTCGCCGGCGTAGTTCACCAGGCGATCGAGCAGGTCGGCGCGGATGCGCACCTGTTCCTGCGGCGCGCGGACGCCGGTCATCTCGTCCTCGCCCAGGTCGTCCATGGGCGCGGATAGCGGCCGCGAGGGCGCCTGCGGGCGCGCGGCCGCGGGGGCCGGTGCGTCGGCATTCGCAATCGCGTCGATCTTGCCGACGTCCGCCTGCGCGGCAATCGCTTCCTCGATCGAACGGCCCTCGGACAGCGCCTCGACCTGTGCGATCAGGCCCACGGGCACGGCGATGGCCTTGCGCTCGCCGATCCGCGCGACCATGGCATGCAGTCGGTCGAAGCCGCGCTCGAGCACGACCACGCCGGTGCCGTCGAGCGCCTGGCGGCCCTCGGCCGCGGACTCGAGCAGGGATTCCATCGCGTGGCCCAGCTCGCCGACTGCGTAGATGCCGGCCATGCGCGCGCCGCCCTTGAGCGTGTGCAGGTCGCGCTGCAGGGTGACCACGGCATCGCGGTCCGTGGTCTGCTCGCGCAAGCGCGCCAGCATGCCGTCGGAATGATCGAGGATGTCGTTGGTTTCCTCGAGGAACAGGTCCAGCAGTTCCGGGTCGAGGTCGGTCATGTCGAGCTCGGCGTCCGGATCGGCCGGATCCACGGCCATCGGCACGGTCGGGCGAACCATCGGCGCGGCGAGTTCGGCCACGGCGACGGGCGCGACTGCCTCGGCGACCTCGTCTTCCTCCTCGGCGGGCTGTTCTTCGACGACGGCGTGCGACCCGTCCGCTGCGACCACGGCTTCGGGCTCGACGGCTTCGGGCTCGACGGCTTCGGGCTCGACGGCTTCGGGCGGCTCGACGGTTTCGGGCGGCTCGACGGCTTCGGGCTCGACGGCTTCGGGCGGCTCAACGGCTTCGGGCGCTTCAGCAACCGCGGCCTGGGCGTCGACCGCGTCGGCGTCCGTTTCGGCAGCGACCAGGGCGTGGGTGTCCATCGTTCCGGCGATCGATTCCGCTGCCTGCGTCCCGACGCCGGCTTCGATCCCGGACAGCGCGGCGTCGTGGGCCAGAGAAACCTCGTCGGCGGCGATTGCCTGCTCCGACGCCACTTCCGCCAGCGCAGGCGCATCGCCCTGCGGAATTGCATCGGCAGCCGCGGCAGCCTCGGCCGCGGGGTCGAATTCGGGTGCCAACGACTCGCGCTCCCACGCGGGCAGTTGCCCGATGGTCGGCAGGTCGGCAAACCCATCGGCCTCGACCGGGCGCGCTGCGAAGTCCATCGCGGCCAGGTCGGAGAGGTCTGCGTCTTCCGTGAAACTGTCGGCGTTGCTCGCCGCGACGGAGGACGGCGCGGTCGCCGCACTGTCGGGCGCGGTCAGCGCATCCAGTTCCTCCATGCTCATGCCGTAGTACTCGTCGTCGATCTCGACCAGGGCCGGCGACGCGTCGTCGGCCAGGAGTTCGTCGGGCCGGATTTCGTCAGGCAAGGCCGCGGCCGTCGTCGTCGCCTGCTCGAAGTCCGTGCGGAACTCGTCGGTGACCACGAATTCCTGGGTGACCTGTGCCGTCGCAGCTTCCGCGTCGGCGTGGCCTTCGGGGGAGGCGTCATACGCGGCGATCATGCTCGCCAGCGCATCGTCCGACATGCCCGCGAGCGATTCGGCGGTGGCCGCCGGCGCCGCGGCCTGCGGCTCGGAAACGGCGTCGAGCGCCACGCCGGGCTCGAAGTCGTGCCCCGAGGCGTGCGCATCGGCGGCTTTTCCCGCGAACGCGGTCTCGGTTTCGCCGGCGCCCAGGCTCTCGAATTCGGGCGTGGGCTGGAAGGCCAGCGCGTCGACAAGCACCTCGCCTTCGGCCGTGGTGGCGTCGTGGGCCGTGCTTGCCGCTTCCTCCGACGCAGTCGCGCCTTCGAAAGTGGCCGCATCGTCGATCGGGGCCGCGGCCAGGGTCTCGGCCTGGGCGACCGCATCGGTTGCGTCCGCGGCATCGTCAAATTCGAATTCGTTGCCCGTGAACATCTGCATCGCAGGCGCTTGCGCCGACGCGTGTGCGGCTTCGGCTGCGGCGGCTTCGGCGGCCTGTGCCTCGGCTTCGGCCGCGGCAACCCTTGCTGCCTCTGCCTCGGCTTCGGCTGCGGCGACTCGTGCTGCCTCTGCCGCGGCCGCGGCCGCTGCAGCAGCTGCGGCGACCTGGCGTGCGGCCTCTTCGCCCGCCTCGCGCAGGAAATCGCCAATCGACAGCATCTGGTCGTCGGGAAGTTCCGCGTGCGCAACCTCCTCCTCGACGTCCTCGACCGGCGTCGCCTCCTCCTGCGAGGCTGCTTCTTCCAACGGGGCCACGTCCTCGTGCGCCGCGGCGTCCGCCTCGGCCAGGATCGCGGGCGCGTCACCGGAAAAATGCTCGGCGGCCAGGGCCATCTCGGGTTCCGGCAGCGCCTCGGCGGCGGCGCCGACCTGGTCTTGCTCCATTTCGGTCAGGAACGCCGACTCGACGCCCGGTGCGGGCATCCATTCGGCGTGCCCGGGCTCGCTGGCACGGACTTCGGCGGCGGCATCGGCGTCCACGTGCACGTCTGCGTCTGCGTCTGCGGCAAACATGGCCTGGGCTTCGGCATCCAGCTCCAGCAATTCCATCGTGTCCAGCGCCTCGGGCTCGGCCTCGGCATGGACCTCGGCAGGCATCGCCTCGTCGGGCGGCAATTGCGCTTCGGTCGAATCGCGCTGGTCGTTCGCCTCGAACGCAAAATCCGCGTCGTCTGCGTTGGCCAATACCTCGGCATCGGCCTGCACCGGGTGGGCATCACCCGCCAGGTAGGCAGCGAATTCGGTCGCCTCGTCCTCGAGTTCGAACGGTTCGGTCGCAGCGGCAACGGCGTCTTCATGGGCAGCGACAGCGGCTTCTTCGAGCGCAGCAGGTGCTTCGGGCGCAGCGGCTTCTTCGGGCGCAGCAGGTGCTTCGGGCGCAGCGGCTTCGGCGAACGCCGCCACGTCGATCGCGTCGACGTGTTCACCAAGCTCGACAGGAGCAGCATCTTCGACCACCTCGGCCTCGGCCTCGGGCACGGCATCGTCCGCTTCAGCGTCACCGGTGGCGGGTGCGTGCAACTCGGCGGCGGCTTCGAGTCCGGGCGCCGGTTCCGCGGCGAAGTCCGGAATGGCGGAGGTGTCCGCCGCTTCCAAGACCACGACCTGCGGGATGCCGGTCGGCTCGTCCTCGGCATGCGCGGGAACGCTGGGCAGCAAGGAGTCGGGCAGGCTGTCGCGCAGGGCCAATGCGCGCGTGGCCAGCGCGGCGAAATGCGGCAGCACCGGATTGGGCTGCTCGATGGCAAGCACGGTTTCGCGGATCGCGCGGGATGCATCCCCGATCAGGGCCACGCCATCGGCAGCCGGCGTCACCTGGTGGGCAAGCGCGCGCTTGACGAAGCCTTCCAGCGGCGCGGTCACTTCGGTGATGGTGCCGACGTCGGTCATCGCGAACGCGCCATTCATCGTATGGATCGAGCGCAGCAAGCGCTCGGACACCGGCTGCGGACCGCGCGCGGCGCATTCCGCCAGCCAGGCATCGACCACTTCCAGGTGGCCGGCGACTTCCGGCTTCAGGATCTCGAACAGCACCGGATCGATGGAGAACAGCGGGCCGTCGCCGGCTGCCGCATCGGCAACCGAGGGGGCCGTCGCGGCCGCCGTGGCGGCGACGGGCGCGTCGTCGTACTCGTCTTCTTCCACCTCGGCCGGCGCCGCGGATGCGGCATAGCTGGCCTCCTCGCCCGAGGCGAGCAATTCGGCCGTGGCCTGCACGCCTTCCAGGTCGGCTTCCACGGCATGGCCTTGCAGCGCGGCGCGCAACAGGGGCAGGTGTTCAAAGGCCAGCGCGACATGCGCCAGGACTTCCGGGCTGGCCGGGCGGCTGCCATCGAGCACGCGGTTGAGCAGGCTCTCGATCTTCCAGCTGAATTCACCCAGGGCCTTGGCGCCGACCAGGCGACCACTGCCCTTGAGGGTGTGGAACACGCGTCGGATCGGACGCAGCGCCTCGGCGCTGTCCGGGTCCTCGCGCCAGGTGGGCAGGAGTTGCGCGAGGTTGTCGATCTCCTCTTCGAACTCCTCCAGGAAGACTTCGCGGATCTCGTCGTCGATCTCTTCGCTGCTTGCGGCGTCGAACCCGGGCACGGGGACACCGAACTCCATCGAGTGCGCCATGCCGGGCGAGGCGGCGGCGCGCGCGACCAGCGGCAGCGCAGTCGGCGCGGCGGGTGCAGCAACGGGTGCCGGCGGCGCGGGCGCTGTCGGTTCGGCGGCGCGGGTGTCGCTGGCGACAGGCACCGGCGCCGACTCGATCTCGGCAACGGGAGCCGGCGTCGGCGACGCAACCACGACCACCTTGGCCGGGGCGGCCATGGGCGTGGATGCGCGCATGTCCGCGCTCAAGGGCCAGTAACCCAGCGCGCTCAGGCTCTGGCGCGCGACTTCCAGGATCTGGTCGCGGTTCGGGCGGCGGTCACGCAGCGCCTCGAGGAAATATTCCAGGCTGGCCAGCGCATCGGCCAGGCGGTCCATCTGCTGCCCGGTCGGCACCTGCTTGCGCTGCAGCAATTCCTTCTCGGTGAACTGTCGCACGCCAACCAGGTAATCGGCCGGCAGCGGCACGTTGAGGATGCGCAGCGCACCGGCAACCTCGGCCAGCAGGCGCGGCACGTCGTTGAGCTGGGCGTGGTCCCAATGGGTCTCCACGAACCCGACGAATGCCTGGCGGGCCTGGGAAAAATTGACGATCGCTTCCTTGACCAGGACCTCGAGCAGCCGTCGCGATTCATTGCTGTCGGCGCCGTCGCCACCGACGCGTTCTTCCTTGCCAAGGCGCTCGACCTGGTCATCGAGCGCGGCTTCGACATAGAGCAACGCGCCGGCGATGTCGAGCAGGGTTGCTTCGTCGCCGCGGCGCTGGCCGCCGACGACGTCGTTGATGGCGGTGCGCTGGTCCTGGACCACGCGCCGGGGCACGGACAGGCCGAGCATGCCAAGCGTGTCGGCAACGCGGTCGAGGGCCTCGACCTGGCCCGACAGCTCGGCCGGGGAGGCGCCGGGCGTGCGCATGTGCAGGTCGAGCGCGTCCTTGACCCGCAGCAGGTCGTCCTTGATCGCGACCGCGACGGTCTCGAGCAGGGCGCGGTTGTTGCCGCTCAGGCTGCCGCGCGCATGCGCGAGCTCGGCCTCGGTCGGCTCGCTGCCGCTGAGTCCGAACACCTGGCGGATCTCGCCGATGCGCCCGGCATCGCTGCCCTCGTGGGCGACGAAATACAGCAACTGCTTGGTCAGCTCGATTGGTGGGTCCTGCCGGAAGGCGGCGTCGCCGCCGTCGGCGAGGCGCTTGATCTCGCGTTCCACCTTGGCCAGTGCCTGCTTGAGCGGATTGCTGACCGGGAAGGCGTTGCGGCCGAGTGCGTCGAGCGTACCGGCGGCCACCCAGAACAGGCGGCGCGCGGATTCGGCGGAGGTGATCGGGACCAGCTGTTCGCAGACATCGGTGAGGTCGCGGACGGTTCCCGCGCTGTTGTCGTCCTTCAACCAGCGCAGCAGCGCGCCCTGGTACAGGCTGCGCAGGGCCTCGGCGCGGCGGGTGAGCTCGCTGTGTTCCAGCGGCGCGGCCGGGCCGCGCGCGGATTCAGGCAATGCGCGCGACAGGTCGGGCGAGAACAGCACGCTTTCGCTGAGCGACTGCTCGCCGCGCGAGGCGCGCAGCTGGTTGAGCAGGGGCAGCAAGACGATCGGGATGTCGCGGTGGCCGCCCTGCAGGCGCTCGAGGTAGTCGGGCAACTGCACGATGCCCTGCATCAGCACGGCGTAGGCGTCGTCCCGATTGACCACCTTGCCGTCGATCAGCGCGCGGCCGAGTTGCTCCATTTCCTCGGCGACCAGCGCCGCGCCGTACAGCTCCACCATGCGCAGGGTGCCCTGGACCTGGTGCAACAGGTCCGAGCAGGCGCGCAGCTCCGCCGGGCTCTCGCCTTCCTCGACGTAGCTCTGCAGCGCATTGCGCGCCTGCTTGAGCGTCTCATCGAGCTCCGGCTTGACCCAGGTGAGGGTGGTGAAATCGATGCCTTCGTCTTGCAGCCCCATGCCGCCTGTCCTTCCTTACCCGGGCGCGCGCGAAGCGCAGCCGTTGTCGTTCCGTGAGTCCGGGCTGGTCAGAGCGCGGGCAATTTGAAGTCGGCCACCGAGCGGCGCAGGTCGGCAGCGAGCTGGGCCAGGTTGCCGATGCTCTCGGCCGTCTGGTTCGCGCCCTGCGAGGTCTGCGTGGTGATCTCCTGGATGACGGACATGGTGGCGGTGATGTTGGTCGCCGCCACCGACTGCTGCCGCGCCGCCGTGGAGATGTTCTGGATGAGGTCCGCCAGGTCGGTCGAGACCTTTTCGATCTCGCCCAGGGCCAGGCCCGCGTCCTCGGCCAGTCGCGCACCGGCGACCACTTCCGCGGTCGTCTGCTCCATCGAGGACACCGCCTCGTTGGTATCGCTTTGAATCGTCTGGACCAGGGTCTCGATTCGCTTGGTCGCGTTCGAGGCGCGCTCGGCGAGTCGCTGCACCTCATCCGCCACCACCGCGAAGCCTCGGCCCGCTTCACCGGCGGAGGCCGCCTGGATAGCTGCGTTAAGAGCAAGGATGTTGGTCTGTTCCGCGATGTCGTTGATCAGTTCCACGATCGAGCCGATTTCCTGGGAGCTTTCACCCAGGCGCTTGATGCGCTTGGACGTTTCCTGGATCTGGTCGCGGATGTTGTCCATGCCCTGGATCGTCTGGCGCACGACTTCGGCGCCCTTCGCGGCGATTTGCACCGACTTGTGCGCCACGTCGGCCGACTCGGCCGAATCGCGCGAGACCGCGTCGATGCTGGTCGCCACGTCCTTGATCTGCGCGGACGCCGAGTTGATCTGCTGGGCCTGGTGTTTGGCTGCCTCCGCCAGGTGCATCGCGGTGGCCTGGGTTTCCTGGGCCGCGGCGCTCACCTGCACGGCGGTCTCGTTGATCGTGCCCACCAGTCGGCGCAGCTCGTCGACGGTGAAGTTGATCGAGTCCGCGATCGCACCGGTGATGTCCTCGGTGACCGTCGCCTTGACCGTCAAGTCGCCTTCGGCCAGGGATCCCATTTCGTCCAGCAGGCGCAGGATGGCCTCCTGGTTGCGCTGGTTGAGTTCGCGAGTGGTGACGAGGGCCTGGTTGTCGCGGCGCCGCTGTGCGATCAGCAGGCCGATGATGGCCACCACGGCGGCCAGGCCGGAGAAGATCGCCCAGAGGTTGTTCGGAAACAGCTGCTTGGTCGTCGAACCGACGCTGGTGTAGAGGCCCTGGGCATTCTCCAGCAACACGTTCGACTCGGCGGAGATTTCCGAGGATGCCTGCTGCACTTCGAACAGGTCGGTGGAGGCCTGCAGGATCGAGTCCATTTCCTTCAGCGAGTCGGCGTACAGCTTGTCCACGGCGTTGACGGCGTCGAGGGCGGCGGTCGAGGTGACGCGCTGCACGCCGATTTCGTCGTTGCCGTTCTTCAGGCCGGCCAGCACCTGGCCGAACACCGCGCTATCTCGCGAGAGCGCGTCGGCGGCGGTCACGGCCTTGTCGCCACCGGCCAGGATTTCCGTCACGCGGCGCGACATTCGATCGGCCAGCACGATCTGGCGGTTGGCCAGGTTGATCTGCGAGGCGGGGGCGCCGGCGTCGGACATTGCGCGCACCACCTCGTCGAGGCGGGCGGAGATCTGCGGGATGCGGGCGTTGAAGGCGGTGGCCGTGTCGCTCAGGTTGACGATCTGGTTCTGGCTCTTGAGGATGCGGTCGCCGTCCGTGGACATCTTGGTCCAGACGTCCGTGACCCGCTTCACGGCAGCCGAGACACCCGGCTTGAGCGCGTTGCCCTCATAGCCGGGCACCGTGGCGTCGCCGACCGTGCCGCCCTTGCGGAGCGCCTGCACGTTGGCATCGGCTTGCGCCTTGGTGGCCTTGAACTCGTCGAAGGATTCGGCGTTGCCTCCTTCCACGGCCTCTCGCGAGTATTTCGCGAGCTGCTGCGAAAGCACCTGCAAGTTGGACGCCATGGACCGCGCGCCGTTGTCCTTGCTGGCCTGGCTGTTGGCGACGAAGAAATTCGCCAGGAAGACGATGACCGCTATCGCGAGCACGACCAGCCAAGCGCGCTGGCCGACGTTGGACATCCTGGCGGAGATATTGCTGGCGTTCGTACTCATGGCTGGAACCCACCCTCGAAGAAAAGCCTGTTGACCACTACAGCGTGGCCTGCCTGAATTCCGGGGTCCGCGTCAGCGTCGACATGCTGAACACGCCCCAGTCGATATCGGCCAGGCGGTAGGCCTGGCTGACGAAATGCGAATAACGTCCCGCGTCGCCGGGGGGGAGATCGGCGCGGTGTGAATCGTTGAAAGTACGCTGGCCGAACAGTTCGTCGATCAGCACGGCGACGTTGCCGCCGCCCTGGCGCACGACCAGCACGCGCTGGCCCTCGTGCACGACGGTGCGTTCGCCCTCCAGGAACTGCTTGAGGTCCACCACCGGCAGCAGCGTGCCGCGGACGTTGGCCACGCCCAGCATCCAGCTCTGCGCGCCGGGCACGGCGGTCACCGCGGGCAGCGGCAGGATTTCCATCACCTCGTCGAAGGACGAGACGAGGCGGCGCTGGCCAAGGCGGAAGCCGACGCCGCGCCAGTGGCCCGGCGCCTCGATCTGCTCCGGGCGGCCGGCGACGTGCCCGAGCGAACGCTCCTCGATGTCGAGCAGCATGTCGAACGGCGTCAGGCGCTTCTTGCCGGGCTTGCTCATGTTCGGTTCGCGTCCATGCCGATCAGGCCGCCACAGTGACGAAGGTGCGGATCGCCGCGAGCAACTCGTCGCGGGTGAACGGCTTGGTCAGGTACTGGTCCGAACCGACGATCCGGCCACGCGCCTTGTCGAACAAGCCGTCCTTCGACGACAGCATGATCACGGGCGTGCCCTTGAACATCTGGTTGTTCTTGATCAGGGCGCACGTCTGGTAGCCGTCAAGGCGGGGCATCATGATGTCGACGAAGATGATCTGCGGCTGCTGGTCGGCGATCTTGGCCAGGGCCTCGAAACCGTCCGTCGCCGTGACGACGTCACAGCCTTCCTTCTTGAGCAGCGTTTCTGCCGTCCGGCGGATGGTCTTCGAATCGTCGATGACCATGACCCGCAGGCCGGTGAGGTTGCTTTGTTCCATCTGTTTCCCCGATTCACGGCCGCCAGGACGCGCTGGAACTGGCGTGCGGCCACCGTGGATATATCCCAGCGCAAGGCAAAACTGTCAAGCGCGAAAGGGCTTTGCCGCGCTTTTCGTGATCCCCTGCACGTTGTCTGCATGGTGCTGCTAGGCTAGGCGCGGAACCGACCCGCCGGATGCGAAATGCACTTGAACGTTGCCGTGGTGATGGACCCGATCGGCTCGATCCGGATCGCAAAGGACACCAGCTTCGCCATGCTGCTCGAAGCACAGCGGCGCGGCCATTCGCTCTCATATGTGCTTCCCGGCAGCCTCGGCGCGGCTGCGGGGCGCGCCGTCGCGACGCTGGCGCCCCTGGTGGTCCGCGACGATCCGGCCGGCTGGTTCGAACTTGGCGCCGCCGTCGAGACGCCCCTCGGCGAGCTCGACGTGGTACTGATGCGCCAGGATCCCCCAGTTGATTCGAACTACCTGCACGACTCGATCCTGCTCGACATGGCGCGGGCCGATGGCGTGCTGGTCCTGAACGATCCGCGCGGTTTGCGCGACCTGAACGAGAAGCTGGCCGCCCTCCTGTTCCCCCAATGCTGCCCGCCGACCGTGGTCAGTCGCATGCCCGCGACCCTGCGCGCCTTCGTCGCCGAGCACGGCCACTGCGTGCTCAAGCCCCTGGATGGCATGGGCGGCCGGTCGATCTTCCAGGTGCGCCAGGGCGACCCGAACCTCAACGTCATCCTGGAGACCCTCACCGGCGAGGGCCGCCAGCTCGCCATGGCCCAGCGCTACCTGCCGGAAATCCGCGACGGCGACAAGCGCATCCTCCTGATCGACGGCGAGCCGGTGCCCTATTGCCTGGCCCGGATTCCCCAGGGCGACGAATTCCGCGGCAACCTGGCCGCCGGTGGCCGGGGCGAGGGCCGGCCGCTGACCGACCGCGACCGCTGGATCGCCGCCCAGGTCGGCCCCGAGTTGCGCCGGCGCGGCATGCTGTTCGTGGGCCTGGACGTGATCGGCGACTGGCTGACCGAGGTCAACGTCACCAGCCCGACCTGCGTTCGCGAGCTGGACAAGCAGTTCGGGCTGAACATCGCCGGCCAGCTGTTCGACGTGATCGAGGCGCGCCGCGGCACCGCGCACTGAAGATGGCGAGGAAGCGCAAGCCCGCCGCGCCAGCGGTTCCCCCGGCCGAGTCGGATGCAACCCCGATGCCGTCGCAGGCTCCGTCACCGGAACTGACCGCGGCCGAAGCGACAAGCGCCGCAGCTCCGGTCGGACACCGGATCGGACCGCGCGAGCGGCTGGGCGCGACCCTGGCCCTGTCGCTGATCGGCTTCGGCATCTTCATCCTGGGCGTCGGCTTCACCCGGGACGAGGCCGCACCGGTGGTGCCGACACTGGACGTGATCCTGACCCAGACCTCCACGCCAGCCCCACCCAAGCAGGCCGACTTCATCGCCCAGGCCAACAACCAGGGCGGCGGCGACCGGGACAAGGCACAGCGGCCCCGCGAGGCCCAGCTGGCCGCCGTGCCCAAGCCCGAGCCCGGCGCCGCGCCGGTGCCGCTTACCGCACAGGCACCCCCGCCCGCACCGACTCCGCGCGAACGCATCATCGCCAGCATCGGCGCCAGCCCGCGGCACGTTCCCCTGCCCGAGGACCAGCAGCCCACGGACCCGACCCGGGTCCTGCCCACCGGCCGCGAACTGATGGCGCAAAGCGCGGAAATGGCGCGATTGAGCGCCGAGCTGGCGATGAAGACCGAGCTCTACGCCAAGCGTCCGAAGAAGAAGATGATCACCGCCAGCACGCGGGAGTACGAATACGCGGCCTACATGCGCGCCTGGGTGGACAAAGTGGAGCGCGTCGGCAACCTCAACTATCCCGAGCAAGCACGGCGCCAGGGCCTGAGCGGTGAACTCGTATTGACGGTCAGCATCGCGCGCGACGGCTCGGTGAAGGGCGTGCTGATCAATTCCGGCAGCGGCCGCAAGATCCTCGACGATGCCGCGGTGCGCGTGGTCCAGCTGGCCGGGCCGTTCGCGCCCCTGCCCAAGACGACCGAGGGCATCGACATCCTCGAGATCACGCGCACTTGGTCGTTCCGAAACGGTGGCGTCTCCTCCGAGTAGTATTCCGCGCTCGCTCCGGCGAGGGCGCGGCTACCGATAGCCACCGCGATTGAGCACGCATCGCTGCGCTCGGGTTTGCGTGTGAGTTGCGTTCCGGACGCGACGCAGGCTTCGGCTGATGCCGCTTGCGAAGTGCGGTCGGTCAGGTGCGATGGGGGAGTGGCCTGGGCGGCTTGGTGGAGGGGTCTTGGCGGGACAATCGGCGCCATGGACGGCGCCGATTAGCCTACATGGACGTACTTGCGGCGTGTCCCGCCAAG
>JANXUD010000103.1 GCA_025352045.1 Gammaproteobacteria bacterium | reverse complement strand
GCTTTAGCCGCGATTGCTTGCTGGGCTAGGTCATCGCGGCTAAAGCCGCTCCTACAGGAGTTCGTAGGCGGACAGCGTGAGGAATTCGGCAAGTTCGTCGGCGTGGGTCAGCTGGTCGAGCAGGGCGATGGCCTGGCCGATCTTTCCGGCGCCAGGCAGGCGCGCGCTGTCGGACAGCTTCGATGGCAAGGACAGCAGGGCGCGGTCAAACAGGGTGAAGTCCACCGGCGTGCCGTCGTCGAGGTGCAGGCCGTCGCCACCCGCGTCGGAGTAGTGCAGCCACTGCCACAGCTGCGCGCGGCAGATCTCCGCGGTCGCGGCGTCCTCCATCAGCCAGTGGATCGGCACGCAGCCCTGGCCGTCGAGCCAGGCCGCCAGGTAACGCACGCAGACCTCGACATTGCCGTCGAAGCCGGCGTGGGTGATCGTGCCGATGCTCGGCCGCAGCAGCGCATCGCGGTCGGCGACGACTTCCTCGCGCAGGCGGCGGAGCTGGTTGGCGCCGGCCATGCCCGCATCGAAGATCTCCTGCGCGACCGGGATCAGCGCCGGATGCGCGACCCAGGTGCCGTCGTGCCCGGCATTGACCTCGCGGCGCTTGTCGGCGCGCACGCGCTCGAGCGCCGCGTCGTTGGCCGCGGCATCGCCGCTGATCGGGATCTGCGCCGCCATCCCGCCCATCGCCAGCGCGCCGCGGCGGTGGCAGGTCTGCACCAGCAACTCCGCGTAGGCCTTGAGGAAGCCCTGCCCCATCGTCAGCTGGCCGCGCTCGGGCAGCACCTTGTCGCGATGGCGGCGGAAGGTCTTGAGATACGAAAAGATGTAGTCCCAGCGCCCGCAGTTGAGCGCGACGATCCGCGTGCGCAGGACATGCAGGATCTCGTCCATCTCGAAGGCGGCGGGCAGGGTCTCGATCAGCACGGTCACCTTGATCGCGCCAGGCGCCAGGTCGAGCTGGTGCTCGATGTAGCCGAGCACGTCGTTCCACAGCGCGGCCTCTTCCATCGACTGCAGCTTGGGCAGGTAGAAGTACGGTCCCTCCTGGCGCGCCGACAGCGTGTCCGCGTTGTGGAAGGCGAACAGGCCGAGGTCGAACAGCGATGCCGACAGGCGCGCGTCGTCCACCAGCACATGCTTCTCGTCCAGGTGCCAACCGCGCGGGCGGACCATCAACACGGTGCGGCGCTCGGGATCGAGGCGGTAGTGGCGGCTGCCGTCGGGCGCCATCCAGTCCAGCGTGCCGGCGACCGCCTGGCGCAGGGCGCGCTGGCCGTTGAGCAGGTTGGCCCAGCTCGGCGCGGTCGAGTCCTCGAAGTCGGCCATGTAGACCCGCGCGCCCGAGTTCAGCGCGTTGATCACCATCTTCGGTTCGACCGGGCCGGTGATCTCGACCCGACGGTCGAGCAGGTTGGCCGGGATCGGGGCAACCGACCAGTCCGCCGCCCGGATCGCCGCCGTATCGGCCCGGAAATCGGGCAGCTCGCCCGCGTCGAAGCGGTCGGCGCGCTCGCGCCGGGCGACCAGGCGACGCTGGCGCCCGGGCTCGAAGCGGCGATGCAGCTCGCCCAGGAAGGCCAGGGCCTCCGGGGTCAGCAACGCGTCCTGCCCGGCAACGTGACCGGAAACAAGGACGGGGCTGGAGATCTGGGTGGTCTGGTTCATGGGTGTCCGGGCGGGGAAGTGCATGGGTCCGACCGTAGGCGTCGACGTTCTATTTGACAAAGCAAATATATAAATAGAATGTATAAACAAATCGAATACCAAGGTTTGAAACGTGGCCAAAGGCAGCCCCCGCCTGCATTACAAGGGTGATCGACTCAAGCCGCTGCGGGCTTTTTGCCAGGTTGCGCGGCTCGGATCGGTCTCGCGGGCGGCCGAAGCCCTGTTTCTGAGCCAGCCTGCGGTGACCCTGCAACTGCAGGCGGTCGAGCGGGAATTCGGGGCGGACCTCTTCGAGCGCTTCGGTCGTCGGTGGACCCTGACGCGGGCGGGAAGCACCCTGTATGAGTTGGCCAGGCCGCTGGTCGAGGGCCTGGACGGGATCGAAGGCGAGTTCCAGGGCCGGATGAAGGGCCTGGAGGGCGGCGAGCTGCATGTCGCCGCGGGCAGCTCGACCATCCTCTACCTGCTGCCGCGGCTGGTGCAGGCCTTCAGGGAATCGCATCCGAAAATCCAGCTGGTCCTGCACAACGTCACCGGCAAGGACGGCCTGGGCCTGCTGCGCAGCGATGCGGTCGACCTGGCGGTCGGCTCGATGCTCGACGTGCCCAGCGACCTGGCCTATGCCCCGGTCTACAGCTTCGAGCCGATGCTGATCATGGCCAAGGACCATCCGCTCGCCGCGCGCGGCAAGCTGCGGCTGGAAGACCTGTCGCCCTACGGGCTGATCCTGCCGCCCAAGCGCCTGACGACGTGGCGGATGGTGGACCTTGTGTTCCAGCAGCGGCGCGTGCCCTACACCGTCGCGCTCGAGGTCGGCGGCTGGGAAATCATCAAGCAGTACGTGGCCATGGGCCTGGGCATTTCGATCGTCACCGGCATCTGCATCGGCGACGCCGACAGGGACAAGCTGGAGGTGCGCAACCTCAGCGAATACTTTCCCTCGCGCAGCTACGGCGTGGTCGTGCGCAAGGGCAAATTCCTGTCGCCGCAGGCGCGTGCGTTCGCCGACCTCGTGAAACCCGGCGTGTTCGAGCGCCGCGACTACTTCGAGTCGGGCCACTCCGAGCGATGAGCGCGCTCAGGCATCGCGGTGCTTGCCGCGATACGACGCGAACAACGGCCGGATCCGGCGCAGGTCGGCGTCGAAGTCGTCGCTCAGTTCCACCAGCTCGCCCATCATGATGCGTCGCGTCGGATAGTCGAAGCCGACCGTGAACACCGGCACGCCGGCCGCACGCGCGATCTTCCAGAAGCCTGGCTTCCAGTGCTCGACGCGGCGCCGCGTGCCCTCGGGCGCAAGCACGAACCACATCCGTTCGGCGCGCAGCATCTCGTCCGCCACCTGCTGGACGATGCCGCCGGGCGCGCTGCGATCCACCGGCATGCCGCCGACGCCGCGCAGGATCCAGCCCAGCGGCCCCCAGAACGCCTCCTTCTTGCCGATGAAGACGATCCCCAGGCGCATCACGACCTTCGCCGCCAGTCCCCAGATCGCGTCCCAAACGGACGAATGCGGCGCGACGATCACCACCACCTTGCGCAGGTCGGGCCAGTCGCCGACCATTTTCCAGCGCCCCAGCCAAAGCACCGCGCGCGCGAAGCCGCGCAGCAAGGCGCCCTCGCCGCTGCGCGGCGCGTTGGGCGGCAGAACCGGCACCAGCGGCTCGCGACCGGCGTCGCGGGTCGACGGCGCGCCAGGCGGCGCGCCAGGCGTCGCGCTCACTCGGCGTCCCGCGGCGCGCGGCGGCCGGACTTGACCTGGGCGCGCTCGCGCTTGGCGCCGAGCCGGCGCTCTTTCGAACCACGCGTCGGCTTGGTCGCGACGCGCTTGATGGCGACTTTGGTCGCCGCCAGGATGATCGTCGCCAGGCGCTCGCGGGCGTCCTCGCGGTTGCGTTCCTGGGTGCGGAAGCGCTGCGCGGCGATCACCACTACACCCTCGCCGGTGATGCGCCGGTCGCGCCGCGCCAGCAGGCGCTCGCGCACCGGTTCGGGCAGCGATGGCGAGCGCGCCACGTCGAAACGCAGCTCGACCGCGGTGGAAACCTTGTTGACGTTCTGCCCCCCCGGGCCGCTGGCGCGCACGAAGCGCTCCACGAGTTCGTCGTCCGGGATCTGCAGGCTGGCGGTGATTTCGAGCATCGCGCCAGTCTGTCGGCAGCCGCGTCCCCGCGCAACCGCGGCAGCGCGCGGGCTTGCAGTCCCGGCCGCGCCGGGGGCAGCCTGCGTGTTCGCCTCCGCGGCCGATGCCCGCCTGCAGGACGGCGCCGCCGACCCGGAACAGGCCAACGCGGCCGCCCTGATCCAGGGCCTGCACGACCAGACAGGCGACATCGCCCTGTCGGCGTCCAAGCGCATGGACTGGGCGCGCGAGCTGGCGGTGCAGGGCGCGGCCGGGCAGAACACGCTCAACTACGACATCCGCGTGCTCGCTCGGCGGCTTCAGCCGCGATCGGAAATCGCGGCTGAAGCCGCTCCTAGAGCTTGAAGATGCGGCGCGCGCTGGCCGTGCTCGACGCCGCCGTGGTCGCGACCTCCTCGCCCCGGTCGCGCGCAAGCTCGGCGACGATGTGCGGCAGGTACATCGGCTCGTTGCGACGATGGCTGGGCGCGGGCTTGACCGAACGCGGCAGCAGGTAGGGCGCGTCGGTCTCCACGAGCAGGCGGTCGGCGGGGATGTCGCGCACGATCTCGCGCAGGTGCAGGCCGCGGCGCTCGTCGCAGAGCCAGCCGGTGATGCCGATGTTGTAGCCGGCGTCCAGGCAGGCGTGCAGCTCCTCCCGCGTGCCGGTGAAGCAGTGCACCACCACCGGCCCGATCCGGCCGTCGAACGGCTGGAGGATGGCCATGAAATCGGCATGCGCATCGCGCTGGTGAAGGAACAGCGGCTTGCCGTTGTCCGCGGCGATCTGCAGCTGGCGCTCGAAGGCGCTGCGCTGCGCCGGGCGCGGCGAAAAATCGCGGTGGTAGTCCAGGCCGCACTCGCCAACGGCCACGACCTCGGGCGCCCGGTGCAGTTCGCGCAGCTCGGCTTCGCCCTCGGCGGTGAGTTCGGTGGCGTGGTGCGGATGCACGCCGGCCGTCGCGGACAGGAAGCCGGGATGCGCGCGGGCGATCGCCAGCGCCTCGCGCGAGCCCTCGCGGCTGGCGCCGGTCACCAGCATGCGCACGACGCCGGCGCGCCTGGCGCGGTCGAGCACGTCGGCGAGGTCATGGCGGAAGCTCTCGTGGCCGAGGTTGGCGCCGATGTCGATCAGTTCGTGCATCCCGTCAGTCTAAATGGGGTCAGAGCGAATTAACGCCGGTCATGCATGCGAGTGCTGAAGAAACCGTGCGTTAATTCACCCTGACCCCATTTGCCGCCTCGTCCAGACTTCGACATGCCCTCGTTTCCCATCAGCCCCCTGCTGCCCGAGGTCCTGGCGTCGCTCGACGCGCACCCGCGCCTGGTGCTGGAGGCGCCGCCCGGCGCCGGCAAGACCACCCAGGTGCCGCTGGCCCTGCTCGACGCCGGCTGGCGCGGCGATGGCCGCATCCTGATGCTCGAGCCGCGCCGCGTCGCCGCGCGTGCCGCGGCCGGCTTCATGGCGGCGCAGCGCGGCGAGGCTGTCGGCGGCACGGTGGGCTACCGGATCCGCTTCGAGACCAGGGTGTCGGCGGCCACGCGCATCGAAGTCGTCACCGAAGGCATCCTCACACGCCTGCTGCAGGACGATCCCTCGCTCGAGGGCGTGGCGGCGATCGTGTTCGATGAATTCCACGAACGCCACCTGGCCGGCGACCTCGGCCTTGCGTTGGCGCTCGACGTGCAGGCGCAGCTGCGTCCCGACCTGCGCGTGCTCGTGATGTCGGCCACGCTCGACGGCGAGCGCCTCGCCGCTTGGCTGGACGCACCGCGGTTGAGTTCGGCGGGGCGCAGTTGGCCGGTGTCCATCGCGCACTTCCCCGCGCGCCGCGACGAGCCAGCCGGCGCGCAACTCAAGCGCTGCGTCGAGGACGCGCTGCGCGCGCATCCGGGCGACCTGCTGGTCTTCCTGCCCGGCCGGCGCGAGATCGGCGACGCCGAACGCCGCCTGGCCGAGGTCGCCGACTCGGCGGGCGCGCGCCTGCTCGCCCTGCATGGCGACCTGCCACTGGAGCGCCAGTCCGAGGCGCTGGCGCCGGATCCCGACGGCCGCCGTCGCATCGTGCTGGCGACCAATGTCGCCGAGTCCAGCGTCACCCTGCCCGGCGTGCGCGTGGTGATCGACAGCGGCCTGGCGCGCGAACCGCGGTACGAACCCAACAGCGGTTTCTCGCGCCTCGAGCTGGTCAATATCTCGCAGGCCTCGGCCGACCAGCGGGCCGGTCGCGCGGGCCGCGTCGCCGAGGGCGCCTGCTATCGCCTGTGGCCGGCGTCGCAGCGGCTCGAGCCGGCGCGCACGCCGGAGATCGCGCAGGTGGACCTGGCGGCACTGCGACTGGAACTTGCCGCCTGGGGCAGCACGGAGGTTCGCTTCGTCGATGCGCCACCGACCGGCGCACTCGCCGCCGGTGAGGAATTGCTGCAACGACTGGGCGCCTTGGACGACGGCGCGCGCATCACCCCGCTCGGCAAGCGCATGCTCGCGCTGGGCACGCATCCGCGGCTGGCGGCGATGTTGCTGGCCAGCGACGACGCCGTCGAAACGGCGCTGGCCTGCGACCTCGCCGCGCTGGTGGAAGCGCGCGATCCCCTGCTGGACGGCCGTCGCGACGACTGGGCCGCGCGGCAGCAGGCACTGGCGGCGTTCCGCCGTGGCCGCGGCGCGGTGCAAGGCCATCGCGCTGCGCTGGCGACGATCGATGCGGCGGCGGCGCAGTGGCGGCGGCGGCTGCGCTGCAGCGCGCCAGCGCCGGGCGATGTCGCCGCGCACGCGCTCGGCGACCGCCTGATGCACGGCTTCCCGGACCGGATCGCCCGCCAGCATGCGACCGACCCGCTGCGCTACCAGCTCGCCAATGGCCGCATGGCGAAACTGTTCGACGACAGCGCCCTGTACGGCGAGCCCTGGCTGGTCGCCAGCGAGCTGCGCTTCGACGCCCGCGACGCGCCGATCCAGCGCTGCGCGCCGCTCGATCCGCTGCGCCTGCAGCGCGATTTTCCGGCGCGCTTCGTCGAACGCGACATCGTGTCCTGGGACGAGGCCGCGCAACGCCTGCACGCGCGGCGCGAGCGGCGCTTCGATCGCATCGTGCTGGAGTCCAAACCGGCCGGCCGCGTCGATCCGGAACTGGCCGCCGACGCGCTGTGCGCCGCCATCGCCGAGCGCGGACTCGATGCGCTGCCCTGGACGGCGGCCACGCGGCAATGGCTGGAGCGCGCTCGCTGCGTCCGCGACTGGCAGCCGGCGCTTGGCATCCCCGACCTCGCCGATGCTGCGCTGATGGAGGGCCTGCGAACCTGGCTGCGCCCGGCCCTGGTCGGCAAGACGCGCCTGGACGCGCTGGACGAACCAGCGCTGCGCGACGTGTTGACGGCCCTGCTCGACTGGCCGCAACGCCAGGCGGTCGATCGTCTCGCGCCGGCGACGCTCACCGTGCCCTCCGGCATCGCCCGCGCCGTCGCCTACCAGCAGGGCACCGCGCCCGTGCTGGCGGTGAAATTGCAGGAACTGTTCGGCCTCGCGGATACCCCGCGCGTGGCCGACGGCCGCGTGCCGCTGACCCTGCACCTGCTCTCGCCCGGCGGCAAACCGCTGCAGGTCACCCAGGACTTGCGTGGCTTCTGGGACCGCACCTATCCCGAGGTCCGCCGGGAGATGAAAGGCCGCTATCCGCGCCACCCCTGGCCCGACGATCCCTGGGCGGCCACGCCGACCCATCGCGCCAAGCCCCGCGGCACCTGAAGGCGCGGCTTACGGGAGGTTCATTTGCGCTAGGCTAGCGTGTGATCCCCAAGCCCCCACTACAGCAGGACGACGCCATGAGCACTTCCGGTGATGACGTGTTGAGCACCAGCTGGCACCGCGTCCGCGATGCCGGATCCGCCGTTGGCGAACTTGCCACGGTCGGGGCCACCGGCGTGATGTCCATGCTGCCCAAGGTCAAGGACCTGATCGCGACCGGCGCCGGCCTGGCCGTGGCGCGGCGCGGCGCGAAGGTCGCGATCGCCACGGTGCGCAGGAATCCGGTCGCTGTGATCGGCGGCGCGGTCGCGCTGGCCGGCATCGGTTTCGCCTACAGCACCTACAAGAAGCGCAAGGCCGCGGCGGATGCCGCCGGCGAGGGCAATGGCGCCGCCAAGCCAAAGCGCCTCACCGCCTCCAATCGCCGCCAGGTTGCCGGCACCGGCACCGAGCGCAAGACCGCGCGTGCGACGCGCCAGCGCAAGCCGGCGACCGACGCCGACTAAGCAAGCGCGCGGCAAGCAACCCGCACGGGTCAGGGCGCTCTAGTTTCGAAGAGAGCGCCCTGGCCCCTTTTTCTTGCCGGCCAGCAGGCTGAGTGGCCAGCGGACGGCACGCGGTAGCGCGGCATCACCCCAAGCCTCCGCCATCGCGGGCGCGATCTCGGCAACGGGATCGCGACCGGTGCGTTTCAGGTAGCGCTGGCTGGCCGACCAGCTGCGCAGGTAGGCCAGGTACTGGTCCAGCGTCCACTCGCATTGCATCGCGAACGCCGGGGCGTCGATCCGAGCTAACGGAAACGGCAGGTCGCGATAGCGCTTGACCACGTGCTCGCGCTCCGGCGGCCAGTCCTCGATCACCAGGGTGTCGTCCAAGTACGCGAACACGGCATCGACGCCGGGCGTGACGCTGGATTCGGCATAGGTCCACAACGCGACCACGCCGCCGGGCTTGAGCACGCGCCGCGCTTGCGCGCAAAACGCGTCGTGCGCGAACCAGTGATACGCCTGCGCCACCGTCACCAGGTCCGCGCAGGCATCGGGCAACGAGCAGCGTTCGGCCGGTTCCACCGCGTAGCGCACACGCGGATGCGGGGTGGCACTGGCGATCTGTGGCGCCGACGGATCGGTGGCGAACACCGCCGCGAAGCGATCGCCAAGCGCGACGCTGGCCTGGCCATTGCCGCAGCCGGCATCCCAGGCAAGTCCGCGTGCGGCGCACTGCGCCGCCAGCCAGTCGAACAGCGCCTCGGGATAGCCCGGGCGCGCGGCGGCGTAGCGGCCAGCATGGCCGGAGAAATGGTCGCTGAAACCGGCCGGTGTCTCGCTCATCGGGTGGCGGGCGTGGGCAGGCGTGGACTGCGCTGCGCCGCGGCTGCGCTCAGCCCGGCACCTGCCGGAACTGGCCCGGGGACAGGCCGTCCAGGTGGTAGGGCCCGATCGCGATGCGCACCAGGCGCAGTGTCGGCAGGCCGACCGCGGCGGTCATGCGCCGCACCTGCCGGTTGCGGCCTTCGCGCAAGGTCAGTTCGATGAAGCTGTCCGGGATGGACTTGCGCATGCGGATTGGCGGGTCGCGCGTCCACAGCCAATCCGGCGCCGACTGCAGGCGCCGCGCCTGGGTTGGCTGCGTCGGCCCGTCGTTGAGCTTGACGCCGGCGGCCAGGGCCTCGAGTTGTTCGTCGCTGGCTTCGCCCTCGACCTGGACCAGGTAGGTCTTGGGCCACTTGAACTTGGGCGAGCTGACCTGGGCGATGCGGGCGCCGTCGTCGGACAGCAGCAGCACGCCTTCCGAATCGGCATCGAGCCGGCCGGCCGCGTAAACGTCAGGCGGCAACCCGTAGCCCGCGAGCGTGGGCCGCGGCGGCACCTGGGCGTCGGTGAATTGGCAGAGCACCCCGTAGGGCTTGTTGAACACCAGCATCATGGGTCCAGCATAGCGCCATGCGAGAATCCCTGCCCATGACCGCCGAGCATCCGCTGCGCCGCCTGCTGGGCTTCGCCCGCCCCTACCGCCGCGACGCCGCCTTCGGCGTCCTGTTTTCGGTCCTCAACAAGGTCTTCGACGTCCTGCCCGAACTGCTGATCGGCGTGGCCGTGGACGTGGTGGTGAACAAGAAGGCCAGCTTCCTGGCCCGGGCCGGGATCGCCGAACCGCTGACCCAGCTGTACCTGCTGGTCGCCATCACGGTGGCGGTGTGGGTGTTCGAATCGCTGTTCGAGTACCTGTACGCCCTGCGCTGGCGCGGCCTGGCCCAGAACCTGCAGCACGAGCTGCGCACCGCCGCCTACGGCCACTTGCAGGCCCTGCCGCCAGACACCATCGCCCGCGAACGCAGTGGCCGGCTGATGGCCCTGCTGAACGAGGACGTCAACCAGATCGAGCGCTTCCTCAATACCGGCGCCAACGATTTGATCCAGGTGTTCTGCTCCTCGCTGCTGATCGGCGCGGTGTTCTTCTTCCTGACCAACGCGGTCGCGTTGCTGGCGCTATTGCCGGTGCCGCTGATCCTGTTCGGTGCGTTCTGGTTCCAGCGCAGGCTCTATCCGCGCTACGCCGCGGCTCGCGAGGCCGCGGCGACGGTGTCGTCGCGGCTCAACAACAACCTGGCCGGCATGGCCACCATCCAGGCCTACACCGCGGAAGCCTTCGAGGCCGGGCACGTGCGCGACGCGTCGGACGTCTATCGCGCGCGCAATGCCGATGCCATCCGCGTGTCCGCGGCGATCACGCCGGTGATCCGCATGGCGGTGCTGGCCGGTTTCGTCGCCACCCTGCTGTACGGCGGCGTGCTGGCACTGCGCGGCGACCTGGGCGTGGGCAGCTATTCGGCGCTGGTCTACCTCACCCAGCGGCTGCTGTGGCCGCTGACGCGGCTGGCCGACATGACCGACCTGTACCAGCGCGCGATGGCCTCGGTGAACCGGGTGATGGACCTGCTCGACACCCCGCTGCCCGCGCGCGGCAGCGGAACGCTGGCGGTGCGTGCGCAGGCGGCGGTGTCGTTCGACGCCGTGTCGTTTGCCTACGACGGGCGGCCGGCGGTGTCTGACGTGTCGCTCTCCATCGCACCGGGACAGACCGTTGCACTGGTCGGTGGCACCGGCGGCGGCAAGAGCACGCTGCTGAAATTGCTGCTGCGCTTCATCGATCCGGACGGCGGCAGCATCCGCGTGGACGGCATCGACATCGCATCGCTCGATCCTGCATCGCTGCGCCGGCGCATCGGTTACGTGGCGCAGGATCCGTTCCTCACCGATGGCAGCATCGCCGACAACATCGCCTATGGCGAGCGTGCGCCCGACCGCGCGCGGGTCGAGTCCGCGGCGCGCGCGGCCGAGGCGCATGGCTTCATCGCGGCGCTGCCCGACGGTTACGACGGCCCGGTGGGCGAACGCGGCGCGGCCCTGTCCGGCGGCCAGCGCCAGCGCGTCGCCCTGGCCCGCGCGATCTACCGGCAGCCCGCCCTGCTCGTGCTGGACGAGGCGACCTCGGCGGTGGACAACGAAACCGAGGCCGCGATCCAGCGCTCGCTGGCGCGCATCGCGCACCAGCACAGCACCCTGATCGTCGCCCATCGCCTGTCCACCGTGCGCCAGGCCGATGCGATCCACGTGCTCGAAGGCGGCCGCCTGGTCGAGTCCGGCACGCACGACCAGCTGCTGGCGCGTGGCGGCGCCTATGCCGCGCTCTGGCGCCTGCAGACCGGCGAGCCGTAGAACGGGGCCGGTTCCTTCACGCGGCAAGGGGACGTCGCCCATGGGGGCATGATGCCTGAACGGTGGGACCGCGGTCGC
>JANXUD010000069.1 GCA_025352045.1 Gammaproteobacteria bacterium | reverse complement strand
CCACCCGTATCACCGAAAATCTCACCGGAGCCGGCATTGAACAGGCGGATGCCCGGGTCCGTCTGGCGAATCGCCTCGAGCAGGTGGATCGTGCCCGTCGCAATGCCCTCGAACGTTTCCGCGGGATGCTCAAAGCTATATGCGACAGAAGACTGGCTGGCCAGGTTATACACATGCGTGGGACGGATGGCGGCGATGGCATCGTGCACCTTCCGGCCATCCGCGATGTCCACTGCCAACCGCTGCACCCGGTCGTCGATACCCAGCAACCGGAAGTTGTCCGGCAGTGCCTCCGACCGGAAGGCGCCGACCACTTCGCTGCCCGAGTGCAGCAGGGCCTGCGCGAGATAGGCGCCGTCCTGCCCCGACGCCCCGAAAACCAGGGCTTTGTGAGTTCGCGTCACAGGGTTGTTCACGGCTACCGGGGGCGCCCAGTCTAGGGGGCTGGGGCGCCAAAGGCGAGGCCCGTGAACAGAAGATGCAAGGCCAGGACGGGCCCCGCAACGGCATCGATCGGACCGTCGTTGATCACGACGTCGCTGGCGAGTGCCAGGCGTTGCGTCCGGTTAGCCTGGGCCGCGATCATGCGGTCGGCCAGCGCGGCATCGATGCCATCACGGGACACCAGGCGGTCGCGCTGGGACCGAACGCTCGTATCGACCACCAGCACTCGCGACAGCCAGTCATAGGCCTGGCGAGCGCCGACTTCGGCCAGCAGGGGGATGCTCGCGATCACGTAGGGGCCGCGCGCCGCTGCGCAGCGCGCTGCCATCAGGTTGCGGATGCGCGGGTGGGTAATGCCTTCCAGTTGGCGGCGTGCCTGCGGGTCGACGAAGATGCGCTGGCGCAGTCGAGGACGGTCCAGCGTCCCATCCGGGCCGAGCATTTCGGGCCCGAACAGCTGGACGATCTCTCCGAGGGCGGGTTGACCGGGTGCCACGATTTCGCGGGCGAGTAGGTCGGCATCCACGACGTCGACGCCCCACTCGGCAAATGCAAGATCCACCAGGCTTTTTCCGGACGCGATGCCGCCGGTAACGGCAACGACGAAGCGCGCCATGTCAGTGCCGCAGGGTCCAGCGCACGTACAGGTCGAGCAGGTCCACGTGGGACACGAACACGATCCACCCGGCGATCGCCAGGTAAGGCCCGAAGGGCAGCTGCGTCGAGCGGTCCTTGCCGCGCACCAGGAGGAAAATACTGCCGATGATTGCGCCCACCAGCGAGGAAATGAGCAGGATGCTGAGGATCGCTTTCAGGCCACACCACGCGCCCAGCGCCGCCAGCAGCTTGAAGTCGCCAAAGCCCATACCTTCCTTGCCAGTGGCGAGCTTGAAGCCCTGGTAGACCAGCCACAGGCTCAGGTAACCCGCGGCTGCGCCGAAAATGGCCGAGACCGGATCCACGTACATCGTGATCGTGCTCACAAGCAGGCCGATCCAGAGCAGGGGCAGGGTGAGCTGGTCCGGAAGCCAGGTGGTGCGGAGGTCCACGCCCGCGGCCGCGATCAACACGCCCGTGAAGACCAGCGCCATGAAGGCTTCATTGGTGGCGCCAAAGCGCCAGACGCAGGCGGCAAACAGCAAGCCTGTCATCAGCTCCACGAGCGGGTACTGCCAGCTGATCGGCGTCTTGCAAGCGCGACAGCGGCCGCGCAGCAGCAGGAAACTCACCAGGGGCAGGTTTTCCCAGGGTGCGAGCTTGTGTCCGCACTTGGGACAATGCGAGGACTCGACCACAACCCCGGGAGGCGCCGGCTCGTAGGCCGTCTGGCCAAGCAACTCAAGCGCATCCTGCTTCCACTGCCATTCCAGACGGGCGGGCAGGCGCAGGATCACGACATTGAGGAAGCTGCCGACCAGCAGCCCAAAGACCAAGGCGGCCGTGATGGCCGCCCCGGGGTTTGCAAGCAAGGTGTTGGGCAGGAACGCGTCGATTATGCGGAACCCCTTCGGCGTGCAGGGCTCAAATGGTAGCCGCCAGCTTGAAGATCGGCAGGTACATTGCGATCACCATGCCACCGACCAACACGCCGATGATCACCATGATGAAGGGCTCCAGCAGGCTGGCCAGCGCATCGACGGCATTGTTGACTTCCTGCTCGTAGAACTCGGCGACCTTGAACAGCATCGTGTCGAGCGCACCGGCTTCCTCGCCGATGGCGGTCATCTGGGTGACCATGTGCGGGAAGACACCGACCTGGGTCATGGCCATGTTGAGGGAGTAGCCGACGGCCACGTCATTGCTGATGCGCTTGATCGCCTTGTCGTAATAGATGCTGCCGGTAGCGCCTGCGCAAATGTCCAGGGCCTCGACGAGGGGCACGCCGGCCTTGAAGGTCAGCGCCAGAGTGCGCGAGAAGCGAGCGATGGCGGACTGGTGCAGGATGTTGCCCACCACGGGAATCCGCAACATGGCGCGATCCACCAGCTCGCGCATCCTGGCCGACCGTTTCAGCACGGCAAGGTACGCAAAGATCGAGCCAATGACCACGCCAAACACCAGCCACCACCATGCAACCATAAACCGGGAAGCGTGTACGTACATCATGGTGAATGCGGGTAGCTCGGCGCCGAAATTCGAGAACACTTCCTCGAACTGGGGAATCACCCAAATTAGCAGAATCGATGAAACCAGGATCGCCACCGCAAAAATGCCGATCGGGTAGTACATTGCCTTGCGGATCTTGCCCTTCAGGGCCTCGATCCGTTCCTTGTAAGTTGCGAGCGTGTCCAGCACGGTATCAAGCACGCCCGCGCCTTCGCCAGCGCGGACGAGGTTGCGATACAAGTCGTCGAACTGGAGCGGGTGGCGGCCGAGGGACTCGTACAAGGTCGAGCCACCCGACAGAGAATTGCGGATGTCTTCCAGCATCGCGCGCATGCGCTCGTTTTTCTGTCCCCCGGACAGGATTTCGAAGGCCTGCACCATCGGCACGCCGGACTGCAGCATGGTGGCGATCTGGCGGCTAAACACTGCGATATCCAGCGCGGAGATGCGCTTGCCTGCCGAACCGAACAAGGGCTTCTTCTTTTCCTTGACGATGGTCGGGTTGATGCCCTGCTTTCGCAAATCGGCGCGCAGCAGGTTGGCGCTCCTGGACTGCGTCGTGCCCTTCATCTTCTGGCCGCGCTTGTCCACCCCCTCCCATACGAACATCGTGAACGGGTTGGTGCGCTGCTGGATTGTCGACTTGGTGGCGGCGGCTCGGGTGGTAGCCATGGCTTAGTCCTTGGTGACGCGGTTGATTTCGGTCAGGCTTGTGACGCCGTTCCTGGCCTTGAGCAGGGCGGACTGGCGCAGGTCGCGGACGCCAGACACTTTGGCGGCCTCCGCGATCTTCATGGCGCTGCCACCTTCCAGGACGATCTTCTGGATTTCCTCGGTCATCGGCATGACCTGGTAAATGCCCAGACGTCCCTTATAGCCGTCATTGCAATCCGGGCAGCCCACTGCCTCGTAAAGCGTGACGCCTGCCGCGATTTCCTCGTGCGTAAAGCCTTCGGCGATGAGCGCCGACTCCGGCAGTTGCAGCTCGCGTTTGCAGTCGTGCAGGCGGCGCGCCAGGCGCTGCGCGATCACCAAGGTGACCGAGCTGGTGATGTTGTAGGGTGCAATCCCCATGTTCATCAGTCGGGCCACGGTCTGCGGCGCATCGTTGGTGTGCACGGTGGACAGCACCATGTGGCCTGTCTGTGCCGCCTTGATCGCGATCTCGGCAGTCTCGAGGTCGCGAATCTCGCCGACCATGATCACGTCCGGATCCTGGCGCAAGAATGCGCGCAGGGCCACGGGGAAGGTCATGCCCTTCTTGAG
>JANXUD010000047.1 GCA_025352045.1 Gammaproteobacteria bacterium | reverse complement strand
CTGTAGCGAGTATCGCGGCTGAAGCCGCTCCCACGCTAGGCGGCGTCGGAGCGCTTGGCGCCGGCGGCAAGGCCGGACTTGAGGCTGGCTTCCAGGAACTCGTCGATGTCGCCGTCGAGCACCTTCTGCGTATCGGTGCGCTCCACGCCCGTCCTCAGGTCCTTGATGCGACTCTGGTCGAGCACGTAGTTGCGGATCTGGCTGCCCCAGCCGATGTCGGACTTGCTGGCTTCCAGGGCGGATTTTTCAACGTTCCGTTTCTGCACCTCGAGTTCGAACAACTTGGCCTTGAGCATCTTCATCGCGGTGTCGCGGTTCTGGTGCTGGCTGCGCCCGGTCTGGCAGGCAACCACGGTATTGGTCGGGATGTGCGTGATGCGCACCGCCGACTCGGTCTTGTTGACGTGCTGGCCGCCGGCGCCGGAACTGCGGTAGACGTCGGTGCGCAGGTCGGCCGGGTTGATGTCGATCTCTATGTCGTCGTCCACCTCGGGGCTGACGAAGACCGACGTGAAGCTGGTGTGCCGGCGATTGTCGGAGTCGAACGGCGACTTGCGCACCAGGCGATGCACGCCGATCTCGGTCTTCAGCCAGCCGAAGGCGTAGTCGCCCTCGACGCGGAAGGTGGCGCTCTTGATGCCGGCGACGTCGCCGCCGCTGGCCTCCATCAGTTCGGCCTTCCAGCTGCGGCTTTCGCAGAATCGCAGGTACATGCGCAGCAGCATTTCCGCCCAGTCCTGCGCTTCGGTGCCGCCGGCCCCGGCCTGGATGTCGACGAAGCAGTTGGACGCGTCGAGTTCACCGGAGAACATGCGCTGGAACTCGAGCTTCTCGACCCGGCCAGCGATTTCGGAGACGTCGGCGAGGACGGCGCGCACGGTCTCCTCGTCGTTGTCGGCTTCGGCCATGTCCATCAGCTCGAGGGCCTCGCCGAGGCCGTCGCTGTTCTGGCGGATGCCGTTGACGACTTTCTCCAGGCCGGCGCGTTCGCGCCCCAGGGCCTGGGCCCGGTCCGGATCGTTCCAGATGGCGGGGTTCTCGAGCTCGCGCCCGACTTCCTCCAGCCGCTCTACCTTGGCATCGAAGTCAAAGATACCCCCTGAGCGAGTCAAGCCTGCTCCTGAGGTCGGCGATGCGGAGGCGGTCGAGTGCGAGTTCCATGGGCCTGGCTTGTGCTGCGATGCGGTCGCCGATTATACCCGCGACCAGCGGTGCCACCAGCGCGGCGGCCGGCATCGCAGCCGCGGCGCGTCTTCGAAGTCGAGCATCAGGCCGTCGGCGATCGCGCCGGGAACGCGGGCGACGAGCGCGCGCTCCAGCACGTCCCAATGCCGGGCGGCCCGCAGGTCCACCAGGTTGGCCTGGCCGTCGTCCTCGCCCACGACCCCCAGGCCCGCGCTGCGGGCCAGTGCGGCCAGCTGCGGGTCGCGGGTGGCCACGCAGCCGCGCTCGATCCAGGCACGCACCGATGCCGGGTATCGGCCCTCGCCCCAGAACCAGACGGAGTTCGCGGTCGGTTCGCCGCGCGACCAGCGCGCCGAATTGACCGGATGCTGCGTCAGCAGGATCTGCGCCTCGCTTTGCAGGCGCCGCCAGCGCCCGGCGGCATCGCCGGCGGGCAGGTGCGTGAACAGGTCCTCGCCCAGTGCATCGCCCGGCGCGGTCGTGCGCATCGGAAGGACCATGCCGGGGGGCAGGCGCAGATACCAGCATTCGGGCGTGGTTCGGCCGATGTCGATGCCTTCTTCGCCGAACGACGGCGCGATGGCGTCGATGAGGGCATCCGCCTCGGCAGCCGACAGACCCAGGCTGTCCCAGGCAATCAGTCGCGCGCCGGCCATTTCCGCGCGCACATGCACCGGGTCCGCGCGCAGCCAGTATCCCTCGCCGGCGTCGCCCGCCTCGGCCTGCCGCTGGATCGCGGCCGCGGGCCAGGCGCCGCCATCGGGGTGGAACCAGCGCTGGAGTTGCGCCTGCTCGCCTTGCAGGCATTCGAAACGCTCCGCGCGGGCCATGAGGCGGGAAAGGCCCGGCGACGGCTGCCCCGACAGGCGCCTGCGTTCGGGCAGCAGCAACCCGGTTGCCGAAGCCGCCAGGTCGACGCGCACGTCAGCCGCCGTAGCGCACCGAGATGATGTCGTACTCGCGCTGGCCGCCGGGCGCCTCGATGGTGATGGTGTCGCCCTCGTGCTTGCCGATGAGGGCGCGCGCGATTGGCGACGAGATCGCGATCAGCCGCTGCTTGATGTCCGATTCCAGGTCGCCGACGATCGAGTAGGTGACCTCGGCACCGGAACCGGCCTCGGCCAGCACCACGGTGGCGCCGAACACCACCTTGTCGCCGGCGTTCAAGGTGGCCACGTCGATCAGCTGCGCGTGCGACAGCGCGTACTCCAGCTGCTGGATGCGCCCCTCGATGAAGCCCTGCTGCTCGCGCGCGGCGTGGTATTCGGCGTTCTCCTTGAGGTCGCCGTGGGCGCGCGCTTCGGCGATGGCATGGATCACCGCCGGCCGCTGCACCGACTTCAGCTGCTCGAGTTCCTCGCGCAGCCGCCTGGCGCCGGCGGTGGTGAGCGGTGCGATCATCCGTGGAGTTCCTTGTGCAGTTCCTGCAGCGACCAGACACGCGGATGGTTCCGGCTGTCGATCGCCTGGATCAGGGCGCGGGCGCCCGGGACGGTGGTGGAATACGTTACCCGATGCTGCAGCGCTTCGCGACGGATCGAGAAGGAGTCGGCGATCGCCGCCTTGCCCTCGGTGGTGTTGACGATGTAGGTCACTTCGCCGTTCTTGATCAGGTCGACGATGTGCGGCCGGCCCTCGAGCACCTTGTTGATCCGTTCGCAGGGCACGCCCTGGCCGAGCAGGTAGGCCGCGGTGCCGCTGGTGGCAACCAGCGAGTAGCCGCGCTCCAGCAGCAGGCGGGCGACGTCCAGCACGCGCGGCTTGTCGCCGTCGCGCACGGAAACGAACACCTTCCCCAGTGGCGGGGCCTTGATGTTGGCGGCCTCCTCGGCGCGGCTGAATGCCTCCTCGAAGCTGCGGCCCACGCCCATCACTTCGCCGGTCGAACGCATCTCGGGGCCGAGGATCGGATCCACGCCCTGGAACTTGGCAAACGGGAAGATCGCTTCCTTGACCGAGAAATAGCCCGGGATCAGCTCCCTGGTCGCGCCCTGCGAGGCAAGCGAGCGTCCGACCATGCAGCGGGCGGCGAGCTTGGCCAGGGGCACGCCGATCGCCTTGGACACGAAGGGCACGGTGCGCGAGGCGCGCGGGTTCACTTCCAGCACGAAGATGGTCTCGCCCTGGATCGCGAACTGGGCGTTCATCAGGCCGACCACCTTCAGTTCGCGCGCCATCATGGTCATCTGCTCGCGCAGCTTGTCCTGGATCTCCTTGCCCAGCGTGTACGGCGGCAGGGAACAGGAGGAGTCGCCGGAGTGCACGCCCGCCTCCTCGATGTGCTCCATGATCCCGCCGATCAGCACCTGGCCGTCCATGTCGCAGATCACGTCCACGTCCACTTCCACGGCGTTGTCGAGGAAGCGGTCCAGCAGCACGGGCGAGTCGTTGCTGACCTGTACCGCCTCGCGGATGTAACGCGACAGGTCCTCGTCGCTGTAGACGATTTCCATCGCGCGGCCGCCGAGCACGTAGCTCGGGCGCACCACCAGCGGATAGCCGATCGCCGACGCATGGGCCAGCGCCTGCTCGGCGGTGCGTGCGGTGCGGTTGGGCGGCTGCAGCAGGCCCAGCTTCTCGACCAGTTTCTGGAAGCGCTCGCGGTCCTCGGCCAGGTCGATGGAATCCGGCGAGGTGCCGATGATCGGCGCGCCGGCGGCTTCGAGCGCGCGGGCGAGCTTGAGCGGCGTCTGGCCGCCGTACTGCACGATCACGCCGACCGGCTTCTCGAGGTCGATCACCTCCAGCACGTCCTCCAGCGTCAGCGGCTCGAAGTACAGGCGGTCGGAGGTGTCGAAATCGGTGGACACGGTTTCCGGGTTGCAGTTGACCATGATGGTTTCATAGCCGTCCTCGCGCAGGGCGAGCGCGGCATGCACGCAGCAGTAGTCGAACTCGATGCCCTGCCCGATCCGGTTCGGCCCGCCGCCCAGCACCATGATCTTCTTGCGGTCGGAGGGATTGGCCTCGCACTCGTCCTCGTAGGTCGAATACAGGTAGGCGGTGTCGGTGGCGAACTCGGCGGCGCAACTGTCCACCCGCTTGTACACCGGGCGCACGCCGAAGGCGCGGCGCAGCGCGCGGATCGCCGACTCGTCGGTGCCGGTCAGCTGGGCGATGCGGATGTCGCTGAAGCCCTTGCGCTTGAGTGCGCGCAGGCGGCGCGCATCCAGGGCCGACAGGCCGTCCTTCTCCAGCTCGCGCTCGAGGTCCACCAATTCTTCGATCTGGTCCAGGAACCAGGGGTCGATGAAGCTCAGTCCGTGCACGTCCTCGACGCTCAGGCCGGCGCGGAATGCCTCGGCGACCTGGAACAGGCGCTCGGCGCCGGGCTCGCGCAGGTCGCGACGGATCTTCAGCAGGCCGTCCTCGCCCTGTGCGGCGTTGCCGGTGGGATCGAGGCCGACCTTGCCGATTTCCAGCCCGCGCAGGGCCTTCTGCAGGGACTCCTGGAAGGTGCGGCCCATGGCCATCACCTCGCCCACGGATTTCATCTGCGTGGTCAGGCGGTTGTCCGCGGCTGGGAACTTCTCGAACGCGAAGCGCGGGATCTTGGTGACGATGTAATCGATCGTCGGCTCGAACGAGGCCGGCGTGCGGCCGCCGGTGATCTCGTTGCGGAGTTCATCCAGGGTGTAGCCCACGGCCAGCTTCGCCGCTACCTTGGCGATCGGGAAGCCGGTGGCCTTGGACGCGAGCGCGGAGGATCGCGACACCCGCGGGTTCATTTCGATGACCACGACCCGGCCATCCTGCGCATTGATGCCGAACTGCACGTTCGAGCCGCCGGTGTCCACGCCGATCTTCCGGAGCACCTTGATGGACGCATCGCGCAGGCGCTGGTATTCCTTGTCGGTGAGCGTCTGCGCCGGCGCGACCGTGATCGAATCGCCGGTGTGCACGCCCATCGCGTCGAAGTTCTCGATCGAGCAGACGATGATGCAGTTGTCCGCCGTGTCGCGGACCACCTCCATCTCGAACTCCTTCCAGCCCAGCACCGATTCCTCGATCAGCACCTCGCCCGTGGGCGACAGCTCCAGGCCGCGGGTGGTGATCTCGATCAGCTCCTCGCGGTTGTAGGCGATGCCGCCACCGGAGCCGCCCAGGGTGAAGCTCGGGCGGATGATGGTGGGATAGCCGACACGCGACTGGATATCGAGCGCCTGTTCGAGCGAGCGGGCGATCTCCGCCTTCGGGCAGTCCAGGCCGATCTCGGCCATGGCGATGCGGAACAGCTCGCGGTCCTCGGCCATGCGGATGGCTTCGCGCGAAGCGCCGATCATCTCGACGCCATACTTGTCCAGCGTGCCGGCGTCGGCGAGTTCCAGCGCGCAGTTCAGCGCCGTCTGCCCGCCCATGGTCGGCAGCAGTGCGTCGGGCCGCTCCTTGGCGATGATCCGTTCCACCGTCGCGGCGTTGATCGGCTCGATGTACACCGCGTCGGCCATGTCCGGGTCGGTCATGATCGTGGCCGGGTTGGAGTTCACCAGCACCACGCGGTAGCCCTCCTCGCGCAGGGCCTTGCAGGCCTGGGCGCCGGAGTAGTCGAACTCGCAGGCCTGTCCGATGACGATCGGGCCGGCGCCGATGATGAGGATGGTTTTCAGGTCGGTGCGGCGCGGCATGTCAGCTGGCCTCCTTCAGGGCACTCTCCATCGAGGCGATGAAGCGGTCGAACAGGTTGGCCACGTCGTGCGGCCCGGGGCTGGCTTCGGGGTGGCCCTGGAAACTGAAGGCCGGCGCGTCGGTGAGCGCGATGCCCTGGTTGCTGCCGTCGAACAGCGAGCGATGGGTCACCCGCGCGTTCGCGGGCAGCGATGCCTCGTCCACCATGAAGCCGTGGTTCTGGCTGCTGATCATCACCCGGCCGCTGTCGATGTCGATCACGGGGTGGTTGGCGCCATGGTGGCCGAACTTCATCTTCGAGGTCGTCGCGCCCGCGGCCAGGGCCAGCAGCTGGTGGCCCAGGCAGATTCCGAAGGTCGGCACCTTCAGCGCGATGAAGCGGCGGATCGCCGCGATGGCATAGTCGCAAGGCGCCGGATCGCCGGGACCGTTGGAGAGGAAAACGCCATCGGGCTTGAGCGCCATGACTGCGTCCGCCGGGGTCTGCGCGGGCACGACGGTCAGGCGGCACCCTCGGTCGGCCAGCATGCGCAGGATGTTGAGCTTGACCCCGTAGTCGTAGGCGACCACGTGGAACCGACCATCGCCATGGGCGAAGGCGGAACGGTCCAGGTCGAGCGAGCCTTCGGTCCAGGTGTAGGCCTCGCGCGTGCAGACCTCCTTCGCCAGGTCCATGCCCTTCAGTCCGGGGAACTTGCGCGCGCACTCGATCGCCTTGTCGGCATCGATGTCGCCAGCCATCAGCGCGCCGTTCTGGGACCCGCGGTCGCGCAGCAGGCGGGTCAGCTTGCGCGTGTCGATGTCGGCGATGGCGACCACGCCGCGCGCCTGCAGCCACTCCGGCAAGGCGACCTGGCTGCGCCAATTGCTCGGCCGGCGCGGCACGTCGCGCACGATCAGGCCCGCGGCGAACACGCTGGCCGCCTCGTCATCCTGGGAGGTGCAGCCGGTATTGCCGATATGGGGCGCGGTGAGGGTGACCAGCTGCCGGGCATAGGACGGATCGGTGAGGATCTCCTGGTAGCCGGTGATGGCGGTGTTGAACACGACTTCGCCGACGGACAGGCCCGGCGCGCCGACGGACAGGCCTTCGAACACGGTGCCGTCTTCGAGGGCCAGGATTGCGCTGTGGGTCATTGCTTCGCCTTGGTGGGGTGAACGCCCTCGGACGGGTTGCGACCATCCGCGAACCGCGGCGAGGGCCGGGTCCGTGTGCGAGAAAGGGGTTCAGGCGAGCGGGAATTTTAGCGGGGTCGGGGCGCGATGTCACGGACAAACGCGCACCGCCGGAACTGCCGCCGCTGGCACAATCGGCTGATGCGCGTCGACCCCCTGCTTGCCCACACCCTGCTCGAGGCGCTGGCCTATGCGGTCGGTGCGCGGCTGTTCTGGATGCAGCGGCGGCGGCTGGCCCTGCCGGCGCTGGCCGATGGGGACAGCAACCTGTGGCTGGTCGCGGCACTGGTCCTCGGGGCGGCGCTTGGCTCCAAGCTGGCGTACTGGCTGGAGGACCCGTACACCGCGTTCGCCGCCTTCCCCGACCTGCGCCACCTGCTGCAGGGGAAGTCCATCGTCGGTGGGCTGCTGGGCGGCCTGGTGGCGGTGGAGTTCGCCAAGCGCCGGCTGGGAATCGTCGGATCCACGGGCGATGCCTTCGTATTGCCGCTCGCCGTCGGCATGTCCATCGGCCGCGTCGGTTGCTTCCTCGCCGGCCTGGCCGACCACACCTTCGGATTGCCCACCAGCCTGCCCTGGGGCGTGGATTTCGGCGACGGCCTGCCGCGGCATCCAACCCAGCTCTACGAAATCGCCTTCCTCGTCATCTGGACCTGCCTGCTGTGGCCGCGTCGGCGGCAGATGACGCAGCCGGGCGATGCTTTCCGCCTGTTCCTGGCCGGCTACCTGCGCCGCGTCGAGGCGAGCCTGGTCATCCGCGACAACCGGGTGTACATGGACAAGTGGTGCCCTCGGCATGGCCGGGAACGCGTGCTCGTCGCGGACAACGCCGAGTACTATTGGATGGCGCGCGAGCGCTTCATCAAGCCGCCGGAACTGCCCCCATACATTCGGCAGCTACGGCCTCGGCATGCTCGGCTCCCTGTTCGGGCTGCTGCCCATCGCGGCGTGGATCGCGCTGTTCGTCTGGGCCTACAGGCACGGGCCGCGCACCGGCAAGGGCGTGCTGGCGGCGTTGCTGACGATGATCGGGCTGGTGCTGCTGCTGGTGGCGGCCTGCTTCGGGATCTTCGCCTTCAGCGGCTCGGGCATGCACTGAGCGCCAGCAGGTCGGCGATTGCATAACGCCCTGGCGGCTGCGCCTGCAGGCGCGCCGCCATCGCCAACGCGCCGCGCGCGAAGATATCGCGGTCCACGGCGCCATGCGCCACTTCGAGCCATTCGCCGGGGCCGGACAGGCGCAGGCGATGCTCGCCGACCACTTCGCCTTCGCGGACCGAGGTGATTTCCGCCGCCGTACCGCCAGCGCCCTGCCAGGCCTGCGCGAGCGTGATCGCGGTGCCCGAGGGCGCGTCCTTCTTGTGCACGTGGTGGGTCTCGACCATCGCCGCGGTCCAGCGGGGCAGCAGCGGCGCGGCGTGTCGCAGCAGCATGTCCATGACCGCCACGCCCAGGCTGAAGTTGGAGGCCCACAACACCGGGATGTGCGCGGCCGCGGAATCGAGCGAATCGCGCTGCGCATCGGACAATCCGGTGGTGCCGCAGACCAAGGCGGTGCCGCGCGACCTGCACAGCGCGAGCACGCCGGGGAAGGCTTCCGGCAGGCTGAAGTCGATGGCGACATCGAAGTCCGGCGCTTCGTCCATGCGCGCCGCGGGCAGGCCGACCGCGCCGCCCGCGACTCCGTCCCGGGACACGGCCGCGACCAGCTGCAGCTCGGGTAGCGCCGTCACCAGGCGCAGCAGCGCACCGCCCATGCGCCCGGAGGCGCCGTGCACGAGCAATCGCAGCGGGGAGTTGGTCATGGCGCCACGCTAGCGGCCCGCGACGCCGCGCGCAAGCGCGCGCAGCGCGCGGTCAGGACGTCATCCTGTCCCAGAAACTCTTCACGCCGTCGAGGAACGTGCTGGATTTCGGCGAATGCCGCGCGCCCTCCTCGCCTTCGAAGGTGGACTCGAACTCCTTGAGCAACTCGCGCTGGCGCACGGTCAGGTGCACCGGCGTCTCGATGACCACGCGCGCCAGGAGGTCGCCATGGCCATGGCTGCGCACCGACTTGACGCCCTTCCCACGCAGGCGGAAGAGCTTGCCCGTCTGGGTTTCATGCGGCACCTTGATCAGCGCCTCGCCGTCCAGCGTCGGCACGACCAGTTCGGCACCGAGCGCGGCCTGGGAAAAGCGGATCGGCACTTCGCAGTACAGGTCGTCGCCATCGCGCTGGAAGATCGCGTGCTCGCGCACGTTCACCTCGACGAACAGGTCGCCCGCTGGCGCGCCGGCGGGGCCGGCCTCGCCCTCGCCGCCCAGGCGGATGCGATCGCCGTTGTCCACGCCGGCCGGGATCTTCACCTGCAGCACCTTGTCGCGCTGCACGCGGCCATTGCCACGGCAGGCCTTGCACGGCTTGGCGATGGTCTGGCCACGGCCCGCGCAAGCCGGGCAGGGCTGCTGCACCGAGAAGATGCCGCGCTGCATGCGCACCTGGCCCCGGCCGGCACAAGTCCGGCAGGTCTCGACCTTGCCGTCCTCGGAACCGCTGCCGGTGCATACCTCGCAGGCGACCAGGGTGGGGATCTCGATCTGCTTCTCGACCCCGAACACTGCTTCCTCGAGATCGAGTTCAACGACGAAGCGCAGGTCGGCGCCGCGGCGCGGGCCGCGCTGGCGTCCGCCGCCAAAGATGTCGCCGAAGATGTCGCCGAAGATATCGCCGACATCGCCGAACCCGGGCTGGCCGCCGCCCCCGCCCATGCCATGCTCGAAGGCGGCATGGCCGTGCTGGTCGTAGACGCGGCGCTTGGCCGGATCGCTCAGGACTTCGTACGCTTCCTTGCACTCCTTGAACGCGGCCTCGGCGTCCTTGTCGCCCGCGCTGTTACGATCGGGATGGTGCTTCATCGCGAGGCGGCGATACGCCTTCTTCAGCTCGTCCTCGCCGGCGGTCTTGGCGACGCCCAGCACTTCGTAGTAGTCCCGCTTGCTCATCCGTCCATCCGCGTTGGTTCGATGCCGGTCGTGGCGACCCCAGCCATCTCATTGAAAGTCCATCTCGTGGAAAACCCGCGTCGG
>JANXUD010000054.1 GCA_025352045.1 Gammaproteobacteria bacterium | reverse complement strand
TACCGCGACGAGTACTACAACAAGGAATCGCAGGACAAGGGCTTGGCCGAGGTGATCATCGGCAAGCAGCGAAACGGCCCGACCGGCATGTGCAAGCTGAAGTTCTTTGGCGAGTACACCCGCTTCGACAACCTCGCGCGGGACAGCGTCGGTAGTTTCGAATAGCGGATCACCGGGCATCCTGCCCCGGTTTCGGGTCGTGGTCGAAAAACGTGGTTTTCGCCCGCTCGCGCGCCGCCGTTTCGCGGCTTCGCGTTGGCACATCCCTGTGCCAAATGGGGTGCTCCGCATTTGGCTGGTAGTAGAATCTAAGGATGGCCCGTCCCGCCACCGTCACCATCGACCTCGACGCCCTGCGCCACAACCTGGCGCAGGTCCGACTGCGCGCCCCGGGTGCGAAAGTCATGGCCGTGGTCAAGGCCGATGGCTACGGGCATGGGCTCGAGCGCGTTGCGCGCGCCCTGGCTGGCGCCGAGGCGTTCGGCGTGGCGGCGCTGTCCGATGCCGAGCGGCTGCGCGCGATCGGCCTGCGCAACCGCATCGTGCTGCTGTCGGGCTTCGACGAAGCTGCCGACCTGGATGTCCTGCGCGAGCTCGACGTCGACACCGTGGTGCACCACGCCACGCAGCTTGCCTTGCTCGAGGCCGACGCCGGATCGGGGCCGGGCGCCCCGATTTGCGTCTGGCTGAAGTTCGACACCGGCATGCACCGGTTGGGTTTTGCGCCCGCGCAGGCTGAAGCGGTGCACGCGCGCCTCCGCGCCTTGCCCAATGTCGCGCCCGACATCGTGCTGATGACCCATTTCGCCAGCTCCGACGACATCGCTGGTGCGCAGACGCCGGCGCAGCTTGGACTGTTCGGCGCCACCACGGCGCACCTGGACGGAGCGGCGTCGCTGTCGAACTCCGCGGCCATCCTCGGATGGCCGGCGGCTCATCGGGACTGGGTGCGCGCAGGCGGGGCCTTGTACGGTTTGTCCGTCTCGGACGGAAAAGTCGGAGCGGATTTCGGCCTGCGGCCGGTGATGCGCCTGTCGACGCGGCTGATCGCGATCAACCGCGTGGCGAAAGGCGAACGGGTCGGCTACTCCGCCACCTGGCAGTGTCCCGAGGACATGGACGTCGGCGTCGCCGCGATCGGCTACGGCGATGGCTACCCGCGCAGCGTGCCGGCAGGCACGCCGGTCCTGCTCGGCGGCAAGCGCGTCCCCCTCATCGGCCGCGTCTCGATGGACCTGATGACCCTGGACCTGCGCAGCGCACCGGATGCGCGCGTCGGCGACGAGATCGAACTCTGGGGTCCGGGCTTGCCCGTGGAGGAAATCGCCGCCGCGGCAGGCACGATCAGCTACGAGCTGACCTGCTCGATCACCCGCCGGGTGCGCGCCGCCACCACGGGCTGAATCGATGCGGCGCGGCCCCGCCATTCGTACGCTTCGGCCTCAGGCCCGGGGAGGCGACGCCAGTGGCTTTGTTCGACTAGGTGATGTTGCTGATTTCCGTCGTGCTCTCGCTCGGCGTGGCGCGGTTGCTGGAAACGCATGCACGCATGCTCGAGCGAGGCACGGCCGTGCGCTGGTCGGCGACCTAGCTTGCGTGGTTCGGCATCATGGGCGCCATGCACGTGGACCTGTGGGCGACGCTCGCGGGTGCGGTACGCGCGTGGCGCCGCCGGGAGCGCACGTTCAGTGGTCGAATTGCAGGCGGGCGAGCTCGGCGTAGAGGCCGTTCTGCGCCAACAGCTCGGCATGCGTGCCGTGGGCCACGATGCGGCCGTGGTCCATCACCACGATGCGGTCGGCCTTCAGCACGGTGGCGAGGCGATGGGCGATCACCAGGGTGGTGCGGCCCTGCATCAGCCGCTCCAGCGCCTGCTGCACCGCGCGTTCGCTGTGTGCGTCGAGCGCGGACGTTGCCTCGTCGAGCAGCAGGATCGGCGCGTTCTTCAACAGGGCGCGGGCGATGGCGAGGCGCTGCTGCTGGCCGCCCGACAGGCGGGCACCATGCTCGCCCAGCTCGCTGTCGTAGCCCTGGGGCAGGGCGACCAGGAACTCGTGCGCCTCGGCGCTGCGCGCGGCGGCCTCGATCTGTTCCGGCGTGGCATCGAGCTTGCCGTAGCGGATGTTTTCCCGTGCGGTGGTGCCGAAGATCACCGGATCCTGCGGCACCAGGGCGATGTGCTCGCGCAGGCCTACCGGGTCGACATCGCGGATGTCGACGCCGTCGAGAAGCACGCGTCCCACCTCTGGGTCGTGGAAGCGCAGCAACAGCTGGAACACCGTGCTCTTGCCGGCGCCCGAGGGACCGACCAGGGCGACCGTCTCGCCGGGCGCCACGCGCAGGGAGAAATCGACCAGCGCGGCGGCGTCCTGCCTCGTCGGGTAGTGGAAGGTCACCTGCTCCAGCGCCAACTCCCCGTGCAGGGGCGAGGGCAGGGCGACTGGCGGGGAGGGAACCGCCAGGTGCGAATCCTCGGCGAACAACTCGTTGATCCGGCCCATGCCGCCGCTGGCGCGCTGGACTTCGCTCCATACCTCGGTGAGCGCGCTGACCGAGCCTGCGCCGAACATCGCGTACAGGACGAACTGCGCGAGCGTGCCACCGGTCATGGAACCGGAGATGACCTGGTGCGCCCCTATCCAGAGCACCGCGGTGATCGCGCCGAAGACCAGGACGATGACGCTTGCGGTAAGCAGCGACTGCATGCGGATCCGCTTGCGCGCCGCGCCCAGGGAGCGCAGGACGGCATCGCCGAAGCGCTCCCGCTCGAAGCCCTCGCGCGCGTAGCTCTGCACCGTGTGGATTGCGTTGAAGGTCTCGCCCGCGCGCGCGTTGGCATCGGCGACGCGGTCCTGGCTGGCTCGGGCGGCGCCGCGGACGCGGCGCCCGGACAGCGCGATCGGCAGGACGATCAAGGGGATCCCGATCAGGGTCAGCCCCGCCAGGTGGGGACTGGTGATCGCCAGCATCACCGCGCTGCCGACCACCGTGATGCCGCTGCGCAGCGCGATCGACATGCTCGAACCGACCACGCTGCGGAGCAATTCGGCGTCGGCCGACAGGCGCGAGATCAGTTCGCCGCTGCGGGTGCGCTCGAAGAAGCGCTGGTCGAGCGAGAGCAGGTGCGAGTAGAGGCTGCGGCGCAGGTCGGCGATCACCCGCTCGCCGAGCAGCGACACGCAATAGAAGCGCGCCGCCGTCGCCAGCGCCATCACCAGCGCTACCGTGAACATCAGGCCGAACCAGTAATCCACCTCGCTTGGATGCTTGAAGCTGTCGATCACCTGGCGGAACGCCCACGGGAAGAACAGCGCAGCACTCGAGGACACGGCGAGGGCCAGCAGCCATCCGACCAGCAGGCGCCGATGGGGGCGGAGGAACGGCGCGAGGCCGCGCAGGGACAAAAGACGCTGGCCGGGACCGGAAGGGGGTGTGCTCATTCGCGAAGCAAGGGCGCCAGGTCGGTCGGAATGATCCAATGGGGGTACTGGCGGCGGAATTCAACCAGGCGCGCGCGCGCCTCGGCGGTCTTGCCCTGGTCGCGCAGCGTGCGCACCTCGGCCAGCCAGGTCGCGGGGCGCAGTCGCGGCGCGGGTTCGGCCTGGCGTTGCGCGGGCGCGGCGGAGCCCATCGCCGCGGCTCCTCCGGTGGCCTTCGCGGCGCTGAGCTGATCTTCCGCCGCAGCAGCCTGTGCGGCCACGTTGCCCGCCAGCGCGCCGTCCTGCCGCGCTGCCTGGGCCTTGGCGATCTGCGCATTCGCCTGGCGGCGATCGCGCGCGCTGCCAGCGGCGCCGGTATCGGCCGCCGTTGCCTCGGCGCGGCGCGCGACATGCTCGTCCAGCGTGGCATCGGGGAAGGGCTCGGGCGCTGGCGCCGCGGCCGACGCGGCGGCAGCTGCCGCCGGGGCCTGCGCAACGGCGTCGCGGCTGGCGGGCGCCGCGCGCTTGAGGGCCGGCGCGGCGGCGGATGTCGGTGGCGGCGTCGCGGGCGCATTGCGCGCCTGGTCCGCGAGCGAGCTGTGGTCCTTGAACTCGACCGTGACGCCATCGGTCTCCGCCGCGTCTTCCGCCGGCACGGGCTTGGACGCGGCTTCGGTCGGATGGTGGTTTCCATACAGCGCCTGCCAGCCGATGCCGAGCGCGAGCACCGCCGCGGCGGCGCTGCCGATCCCCCACAGCGCGCCGCCCGCACCCAGCCAGCCGCTGCGGCGCCGGCCGCGGCTTGCGGATGCATCCGCCGCCGCGCGCAGGATCTTCGCGTCCAGCGCGGCAGACGGCTCGACCGCGGGCAGGGCGCGCAGGATCCGCGCCAGCTCGCGCTCGTCGGGACCCAGCGGATCGATGTCGGATGAGGGATTCATGGCTTCAGTCGTTGCCGCAATTTGTCCAGTGCATAGCGCAGGCGCGATTTCACGGTCTCGCGGCCCACGCCGGTGATGCGCCCGATTTCCTCGAGCGACAGTTCCTGCTCCAGGCGCAGCATGATCACTTCGCGCTGCTCCCCGGGCAGTTCCTCCAGCGCCAGTTGCAGCCGCCGACGTTCCTCGAAGGCCGACAGGCTGCGCTCGGGCGTCGAGGGATCCGGTTCGCGCTCCGCGCGCTCGGTGGCATCCTCGGGCGGCGGTGGGCGGTGTTTCGCCGCCCGCCAGTGGTCGGTGAGCCGATTGTGCGCGATCTGGAACAGCCAGGTGCTGAACCGGGCGTCCGGCTGGTAGCGGGCGCGGGCCACGATCACCCGCTGCCAGACGTCCTGGTACAGCTCTTCGGCGTTGGCGTGGTCGCGCAATTGGTGCACCAGGAAACGGAAGAGTGGGCCCCGGTGCCGGGCATACAGCAGTTCGAACGCCGCCCCGTCGCCGGCCCCATAGGCCAGCATCAGTTCTTCGTCGGTCGGCTCCGCCTGCATGGGCGGAGCGTAACGGATGCCGCGCGCCGGGCGAAGCGCCGGCGCGCGTGGACCGGGCAGGTCACCGGCTGATGGCAACGTCGCCGGCGCCACGGTGGCCGTCCCCGCCGGTCAGCCGGCTGGCGCGATCGACCAGGTCCAGGAACTCGGCGCGCCGACCCCAGGGATCGGCGCCTTTTGCACTGGCCGCGAGTGCCCGCACCCCATTCCAGCCAAAGGAGCCCATGTGCTCGCCGCCGCGCAGCAGATCGGCAAAGGCCGCGACGGCCGCCGACCAGCGCAGTGCCGCGCTCGCCGTGCGCTCTGCCCCGTCACAGCCCAACGGCTGCTGGACGAGCTTGCTCTGCTGCGAGCCCGGCAGCTTGTAGCGCAGCTTGAGCCAGCCCAACTCGCAGGAACCGCGCGCGCCGCTCCCGGCCACGGCTGGGACATGCTCGGCGCGGCCGTAGCGCAGCGGCGCGACCGACTCGCCGCCGGAGCCGACCAGCGTCAGTTCGTACAGCGCGGTGACGTCATGGCCCGCGCCGATCTCGCCCGCGTCCACCCGGTCGTTGTCGAAGTCCTCGCGGCGCAGGGCGCGATCTTCGTAGCCGATCAGGCGGTACTCGGCCACCACCGCGGGGTTGAACTCGACCTGCACCTTCACGTCCGAGGCGATGGTCAGCAGGGTCGAGCCCGCTTCCTCGACCAGCACCTTGCGCGCCTCTGCGATCGAGTCGATGTAGGCGTGGTTGCCGTCGCCGACGTCGGCCAGGCGCTCGGCCATCGCGTCGTTGTAGTTTCCGGTCCCGAAGCCCAGCGTGGTCAGCGCCACGCCGCTCTTGCGCTGGTCGGCGACCATTGTTTCCAGCGCCTTCTGGTCCACGGTGCCGACGTTGAAGTCGCCGTCGGTCGCCAGCAGCACGCGGTTGACGCCGCCGCGCACGAAGGCCTGCCTGGCCAGGGCGTAGGCCAGTTCCAGGCCGGCGCCGCCATTGGTCGAGCCACCGGCCTCGAGCCGGCCAAGCGCATCGAGGATTTCCTCCTTGCGGTCACCCCGCGTCGGCGGCAACACCATGCCCGCGCTGCCCGCGTACACGACGATGCTGACGCGATCCTGCGGTCGCAGGTGCTCGACCAGCTCGGCGAAGCTGCGTTTGAGCAGGGGCAGCTTGTCCTCGTCCTGCATCGATCCTGAGGTGTCGATCAGGAACACCAGGTTGGACGCGGGCACCTGCGCCGCCGGCACGCGGTAACCCTGGATGCCGACCTGCACCAGGCGGTGGCGCGCATTCCAGGGCGCCGGGGACTGCGCCGTACTGACCCGGAACGGTTGCGCGCGGTCGGCCGGGGCCGGATAGCCGTAGTCGAAGTAGTTGATCATCTCTTCGCGCGCACCGCGTCGCGACTGGGTCGCTGGCCCGCAAGCAGCATGCGCCGGACATTGCTGTAGCTGCCGGTGTCCACGTCGATGGAGAAGGTGCTCACTGGCTGCTCGGCGACGCGATGCACGGGGTTGTCGGCGTGGGATTCGTAGTGTTCGGTATCCGCCTGGGCGGCGGCTGCTGCAGCCAGCTGGCTGACCACCGGCGAGGCCACGATACCGGGGGCGTAGGCCATTGTCGGCGGCGGTGGCGAGGACGGCGGCGCCACCGACTTCAAAGCGGGGCCGTCATTGCGCTGGCGTCGCTCGGCGCGTGCGCCACCTTGCGCTTTGGCCATGGCGCCTGTCGCCGCGGCGGACTCGCGCACACTGGCGATGGCATCCTGCGCCGCGGGCCCCGGTTCCTGCTCGACCAGATTGCGGCCCCTGAAGCCCCGGCGTCAGCCGTGGATGCGGCGTCGGCCGGAGTCGCGGATGCGGCGGCGACTGTATCCTTTGCGGTTGCCTCGTCGCCGAGCGCGGTGTCATGGACGCCCGGCTGCTGGCAGGCGCCAAGCAGCACGACGAGGATCGAAAGCGTCAATCGGTTGGTGCGCATGTCGGTCTCTCCGCAGTGGGTACGGAGGTGGAACGCGCGGTGGCTGGCACCGGGGTTAAATCGGTGCCAGCCTGGACGCGGGATCCCGGCGGGGTGGATGAAGGCCCGGCGCAAAGGCAGAGCCGGGCGCGCAAGGGTCGCGACCGCCGCACTGCATCACCCATGAACATCGCGACCGCTATTCGGACCCGGTTTGCCGCTCGACCCGCAAGCGCAAGCTGCCTTCGGCCAACAGGGCGTCAACGCGATCGTCGACGGCGACCTGGCTGGAACTGCGCAGGACGCGTCCGTCGCGTGCGTCGCGCAGGATCGCGTAGCCACGGCCGAGGGTCGCCAACGGGCTTAGCGAGTGCAGCAAGCCGCCTGCAGCCTGAAGGCGCGAGGTCGCGTGGTCGGCCCGCCGACGCCAGCCGGCGTCGAGCCGTTGCGACAACAGTTGGCTGCGGTGTCGCTGGGCATCGAGGCGTTCGCGGGGATGCCGGCGGGCCAGGCTCTCGGCCTGGTCGCGCAGCCGATGCAGGTCGGCCGACAGTCTCGCGGCGATCGCGTTGCGCAGGCGGCCGCTCAGCAATTGCAGGCGCTGGCCGCCGGCCTGCAGGCGGATCTGCGGGCGCAGGCCCTGCAGGCGCAGCCAGGCCTGGTCGCTGCGCTGCGCGCGCGCCGCCTGCTGGCGCAGTCGTGCGGCTTCGAGTCGGGCGCCGAGCTGGCGCAACTGGGACTGCAGCGCGACGCTGTCGGGAACCAGCAGCTCGGCGGCGGCGGACGGTGTGGGCGCGCGCAAGTCCGCGGCGAAATCCGACAACGAGAAATCGACCTCATGTCCCACCGCGGAAACCACCGGGACGGGCGAGCCGGCGATGGCCCGCGCCAGCGCCTCGTCGTTGAACGACCACAGGTCCTCGAGCGAACCACCGCCGCGGGTCAGCAACAGAACGTCGTAGCGCCCGCTGGCGCCTGCGCGCTGCAGCATCGACAGCAATTCGGCCGCCGACGACTGGCCCTGCACGGCGACCGGCAGCACCTCCACCTCGAGCAGCGGGAAGCGCCGGCCGAGCACGCTGATCACGTCACGCACCGCCGCGCCGCGCGGCGAGGTGATCACGCCCAGGCGGCGCACGAAGCGGGGCAGGGGACGCTTGCGCGCGGCATCGAACAGGCCTTCGTCGGCGAGCCGGCGCTTGAGTTCCTCGAAGGCCGCGCGCAGCGCGCCTTCGCCGGCCTCTTCCATGTGTTCGAGGACCAGCTGGTACTCGCCGCGGGCTTCGTACAGCGTGAGGCGGCCGCGCGCGAGCACCTGCATGCCGTCGCGCGGCAGGAAACGAAGTCGCTGGGCCTGCATCCGGAACAGCGCGCAGCGCACCTGGGCGCGCTCGTCCTTCAGGGTGAAATACAGGTGCCCGGACGCGGGCCGCGAGAAGTTGCTGATCTCGCCCTGGATCCAGACCTGTGCGAACTGGCCCTCCAGCAGGTCGCGCGCCAGCGCGTTGAGTTGCGAGGGCTTGAGGACGGGGCGTTCGACGGCGGCTTGCATGGGCACAGTGTAGCTGCGCCGCGCCCTGGCTTGCCCATGCAGGCGGGCGTCACCCCGCAGGGCTCAGGGCGGGCAACCGCCTGGGAGCACGGTCGGATTGGCGGCGTTCTTCCAGCCGCCCGAGCCGGTCAAGTCGCCGGCGGTGTAGGTGCAGGTGGCCGGGGGCAGGGAGTCCGCCTCGTTGGACATCGTGATGTTGACGACGTCGTTGGCATTGATTGCCGGGAGATTGATGGTGGTGTACTCGGTGAGCGAGCCGTTTGGGGTGCCCGGCGTTCCGCTGGACGCGACCGGATAAGGTCCGGCGACCGCGACGCTGTTGACGTCGACCGCGGACACCGCATAGTTCTTGCAGGTCGCCTGCTTGCCCACCAGTTTGTTGGAATTGGTGTCGGTCGAGGTGAGCGTCTTGTTGCCTGATGGCCCGGTGCAGGTGATCGCGCCGGACGTGCCGTAGGTGGTGAGCGCGTAGTTGTAGCTCTTCAGGCGCAGCACGACCGGCACGCCGAAGGAGACCGGGTTGGGCGTGACGGTGATCGGATTGGGCAGCACGAACCCGGACACCGGGGTCGATGCCTGGTAGACGTAGGTGGAGGCCGGCGAGGTGTCCACCACCGGGCGGGCGCCGCTGCTCAGCGGGTACGTACCCAGGAGCGCGACCTTGTAGGACGCCGTGGTGCCTCCGCCGCTGCCGCCGGCGATAACGAAGTTCTGCGCATCGGACAGGCTGCTGCCCTCGTCGGGATCGATGGTCCGGCCGAGCGCGGCCAGGGTCGAGTTGGATGCGTACACCCTGGCCAGGACCGCCGGTTGGTTGCCCGCGCCCGCGCTGGCGTTGATCTTCTGCACCAGGCCGCGGACCGGGCGATTCGGGTCGATCGTGGTTGTCACGCCATTGACGACGGCGGTACAGCCCGCTGCCGGACCGCCGTCGGCGGCGGGCACGGTGCACTTGAGCAGGTTGTTGTAGACCAGCACGTCCTGCCCGCCCGCGTCGGTCGGCTTGGCCGGCGTCCAGTCCGCGATCTCGGTGAGGTTGATCGACGTGAAGGGCACCAGCGGCAGGATCGCCGCCTCCTTCTTCGCCAGGGTGTTGGCGCAGCCGCCCGTGCCGTTGTCGATCGCGCACAGGGTCTTGGCATTGGTGATGGCGGCGATTACTTCCGGTTCCATGTAGTCCACATACAGGCCGCGCGCGTGCAGCCACTTCTGCTGGCCGGTATCGATGGTGATCGAGGACGGCACGTTGATGGACTTGCTGGGGAAGCTGGCTGGGCTCGGGTCCTCGAGGCTGGTGATCGTGGCGGCGGTGACGGAGATGTTGTAGGTCGTGGCATTGGCGTTGTTGACCACCCGGGCATCGAGCAGCTTGAGCGCGAAATCCTGGTAGTTGCTGGTGGCCTGGATGCTGGGCAGGAAAGGCGTGGCGCTGCCGTCGTTGCGCGTCTCCAGCAGATTGAGCTGGTCGGTGAAGGCATCCGGGGCGACCCGGTACACGCCATCCACCCGCACCATCCTGCAGCTTTCCTCGTACACGCTGCTGTTGTTGGCGCTGACCAGCACGCCGCTGGCGTCATGGCGGTAGTGCTGGTGGGCCGTGCGCCGCGGGTCGAAGCGCGGGCCGTCATTGGTCACGTCCAAGCCGCCGACCTGGTCATGGTGGTCGCGGCAGCAGGAGGTGCACTGCGCGCTCTCGTTGTCGGCCTGGGTCCAGCCTGCCGGCTGCGTGGTGAGCGCGGGCCCCGGCGGCGCGTAGCGGTAGCCGTTCCAGTAGGCAGGGCGGTAGCCGGTGACGGCGGTGTTGGCGTTGTCGTAGCTGCAGGTGCAACCGACCACCACGGTCTCGATCTTGGATTGCGCCGCGGCCGTGCCGTTGCTGCGCAGGGCACCATAGGTAAGGATGTTGTAGCGCGTTTCGGCGACACGGAAGTCCGCACCCAGCAGCTTGGGCTGGGGATTGGTGGCGGCGGTGCTGGATCCGTTCACGCCCGGGTCGCTGCTCAGGGCTAGCGGGATCACGCCATTGGACACGCCGTTGGTGAGGGTCGGGTCGCGGATGATCGCCTCGACGGTGCGCGGGATCACCGCCGACCCGCTGCGCGAGATCAGCGCCCCGTCGCTGGGCGACAGCGCCGCCAGGGCATCCTCGAGTGCCACCGTCTGCGTGCTTCCGCTGGCATCCACCCAGGTCACCCGCACCGCGATGCGCTTGAATTCGTTGTCGTCCACCCAGCCGGTGCCGGTGTTGCCGTTGTAGGGATTGGGTGTATCACCGGTGTCGCTGCCGAACGGCAGGAACTTGCGGTCCGCGGTGGCGGGATTGCCGTCGGGATCCTTGTTGTAGGCGTAGCGCGTCACCGTCCAGGCGCGGGCGTATTCGACCCCGCCGACGTTGCCGGGCACGTCCGTGCCGTCGGTGATGCTCTGGTAGGACACCGCGCCGCGCACCCCGTTGAAGCTGCGCAACTCCTCGATCTTGTCCTTGGCCAGCGACAGGGCCACCGAATAGGCCTTCGAGTCGGCCGAGGTGCGCACCAGCGACACCTGCAAGCTGGCCAGGGCCAGCAGCCCGATGGACAGTACCGCCGCCGCCACCAGCACTTCCATCAGGCTGAAACCGCCCGCATGCCGGCGGGCATGCACCCGGCGGGCGGAAGGGCGGAAAGCGCGCGAGTGCATCTACAGGCCCGTCTGGCGATCGAGCCAGCTGCCCGGGACCCGGGCGAAGCGCGCCTTGCTCGGCAGCTTGTACGGGTCGGTGTTGAGCGAGGTGTCGTCGTACACGATCACCGAGTTGCCGGTCATCGAGACGTTGCCCTCGACCACGACCGAGCCGAACACGGTCGCGCCCTGCATGTCGAACCGGTAGCCCGATGATGCCGTCTCGATGGCAATGTTGTTGGAATGGACGAACAGCATGCCGAACAGGACCGAATTCTTCAGCGTCGCCTGGCCGAACACCACGATGATGACCGGCGCATTCTTCGAGCCCACCACCGGCTCGTCGATGGTGCAGTTGCCGGTCACGTAGAACAGGCCAAAGGAACTGCCGTCGAACTGGCTGGAACTGCAGTCGCCCTCGATCACGGTTGCGCCCAGGTCGTTGCGCATGGCGAAGTCGGCGCAGTTCTGGGTGGCAGGACTGCCGGTGCCGCAATTGGCCAGGGTGACGCCGTTGGCATCATGGTCGGCGACCACGTAGTTGACGCCGAAGATCCACTCGAAAAGCGAGTCGTCCGACGCCGCGGACGCGTTCGATAGCGCCGTGTTCGGCGGGTCGCCGACCCGCCGGTCCAGGGCGATCGGCGCACTGGAGGGATTGCCCGGATCCGACGGCCCGGCGCCGGGAAAGAAGGTGATGTCCGGCGGCCTGGGGCTACCGGGCGCTCCCGCATCGTTGTCCCTGTCGAGGACATCGTAGTTCTCGCGTTTGTTGCCCGAGGCCGAACCCGATAGCCAGTTCTCGTCCTCGGCCTTCGATGACGGACAGTGGCAGGGCGGGGAACTGCCGCTGGTCGGGCAGATGAGCTTTGCGCGGTCCAGGGTCGGGGTTGCCTCGCCCTTCATGAAATCCTGGATGTAGCAGGTAGAGATGTTGGCTGCGCCGCCACCCGTGCTGTTTTCCACCTGCACGTCGTTGGGCGACCAGAGCGAACCCGGAAGGCCATAGCCGCCGGCGTTGGGATTGGGCACGATGGTGATGGTGCCGCCGGTGCTGAGCAGGCCGGCCGCCATCAGCGGCACGGAGGAGTTGGAATCGATCGCGCCCAGCGTGGCCCAGGTCTCCTTGACTGTGGCGCTGGACGCTTCCCCGGCGAGGGTCACGCTGGCGATCATCGTCACCGCGATGCGGTTGCCCTTGGCCGGATCGGCGCGACAGGCCGGCGTCGGCAGGCTGTTGTCGATGCGGCACAACAGGGCGCGCACCAACGTGGTGGTCGGAAAGGCGGATGCACCGCCGACACCGACGCCCGGCGTTTCCAGCTTGACCGCGTCCGGCATCAGCGACTGGTAGGGCAGGTTGGTTTGCGCGGCGCCATTGCTGCCATCGAGGCCGTAGAAGTACAGCTGGCCGCGCCGGCCGTACAGCCCGACCGTGGTCGGGAAGTCCGCGGAGGGACTGGCATCGCGCTCGGCCATGCAGGGATGCGGCGTGCCATCGCTGAGGTTCGGGATGTTCGGGAAACCCGTCACCGTCGAGCACAGCACCCACTTGCGGCCGGTCGTGGCGCTCGCGGCGAGCCAGCCGCCGGTATCGGCCGTGCCGGCGGTGCGCGAGATGATCCAGTCGCGGTTGGCCTTCAGGTACTCGCCGGCCAGGTTGATGCTGTACTCGGCGGCCTGCTCGACCAGCCGCGCGCGGTCCTCGTTGGTGCTGGTGCGCTGCTCGTAGAAGGCGACGTGCGTGGAGTAAAGCACCACGATGGTCAGGATCGCGAGCACGACCAATGCGATCAGCAGGGTGGCCATGCCACGCTGTGTCCTTGGTGAGCCGGCGGCGGGGACGGGGCGCGTCATTGGCGGCTAGCGTACGCGGTTCCCCGCCTCAGGCACCGGGGGCGGCATCACAAAGCGTGCCCGTGGTATCGGGGGTGCTGGATGCCGCGACCGGGCGCAGGCACTCGGCGCGCACGCGAACGCTGCTCTGCACGTCCCGCGCCACCTGGTTGGCGCCGATCAGCACGCCGCTCATCGCCACGTCCAGGTCGCGGACCTTCGATCCGTTGGCGGTCGCCGTGGGTGGCGTCCACAGCGAGGTGTCGACGATGCGGAAGCGGGTGATGTCCAGCTGCAGCGGGTCGCTGAGCGGGCACCAGCCGGTGCTGTCGTTGCAGATTGCCGGGTAGCTGGAGTAGTCGGGACCGGCGGCGTCGCAGTCCAGGGCGGGCGCCGCGGCGGTGGTCTGGCCGACTTCCATCACCCCGACCAGGCGGCCATTGATGGTGCGGGTCATGCGCCTCAGCGCGCGCACTTCGCCGGCCGCCACGTCGATCTTGCCGGGCCCGCCGACGCCACCCACGGCGGCGGCGCGCGTGTCGTAGGAATAGACCACGCAACTGTTGTCGGCGGCGCCGCGGACGACGCGGATGGAGGCGAAAGGGGAGGTGGCGTTGTTGCTGGCGCTCAGGGCGATGTAGCGCATCGCGTTCTCGTCATAGCCCGCGCGGCGCAGTTCGCGGGTGACGTAGTCCATGTTGCCGCGCAGGTCCTGGTTCAGGCGCGCGGTGCGCACGAATTCGGTATTGCTGGTCAGGCTCGAGAGCACGAACGCCACCGCCGCCCCGGAGACGATCATGCCGGGCACGATCGACACCATCAGCTCGACCAGGCCGAAACCACGGTTGCGACGCGGCGACGCCGTGGGCACGCGGCGGCTGTTCATGAATCGGCGCAGCGGCGGTTGCCGTAGTCGGGCAAGCGGGCGGTGTCGTTGAGCGACTGGCAGAGCAGGCCATGGCCGAGGCGGTCCACGCGCACGTTCAGCTTGTAGGCGAACTGGCCCGGGGGCGCAGACAGGCTGATCGCGCCGGAGTCGGCCGGGTCGGTGAGCATGGTGCGCTTCGGGTCGATCACCACCGGCTTGGGACTGGCCAGGCTGGTCGTGCCGCCCAGGCTGACGCCCGCCAGGCTGACCCGGTTCCACTCGGCCTGGCTGGACGGGTAGCGCGCGATGTCGCAGGCATTGCTGGCCGGCGCGGCGGCGGTGCAGTCGCAGGGCGTGGCATCGGCCTCGTCCGTGGTGGTGGCGGCGCCCAGGCAAAACGATCCATCGGGGCTGGTGCGGACGCCGACCTTGACCAGCTGGTTGCGCTTGACCGCTTCGAACCGTGCCTCGTTCCAGAACGACAGCGTGGCGTCCGCCGCGCCGCGCAGCGCGGCGCGCTGGCGCAGGCCGGCGAAGCTGGGGATCGCCATCAGCAGGAAGGTGAACATCACGCTCAGAACGACCGACAGTTCGATCAGCGTGAAGCCACGGACGGGGGAGCGGGCGCGCGACATGGGGGCTCATGGGGGCCGGAAAGGGGATCGGCCTGCGTGGTTCATCTTAGGCACCGGGGCAATCCGCGCCATTCGTAGTTCTACCTAGGCCGTTGCGCGGTCCGCCGACATGGCCCTTGGCGCGCCGGGTGCGTAGAATTCGCCCGCGCATCACGAATCTGGAGGCGAGCGGATGAGTCAGGGCTATCGGCTGCTCAGCGAAGGCATTCCGGGTTCGCTCGGCTTGTCCACGTCGAGCTTTCCTGCCGACGCCAGGCGCACACGCGCCTGGATCGCGGTGCTTCCCCGCGCCAACGCCCTGGCGACCCAGCAGAGCCTGGCGCAGGCCCTGGACAGCCTGGCCGGGCAGCGCCTGGACGGCGCCACCCGCGTCGCCGTGCTCGAGGAGCTGCGGGTGGCGATCGGCGAATCCATCGGCCTGCTCAAGCGCGAGTACGCGGGCAGCTCCCTGCCGCTGGCGCCGGTGAAGTCGGCGGCTGCGCGGCAGGTCGAGGCCTTCCACATCGCCCTGGCCCAGGGATATCGCAAGGCAGCGGTGGAATATTGCGCCCCGTCGGGCAGCGTGCCCATGCTCCGCGGCGGCAGTGTCGCCACCGCGCTGGCCCGCGCGGCCTGGCATTACACGCAGGCCATCGCGCTGGCCTGGCGCGTCTACCGTTCGCCGACCGCCGGGACCTGGCAGGGACTGCACCGGGTCCATGGCTTTGCGGTGGAGTGCAAGCTGGACACCCGCAGCGTCGACGATGCCATCGCCGGCGCCCCGGTCGAGGTGCGCGCGCTCTACCTCCAGGTCCTGCTGATGGCCATCACCCATCCGCTGGCATTCAGCCAGGCCGAGCAGGACCAGCTGTGGCAGAGCAGCGCCGATTTCGCCGGCCGCTGCGCCCTTGCGACGAAACCGCCGCAGGCCAACGCACCGGTCGTGCCCGAGGACGCCGACCGCGGCCCGGGACCCGGCGTGGTCGGCGACTCGGCCACGCGCTGGCTGGAGATGTCCGCCTTCGTTGCGGAAGTGGAGGCGGCGCTCGATCGCGCCCGCGACGGCATGTCCTTGCTGATGCCCGCGCGCGGCAACGGCGTGCGCGTCAGCGTGGAAATGCTGCATCGCCTGCAGCGCAGCTTCGGCCTGTCGGCGGCGCGCACGCACCGGCGCCTGCCCGGCGGACACGGCATGCGCAGCGTGTTCGGCCTCAGCGCGCTGCACTACCACCTCGCCGGCCAGCGCGATTTCGACGCCTTCATGCGCCACGCCACCCAGCACATCGTGCACCAGGCCGACCGCGCCAACTGGGTTGGTGGCGGCGGTGCGAAGGTGCCGGTGCACGAGGCCCAGGTGCTCGACCAGAGCCTGGGCGGCTACCGCCTGGGCTGGGCCCATGCCGACCAGATCCGTGCACGCGTGGGTGAGTTGGTTGGCTTGACCCTGTCCGACGGCGACGAGTTGCCGGAATGGATGCTCGGGGTGATCCGCTGGCTGCGCTACGAGAACGACGGGGGGCTGAGCGCCGGCATCGAATTGCTGGCACGCCGCGCCCTGGCCGTGGGCTTGCGCCTGGACGACGGCAGCGAGCCCCTGCGCGCGCTGCAGATGGATGCGATGGAAGCCGACGGCGACATGAACTTCCTCGCGCCCAACACCCTGGATTGCGGCGCCACCCGGATCGAGGTGGTGCGCGACGAATCGGCCTGCGACCTCGAGGGCACGCCCGGCGTGGAGGAAATCCTCGCGGGCGTGGACGTGCTGCTCAATGCCGGCGACTACGCCCTGCTTCGTCCCCTGCGCAGGGACCTGGTGGACGCGGCCATGGCCGCGACGCGATGACGGTTGCCGCGGTGCAGGCGCGTCGCGACAGCCTGGCGGTGCGGATCGGCGCGGTGCTTGTCGGTGGCGGCGCCCCGGTCGTGGTCCAGTCGATGACCAACACCGACACCGCCGATGTCGCGGCTACGACGAAACAGGTTGCCGAACTCTGGCGCGCCGGATCGGAAATGGTCCGGGTGACGGTGAACAATCCCGAGTCCGCCGCTGCCGTGCCGCGCATCGTCGAGCGCCTGGCCATGATGGGCATCGCGGTGCCCATCATCGGCGACTTCCACTACAACGGGCACCAGTTGCTGGCCGACGAACCGGCCTGCGCGCAGGCGCTGGCCAAGTACCGGATCAACCCGGGCAATGTCGGCTTCGGGCGCAAGCGCGACAACCAGTTCGCGGCGATCATCGACACCGCGGTGAAATACGACAAGCCGGTGCGCATCGGCGTCAACTGGGGCTCGCTGGACCAGGCGCTCGCCGCGCGCCTGATGGACGAGAACCACCTGCGCGCCGAGCCCTGGGACGCTGGGCGCGTGCTGCGCGAGGCCCTGGTGCGATCGGCGCTGGATTCGGCCGAACGCGCGGTCGAACTGGGCCTGGGCCGCGACCGGATCATCCTGTCGGCCAAGGTCAGCGGCGTGCAGGAACTGATCGCGGTGTACCGCGACCTGGCGGCGCGCTGCGCCTTCCCCCTGCACCTGGGCCTGACCGAGGCCGGCATGGGCAGCAAGGGGATCGTTGCATCGACCGCGGCACTGGCCGTGCTGCTGCAGGAAGGCATCGGTGACACCATCCGCATCTCGCTCACGCCCGAGCCGGGCGCCAGCCGGACCCAGGAAGTGATCGTCGCGCAGGAGCTGCTGCAGACCATGGGCCTGCGCGCCTTCGTGCCGCTGGTGACCGCCTGCCCGGGCTGCGGGCGCACCACGTCGGAATTCTTCCAGGTGCTGGCGCAGCGCGTGCAGGAGCATGTGCGCGAGCGCATGCCGCTATGGAAGATCAGCCACCCCGGCGCCGAGAACCTCACCCTGGCCGTGATGGGCTGCGTGGTGAACGGCCCGGGCGAATCGCGACACGCCAACATCGGCATCTCCCTGCCAGGCACGGGCGAGGCGCCCGTGGCGCCGGTGTTCGTGGATGGGGAAAAGGCAGCGACCCTGCGGGGCGACGACATCGCCGGTGAATTCGTGGCCATGATCGACGACTACGTGGCGCGCCGTTACGCCCGCGAGGACGCATGAAGCCCAACCCTGGCGCTTGTGCGCACGCCGTTTCCGCGCCCTTGCTGTTCGCCCTCGGCCTGCTTGGCCTGGCGCTTCCCGGTTGCCAGTCGCATGCGGCCTTGCCTTCGCCAAGCTCCGCGGATTCGACCGTCCTGCATCGCGATGCCGGGGCCTGCGACGTGGTGCTCCTGCACGCCGCGCAGGTGGCGGGAATGGGCAAGGCGCATCTCGACGCGCCCGACGCCGATGGACGCACGCCCCTGTCCCTGGCGGCGCGCGGCGGCTGCCTGGCCGCTGTCTCCACCCTGGTGCACGCCGGCGCCGAGGTCGAGCGCAGCGACAACGCCGGATGGACCCCGCTGCACTACGCGGCAAGCCAGCGCCACGCCGACGTGGTGGATTACCTGCTGGCGCACGGGGCCGACCAGGAGCGCAAGACGAAGGCCGGCGAGACAGCCCTGGCGCTGGCCCTGGTCGGCAGCCGCGAACAGTTCGGGCCGGTGGCTGATCGCCACACGACGGAAATGGTCCTGCTCTCGGGCCATCCGCGCGAGAAGATCGGGTCCTCGGCGAAAGCTCCGGTCAAGCCAGTGAACCGGCCGAAAAAGAAAAAGAAGCCTGCGGCAAAAACTGCGGCCATACCCAGGCCTTCGGCCTAGCGCGCGCCGCCGGTCTCCGGGTTGATCTCGGGATCGGTCACCGCGCGCCGGGCCAGCCGCGCTTCGCGCCTGGCGATGTAGAGGTTCGAACCGAAGATGATCGCCGCGCCGACCGCCGTCCAGCGATCGATGCGTTCGTCGAACAGCAGCCAGCCTGCCGCACCGACCACCAGCACCTGCAGGAAGCTGATCGGCGTCAGCAGCGAGGCGTCGGCCAGCGCGAGCGCACGCGTCCAGCACATGTGCGCGGTGGTGCCCAGGCCGCCCGCCAGGATGATCCACAGCCAGGTCCAGCCGGTGGGCGCGGTCCAGTGGAACAGCGCCGGCACCAGTGACATCGGCACCCAGAGCATGGTGGTGTAGATGACGATGGCATCGGCCGGTTCGGTGCGCGAAAGGAACTTGATGCTGATCGCCACGCTGGCGCTCATCACCGCCGCCAGCACCGCGACCAGGCTGGCCATGTGGAAATTGTCCGCGCCCGGATGCATCAGCACGATGACGCCGAGGAATCCGACAATGACCGCGGTCCAGCGCCGCGCGCGCACCACTTCGCCGAGCACGAACACCGCGCCGATGGTGACGAAGATCGGCGTCGAGTAGGACAGCGCCACCGCCTGGGCCAGCGGCAGGTGCACGATCGCCCAGAAGCCGGCGAGCATGCCCACGATCCCGATCGCCGAGCGCACCAGGTACAGCGGCAGCTTGTTGGTGTGCAGCAGGCCCCAGCCATGGCGGACCAGCAAGGGCAGGGTGAACACGAAGCCGAACAGGTTGCGGAAGAAGGCGATCTCGAACGGATGCAACTGCTTCGAAGCCAGGCGGATGCACACCGCCATGGTGCCGAACAGGACCGTGCTGGCCACCATGAAACCCACGGCGCGCGGGACGTTGTCGCGACGCGCGTGATGGCCGTGCCGGGCGGCTGCGCTCACGCGCCGTCCCAGGTCGCGCCGACCAGGCGAGGTTCGGGTTCCAGGGCCACGCCGAATTTCACGTGCACGTCGCCGGCGACGCGGCGCGCGAGGTCGAGCAACTGCCGCCCCGTCGCATGGCCGTGGTTGACCAGCACCAGCGCGTGTTGCGCAGCGATGCCCGCATCGCCTTCGCGATGGCCCTTCCAGCCCGCGGCTTCGATCAGCCAGGCGGCAGACAATTTTGCCGTTGCGCCGGACGCCCCGAAGACCGGCAGCCCCGGATGCGCCGCGTGCAGGGCTTCGGCCTGCGCCAGTGGCAGGACCGGATTCTTGAAGAAGCTTCCGGCATTGCCGAGCAGGGCGGGATTGGGCAGCTTGCGCGTGCGGATGCGGCTGATCGCTTCGGCCACCTGGGTCGCACGCGGGCTGTCCGCGCCCATCGCGGCCAGTTCTTCGCGCACGCCGGCATAGTCCAGGCGCAACTCGCGCTGGCGCGGCAAGCGGAATTCGACGGCGGTGATCACCCAGCGCGCCAGGTCGGCCTTGAACAGGCTGTCGCGGTAAGCGAATGCGCAGTCGCTGCGCGCAATGCGGCGCAGGCGCCCCGCATCGCGGTCGAAGGCCTCGACGGTCTCGATGAACTCGCCGACTTCGACGCCGTAGGCGCCGATGTTCTGGATCGGGCAGGCACCGACGGTGCCCGGGATGAGGGCCATGTTCTCGAAGCCGACCAGGCCGCGCCCGAGCGTCCAGCCGACCAGGTCGTTCCAGGCCAGGCCAGCCTCGGCCCGCACCAGGGCGTGGCCGCCATCGTCCTCGACGATGGTCACCGCCGCGCCAGTCATGCAAACGACCACGCCCGGCACAACGTCGCCGACCAGCAGCAGGTTGCTGCCCTCGCCGAGCACGAGGGTCGGCCCGTTGCGCAGCATGGCGTACTCGAACAGTTCGGCCAGCGCCTCCGCGCGGGTGACGTCGGCGAGCATCTCGGCGCGGGCCGGCACGCGGAAGGTATTGCGCCCGGCGAGCGAGACATCCTCGGCCAGCTGGTAACCGCCGCTCATGCGCCGGGCTTCAAGCGACGCCCTCGCGCCGGCGGCGCAGCGAGGTGACGCACTCGCCGATGAGGTCCGGGCCCCTGTACACCAGGCCGGTATAGAACTGCACCAGTGCGGCCCCGGCCGAGACCTTGCCGGCCGCATCGGCGCCGGTGAGGATGCCGCCCACGCCGATGATCGGGATGGCATCGTCCAGGCGCAGGCGCAGCTTGCGCAGCACCGCCGTGGAACGCGCGTACAGCGGCTTGCCGGACAGGCCGCCCGCCTCGTCCGCCAATGGATGGCCACCGAGTTCGGAATGGTCCACCGTGGTGTTGGACACGATCACGCCGTCCATGCGCGCGGCGTTGAGCACCGTCGCCATGCCGTCGAGTTCCTCGTCGCTCAGGTCGGGGGAGACTTTCAACAACATGGGCACGCGATGGCCGTGCACGCCGCCGAGTTCCTCCTGGACCTCGCGCAGCTCGCCGATGAAGCGGCGCAGGGTCTCCTCCTCCTGCAGGTCGCGCAGGCCCGTGGTGTTGGGCGAGGAGATGTTGACGGTGATGTAGTCGGCCAGGGCGTAGACGCGCTCCATGCAGTGGATGTAGTCCTCCGCGGCGCGCGCGTTGGGCGTATCGCGGTTCTTGCCGATGTTGATGCCCAGGATGCCGTTGCGGCGCGCCTTCTCGACATTGCGCACCAGCGCGTCCACCCCGTCGTTGTTGAAGCCCAGCCGGTTGATGACCGCCTGCTGCTCCGGGATGCGGAACATCCGCGGCTTCGGGTTGCCTGCCTGCGGCCGCGGCGTGGTGGTGCCGATTTCGACGAAACCGAAGCCCAGGCCGAGCAGGGCGTCCACGTAGGCGCCATTCTTGTCCAGCCCGGCGGCACAGCCGACCGGGTTGGGGAATTCGATGCCGAAGGCGCGGGTCTTGAGCGGCGCCGGCTTGCGCGCCAGCAGCGGGTTCATGCCGCTGCGATAGGCGGCGGCGATGGCCTGCAGGCCGATGCCATGCGCCTGTTCGGCATCGAGCCGGAACAGGAACTGCCTGGCGAGGGAATACATCCGGGGCGGGCTTGGTGGGTGGCCGGTCTAGAAGTCGAACTTGATGCCCTGGGCCAGCGGCAACGCGTCGGAATGGTTGATCGTGTTGGTTTGCCTGCGCATGTAGACCTTCCACGCATCGGAGCCCGATTCGCGGCCACCGCCGGTTTCCTTCTCGCCGCCGAAGGCGCCACCGATCTCGGCGCCGGAGGTACCGATATTGACGTTGGCGATGCCGCAGTCCGAACCCGCCGCGCCGAGGAACTGTTCGGCCGCGCGCAGCTTGCCGGTGAAGATCGAGGACGACAGGCCCTGGGGCACGGCGTTCTGCATGGCGATCGCTTCGTCGAGGCTCTTGAACGGCATGGCGTACAGGATCGGCGCGAAGGTCTCGGCCTGCACCACCTCGTCATCGTTGGACAGTCCGGTGACGATGGTCGGCAGGACGAAATTGCCGCGACCTTCGATCGCCGTGCCGCCGGTGGCCACGGTGCCGCCCGAGGCGCGGGCCTTGGCGACGGCGGCCAGGAACTGCTGGACCGCGGCCTGGCTGTTCAGCGGACCCATCAGGGTCGTGGCCTGGGTCGGGTCGCCGATCTTCTTCTCGACCTGCCTGTAGGCCTTCACCAGGGTGTCGAGCAGGGAGTCGAAGATCGATTCGTGGATCAGCACGCGGCGCGTGGTGGTGCAGCGCTGGCCGGCGGTGCCGACGGCGCCGAACACGATCGCCGGCACGGCCAGCTTCAGGTCGGCGGTTTCGTCCACGATGATGCAGTTGTTGCCGCCGAGCTCGAGCAAGGAGCGGCCGAGTCGCTGGGCCACGCGTTCGCCGACCAGCCGGCCGACATGGGTCGAGCCGGTGAAGCTGACCAGCGGGATGCGGCGGTCGTCCACGAAGCGCTGCGCCAACTCGGTGCCGCCGTCGTTGAACAGGAAGAAGATGTCCGGGAAGCCGCCGGCGCGCAGCGCCTCGTTGCAGATGCGGACGGATGCGATCGCCGACAGCGGGGTCTTGGGCGAAGGCTTCCAGATGGTGATGTCGCCGCACACGGCCGCCAGGAAGGCGTTCCAGGCCCAGACCGCGACCGGGAAGTTGAATGCGCTGATCACGCCGACCAGGCCGAGCGGGTGGTACTGCTCGTACATGCGGTGGCCGGGGCGCTCGCTGTGCATGGTCAGGCCGTACAACTGGCGCGACAGGCCGACGGCGAAGTCGCCGATGTCGATCATTTCCTGCACTTCGCCGTCGCCCTCGGGCTTGATCTTGCCCATCTCCAGGGCGACCAGGGAGCCGAGCGCGTCCTTGTGCCTGCGCAGGGCGTCGACGCACAGGCGGATGGCCTCGCCGCGGCGCGGTGCCGGGGTGGTGCGCCAGACCAGGAAGGCCGCCTCGGCGTTGGCAATGATCGTTTCGTAGTCTGCCTCGCTGGAGGCATGCACGCGGGCAAGCACCTCGCCGGTGCTGGGATTGATCGGCTCGATCACGCCCGCGTCGGAGCTGGCAGACCACTGGCCGTGGCCCAGGTAGGCGCCGGATTCGTTGTCGCCCAGGCCGAGCGAGGTGATGACGGGATGGGTCATTGGGGGTTCCAGGGGAAAGTTGGCGACACCGGATGGAAAAATGGCGACCCCGGCGCGATTCGAACGCACGACCTGCTTCTTAGGAGGAAGCCGCTCTATCCAGCTGAGCTACGGGGCCTTCAACGCCAATTATCGCAAATTCCGGGGCGTCCGTCCGATCCTGCCTCGCCGAGGTACGCCTGGGCCCGCGTACAATTGTCGGCTCAGCCACACCCCCATTCCGGAGATCCCCATGCAGATCAGCATGTACCGCACCGCCTACACCACCGCCACCCGCGCGCTCAGGAACCTCGACGCCATCCTGGACAAGGCCGCGGCCTCGGCCGAGGCGCGCAAGATCGACCCCGCCGTGCTGCTGCAGTCGCGCCTGTATCCGGACATGTTCCCGCTGCTCCGCCAGGTGCAGATCGCCTCCGATTTCTGCAAGGGTCCGATGGCCCGCCTGTCCGGCATGGAGAACCCGCGCCACGAGGACACCGAGACGACCTTCGCCGAACTCAAGGCGCGGCTCGCCAAGACACTGGAGTTCGTCAAGTCCGTGCCGGAGTCGGCGTTCGACGGCGCCGAGGATCGCGACCTCAAGATCCCCGCCGGCCCGGACCGCACGCTCGAGTTCAAGGGCGTCGACTACCTGCTCGGCTTCGCCATCCCGAACCTCAACTTCCACGCCGTCACCGCCTACGCGATCCTGCGCCACAACGGCGTGGAGCTCGGCAAGGCCGATTACATCGGCGGGCCCTGATGTGCCCAAGCCAGGTGCCTGAGGGCGCCACCCGCGGCTGGATCGTGCCGATCGGCGGCGGCGAGGACAAGGACCACAATCCGCAGATCCTGCGCCGCTTCGTGGAACTGTGCGGTGGCGCCGGCGCGGATATCGCCGTGCTGCCGACCGCCAGCCGGCTCGACGACACCGGCGCGCGCTACGAAGCCATCTTCCGTGCGCTTGGCGCCGGCAGCGTGGCGGTGCTCGACTTCGACAGCCGCGCCGAATGCGATGACGCCGGCAAGCTCGAGCGCCTGGGCCGGGCCACGGGCATCTTCTTCACCGGCGGCAACCAGCTCAGCCTGTCCACCATCCTGGGCGGCACGCCGGTGGCGCGGATCGTGCGCGCCCGCAATGCCGACGGCGTGCACGTGGCCGGCACCAGCGCGGGCGCGAGCTTCATCAGCGAGCACATGATCGCGTTCGGCGAAGAGGGCGGCACGCCGGTCGCCGGCAGCGTGCGCCTGGCGCCCGGCCTGGGCCTGACCAACCGCGTGGTGATCGACCAGCATTTCCGCCAGCGCGACCGCCTCGGGCGGCTGTTGACCGCGTTGGCCTACAACCCCTTCGCGGCCGGCATCGGCCTGGACGAGGACACCGCGGCCTTCATCAGTCCGTACAACGTCATCGAGGTCGAAGGCTCGGGCGGCGTGACGCTGGTGGATGCGAGCGGGATCGAATTCAGCTCGATGGACCAGGTGGCCGAGGGGCAGCCGGTGTGTATGCTCGGGGTGCGGCTGCACTTGCTGGTCGCAGGGGCGCGGTTCGACCTCCATACGCGCACCGCCAGCCCGGGCACGCTGGCGCGCGCCACCGCCGCCAGCTGAGCCGCAGACCCAGACCAACGAGGAGCTTGCCGATGCGCATCCTGGACCGTTCCGTGTACGTCGGCCCGTCGCTTTACGCGCATTTCCCGGTCATTCGATTGGAACTGGACCTCGGCGAACTGGAGCAGTGGCCCTCGGCACGCATCGGCGAGGAATTCATCTCCGGACTGGTGCAGGCTCTGCCTGGCCTGGCCGAGCACGGCTGTTCCTACCGCGAACCGGGCGGCTTCCTGCGCCGCCTGCGCGAGGGCGAGGGCACCTGGCTCGGCCATGTGCTGGAACACGTGGCGATCGAACTGCAGAACGTCGCGGGCGAGGACGTCACCTTCGGCAAGACCCGCGGCGCGGGCAAGCCCGGCGTGTACTCGGTGGTGTACGAGTACGCGCAGAAGGACGAGGGCATCGCCGCCGGGGAACTGGGCATGCGCCTGCTCGACTCCCTGCTGCCCGCCGCCCTGCGGACACCGGGCCTGCTGCCGGAAGACTGGGATTGGCCGACCGCGCGCGACGAATTCATCCGCTATGCGCAACGGCGCGCGCTGGGACCGTCCACGCACTCCCTGGTGCAGGCCGCCGAGCAGCGCGACATCCCGTGGATGCGCCTGAACCAGCAGTCGCTGGTGCAACTGGGCCATGGCAAGTACCAGCAGCGCATCCAGGCAACGATCACCGGCCGCACCTCGCACATCGCGGTGGAGCTGGCCAGCGACAAGGAAGAGACCAACAAGATCCTGGGCACGCTCGGCCTGCCGGTGCCGCGCCAGGAACTCGTGCAGACCGAGGACGCAGCCCGTCGCGCGGCGCGCCGGATCGGGTTCCCGGTGGTGACCAAGCCCTACAACGGCAACCATGGCCGCGGCATCTCGATCCGGCTTCAGGACGAGGACGAGGCTGCCGCCGGTTTCCGCGTGGCCCGCGAGATCTCGCGCTCCGTCATCGTTGAGACTTTCGTCACCGGCGACGACCATCGCCTGCTGGTGGTCAATGGCGAACTGGTCGCGGCGACCCGGCGCACGCCGGGCCACGTGACCGGCGACGGCCGCTCGACCGTCGCCGAGTTGGTCGAGGTGGTGAACCAGGACCCGCGCCGCGGCGTCGGCCACGAGAAGGTGCTCACGCGCCTGGAGCTCGATGCCCAGGCGACCGGCATGCTGGAAAAGCTTGGCTACGACGCGTCGACGGTGCCGGCGGACGGCGAGCGCGTGTTCCTGCGCTCCACCGCCAACCTGAGCACCGGCGGTACCGCCACCGACGTCACCGACATCATCCATCCCGACAACAGGGACATGGCCGTGCGCGCGATCCAGGCGATCGGCCTGGACGTGGGGGGCGTGGATTTCCTCAGCGACGACATCGCCGAGAGTTACAAGACCCACGGCGGCGGCATCTGCGAGGTCAACGCCGCGCCCGGCTTCCGCATGCACGTGGCGCCCAGCGAAGGCACGCCGCGCGACGTCGCCGGCCCGGTGATCGACATGCTGTTCCCGGCGGGGATGCCATCGCGGGTCCCCATCGCCGCCGTGACCGGCACCAATGGCAAGACCACCACGGCGCGCATGCTCGCGCACATCACGAAGATGGCCGGCTACACGCCGGGCCTGACCACCACCGATGGCGTCTACATCGACGGCCAGCGCACCGTGGAAGGCGACATGACCGGCCCGGTGGCCACGCGCATGGTGCTGGCCGATCCGCAGATCGACCTGGCGGTGCTGGAGATGGCCCGCGGCGGCCTGCTGCGCGCGGGCATGGGCGTGCCCTTCGTCAATGTCGGCGCCGTCACCAACATCGCCTCCGACCACCTCGGCATGAAGGGCATCGACACGCTCGAGCAACTCGCGGAAGTGAAGCGCGTGGTGGTCGAAGTCGCGCGCGATTGCGCGGTCCTGAACGCCGATGACGCCAACGTGCTGAAGATGGCCGACTACACCGAGGCCAAGGCGATCTGCTACGTCACCATGAATCCGCAGCATGCCCTGGTCCGCGAGCACATCCGCGCCGGTGGCCGCGCCTGCGCCCTGGAGGCGGGCATCAACGGCCAGATGATCACGCTGTACGACAAGGGCGGCCATATCCCGCTGTTGTGGACGCACCTGGTCCCGGCGACGCTGGAAGGGCGCGCCCTGCACAACGTGCAGAATGCGATGTTCGCCGCCGCGATGGCCTTCTCGCTCGGGATCAAGCTCGACGCGATCCGCCAGGGCCTGCGCACCTTCGGCTCCAGTTTCTACCAGGTGCCCGGGCGCATGAACGTGTTCGACGAGCATCCGTTCAAGGTGATCTTCGACTACGGCCACAATGCGCACGCCGTCGCGGCGATGGCCGACCTTGCGCAGCGACTGGACGTGCTGGGCCGGCGGATCGTCGTCCTCGCCGGGCCGGGTGATCGCCGCGACGAGGACCTGCGCGAGATCGCGCTGGCCGTGGCCGGACGCTTCGACCATTACATCTGCCGTCGTGACGACGGCCTGCGCGGCCGCGACGGCGACGAAGTGCCGCGCATCCTGGCCCGGGCCCTGCGCGACCAGGGCGTGCCGGAAGCCGCAATCAGCCTGATCCCGGACGAACAGGAGGCCATCGACGCCGCCCTGCGCATGGGCCGGCCGGGTGACCTGGTGCTGATCTTCGCCGATGCCCTGGTCCGTTCCTGGAAGCAGGTGATCAAGTTCCGCCCGGAAGGCGCGCCGCCGCCGCGCAGCGATGCCAGCGCACCGTCAATGCCGGTCGCATCAGCCGAAGGCGTGGGCGAGAACCTGGCCGACTTCGACGGCCTGGTGCGCGACGAGCGTGGCGTCCGCGTCGGCCGCGAGGAGGCCGACTGAGCGCCGTCCACGACGAGCCTGCGCCCGACTGGTTCGAAAGCTCGCGCCGCCTGACCGGTCCCAACCTGCTGTTTGACGTGCCGGCCGCGCTTCTGGAGCTGGACTGCGCGACGTCGGCCCAGTGCGACGCCTGGGCAGCGCGGGTCCGCGTCAGCTGCGGGCGACTCGGCTGGCCGACGCCGTCCATCGCCACGCGCATCCATGCGCCGGGTGCGGTGGTCGCCTTCACCGCGCCGGTGGACCAGTTGCTGGCGGCGACGGAAGTCGGTGAATGGGCCTGGCAATCGCTAGCGGTGGAGGACGCGCAGGCGGCGGGTGGCATGCTACGGCTCCCGCCCTTGCCCTTTGGGCCTGGACATGCGGCGCCGGCGGACGCCGATGCGGCGTTCGAAACCCTGGCGCGCCTGGCGCGGGTGGAAGCGCGTCCGCGGGAAATGGAACTGCGCGCGGCGGCGAAGGTGCAGGGTGTTGCCTGCCTGGTGGATGACGAGGTGTTGTCGCTGGGCGAGGGCGCGCATAGCCAGGCGTGGCCGTTGTTGGAGCTGCCGGCACCGGGCGAAGTGCAGTGGAATGATCTTGGTCCAATTGGAATAGCACTGGTCACGGGCTCCAACGGCAAGACCACCACCGTGCGGCTGGTCGCGGCCATGCTTCGCGCCGCGGGTCGCGCGCCGGGCTTCAATTGCACCGATGGCGTGTTCGTGGACGGCGTGGCGGTCGAGCGAGGCGACTGGTCCGGCCCCGCGGGCGGGCGCGCCGTGCTGCGCGATCGACGGGTCGGCTCGGCGGTGCTGGAAACCGCGCGCGGCGGCATCCTGCGCCGCGGCCTGGCGGTGGAGCGCGCGGACGCGGCCCTGGTCACCAATGTCTCGGCCGACCATTTCGGCGAATACGGCGTGCATGGCCTGGACGACCTGGCCGAGGCCAAGCTGGTGGTCGCACGCGCGCTCGGACGGCGCGGCACCCTGGTGCTGAACGCGGACGACCGCACCCTGGTGCGCCATGCGCGCGACAGCGACGCGCGCCTGGCCTGGTTCGCGCTCGACGGTGGCAATGCCCTGCTTCGGGACGCGCGTGCGGCGGGGGCGAGCACCTGCGCCTACGAATCCGGCCAACTCCTCCTGCACCGCGACGACGCGCGTCACGACCTGGGCCCCGCCGCCGGCATGCCGCTGGCGCTGGACGGGGCGGCGTCCTACAACCTCGCGAACCTCGCGGGCGCGGCGCTGCTGGCGAGCGTCCTGGGCGTGGAAGCTTCGGTGATCGCCAGCGTGCTGGCGGGTTTCGGCGCCGTCCGCGCGGACAATCCTGGACGGCTCGAGCGCTGGACCATCGGTGGCGCCAACGTGCTGGTCGACTACGCGCACAATCCAGAGGGACTCGCGGGATTGCTTGGCGTCGCGCAAGGCCTGCGAGCCGGCGACGGCCGCCTGCTGCTGCTTCTGGGCCAGGCGGGCAACCGCGGCGACGATGCCATCGCGGCGCTGGCCGCGGTCGCCGCGTCGGCCCGGCCGGACCGCGTCGTGCTCAAGGACATCGCCGGCTACATGCGCGGTCGCAGCGAGGGCGAGGTGGCGCGCGTGCTGTCGGCGGCCTTGCAGGCGGGTGGCGTCGCGGCGCGGGCGATCAGCATCGAGCTCGACGAACTTGTCGCCTCGCAGGACCTGGTGCGGGACGCGCGTCCCGGCGATGTCGTGGTCCTTCCGGTGCACAACCTCGATGCGCGCGACCGGTTGGTCGCCTGGCTCGACGCGCAGTAGTCGCGACCGTGTTCAAGTAGCCCGGCCCCGTTGGCGACGAACCGTATCGGGGCGAGCAGCAGTGAATCCGCGCCTGGTTCAGCGAGCCTTCGCTGGCGCCCGCGCCGGTTCGGGCGCGGACAGGAATTCGTCGGGCATTGGCTTGCGTCCCTGGACGATCAGTTCGATGTCGGCAAGCGGGATGTCGTAGGCATTGACGATGTTGCGCGGATGGTTGCGCATGTCCGCAAGCACAGCCTCGCGCAGCTGGACCGGGTCGTGGTCGTCCGGTTTGGTGGCGACGTCGTACTGGATCATGTGCGGGCGGCCGTCCGGGCCGCGGAAGGTCCGCACCGGCTGTGCCTCGGGCGCGGCGCTGATCGCGCGTTCCTTGGCCAGGGCGATGGCAGGATCCAGGGCGGGCGCCGGCGCCGACACGGGCGCGGCATGCCATCGGGTGCCCAGCCAGAACGCCGCGCCCGCCAGGACGAGGACCATCAGGATCGGACCGAGCTTGCGCATGGAGGGTTCCGGCGGAGCACCGCCAGGCGGTGCGGATGGCTGGGAATGGACTGGTGGAGCGGAAGGGGATCGAACCCTCGACCTCTGCATTGCGAACGCAGCGCTCTCCCAGCTGAGCTACCGCCCCACGTGTGACTAGGATAACCCGATGCCGCGCCGACGCCAAATGGCTCGGCGCCCGGCGGGATCGATTCAGGCCAGCAGCGGTGCCAGTACCGGCTCGAGCAGGCTGCGACGCCAGCCGGCCAGGGCGTTGGGCCAGCCGCGACCGTCGAGCAGTGTCTCCAGGTGCTTGCGCGCGCACAGCAGCCCGTCCGGAATGCCCAGCGCCGCCGCGAGCGCGGCCACGGCGTCCTGCATCTGCCGAAGGCGCTGCTTGTCCACCGGTTCGGCTGCCCGCAGCAGGGGCAGGTCGCGCTCTTCTTCTGCGACCGGCGCCTGCAGCAGGTCCCACAGGTCGCGGCGCGCGCGACGGGGTGCCTTGGGTTGCGCATCGAGCAGGGCATCGAGCCGATCGAAGCTGTCGAGCGGGCGGCGACTCAGCGCGACCGCGACATCGTTGTCGAGCACCCAGCCGCGCGGCCGGTCGCTGTGCCGGGCTTCGGCTTCCCGCCAGCGCAGCAGCCGGCGCAGCCTGCGCTGCCCGTCGGCATCGAGCGAACTCGCGCTGCGGATCGCCAGCTGCGGATTGGGATCCTCGGCGTCGTCGCGGGCATTGCGCACGGCGCGCGCGCTGTCAGAGTCGAGCCAGTCCAGGCGACCCAGCGCCAGCAGCCGCGACTGCAGGTCGGCGTGCATCGCGTGCAGGTGGCGCACGTCGTCGGCGGCATAGTGCAACTGCGAGTCGCTCAGCGGCCGGCGCAGCCAGTCGGAGCGCGTTTCGCCTTTTTCCAGCACGTGGCCGCAGAGCTGCTCGACCAGCTTCTGGTAGCTCAGTCCCGCGCCCAGTCCGGCCATCGCCGCGGCCACCTGGGTATCGAACAGCGGCGCGGGCACGGCGCCACAGCCGCGCGCCAGCGCCTGCAGGTCCTCGCTGGCACTGTGCATGAGCTTGGTGACCGAGCTGTCCTCGAGCAGCAACGCGAGGCGCTCTGGAATGCCCGGGACCAGCGGATCGACCAGGGCGATCTCGCCGCCGGCGGCCAGCTGCACCAGCGCAAGCTTCGGGTAGTAGGTGCGTTCGCGCAGGAACTCGGTGTCCATCGCCACGACGCGTTCGTCCGCCCAGGACGACAGGCGCGCATCGAGCGCCTCGGGTGTCGCGATCCACTGCATGCGCGGTTTGATTGCCCAAAGAGGGCAGGGTAGCCTAAGTCCGGCATCACCCCAATCTTTCGCCAGCGCCCGCCTCGGGCCAAGGTCCGGATCCATGGCTCGCCTGCGACTTGCACTGTTGGGCATCGGCTTGGCCCTGCTTGCCTGCGCCTGCGGGCCGGCGGGCCGGAGCGCGCAAGCCCCGGCGAAGCCGGTTGCGCCGGATGGCGCGCGTGCCCGGCGTCCCGCCGCGGCAACGGATGCAAACCAGCTGCAGGTGCCCGCCGCCTGGCAGTCGCGCATCCCGGTTATTGCCCCGCCGGCCACGGCGGCCACGCTGCGCCAGGCGGATGGCGCCCTTGCGCGCGGCCAACTCGAGCAAGGCAATGGTCCCGGTCCTGGCGCGCTGGAGCTCTACCTGGCCGTGCTGGCGATCGCGCCCGACGACGCCAACGCCCAGCGTGGCGTGCGCTCGACCCTGGAAGCCCTGCTCGAACGCGGCCGCCTGGCCATGCGCGGCGGCGACCTGGCCGCCGCGCTGCGCATCGACGGCATCGCCGCCGCCGTGCTGCCCGCGCATCCGGACCTTGCCGCGTACCGCTCCTACCTCGCCGCCGCGGGTCTCGCCGCCGCGGAGGTCGAACGCGCCAACGCCGCCGGCCGGCGTTTGCGCCTCCTGCAGGCCGAGGACAGCGTCGCCAGCCACCTGCAACTGGCCGAGCGCGCCGTCCCGGATTTCCAGCCCGCCATCGCCGCCCGTGCGCGCTGGAACGGCCAACTGCTCGCGCGTGCCTGGGCAGCGGCCGGTCGTGAGGATTTCCGCGCCGCGGACGGCATGCTGCTGCAGTCGCAAGCGCTCGCGCCCGGCGACGCAAGCGCGCGGGTACTGGGGATTCGCGTGGTCGAGTTGCGCCAGGCGCGCACCGATGCCGTGCTCGCGGAGGGCAATGCCGCGGTGGATGCGCTGGACCTCGATCGCGCCGACCGGGTGGCGGTGCATGCGGCCGCCATCTCCGCGCAGCCGGCGCGGGTGCAGGACCTGCGCGAACGCATCCACCTGGCGAGGCACTATGGCCCGTTCAAGCCGCGCCAGGTCTTCAGCGAGCGCCTGGCCATCGGCGGTGTTGGGCCCGAGATGGTGGTGGTCGCCTATGGCAGCTTCACCATGGGCGTGGACCCGGACGCGGGGGATCCGGACGCGCAGGCCAACGAGTCGCCCGCGCACATGGTCGCGTTCAAGCGCGGCTTCGCCATCGGCCGCAGCGAGGTGACCGTAGGCGAGTTCGGGCGCTTCGTCGAGGCCACCGGCTATCGTAGCCAGGCCACGATCGCGGGTCATTCGAGCGTGTACGACGAGCGCGGCGGCGTGTTCAGCGAGCACGAGGGCGTCGACTGGCGCCGCGACCACGTCGGTCGCATCGCATCGCCGTCGTTGCCGGTCGTGCACGTGGCGGCGGAGGACGCGCGCGCCTATACCGCCTGGTTGTCGGCGCAGGCGCATGCGCGCTACCGCCTGCCGAGCGAGGCCGAATTCGAGTACGTGCTGCGCGCCGGCACGCGAACCCGTTATCCCTGGGGGGACGAGGCGCCGCGGCACGTGGTCGGCAACCTGCCTGGCGACGGCGACCTGTCGCGTTCGAGCCGGCGCTGGGGCAACGCGATCGCCGGTTACCGCGATGCCTTCTGGGGCCCGGCGCCGGTGCGCAACTTCCCGCTCGAGCGCTTCGGCACCTATGACATGACCGGCAACGTCTCGGAATGGACGCAGGACTGCTGGCACGACAGTTACCAGCGCGCGCCGGCCGACGGCAGCGCCTGGGTCAACCCGGGCTGTCCACAACGCGTGGTGCGCGGCGCATCCTGGGCCAGCGCCTTGGAGCAGGCCCGGTCTGCGTCTAGACTGCAGGTCGACGCCAATTCCAGCGGCGCGCGCCTCGGCTTCCGGGTGGCGCGCGAGTTGTGATGCGGGGCGATGCCGGAACCAGACGGAGGCAAGCATGGCGATGATCGGAGGCGGCGATTCGGTGGGCCGGCGCACCGGCGGCATCCGCTGGTGGGTGCTGGTGCTGTTTGCCGGCTATGCCGCCTTCAGCTGGTTCGGCAGTTCCAAGACCGACCCGTACACGGGCGAGAAGGCGCACTACGGCGCCAGCGTCGACCAGGAAGCCCAGCTGGGATTGCAGGCATTCCAGGAAGTGCTGGCGCAGGAACATCCGGTCGCGCCGACCGACCCGCGGGCCAAGGCGATCGAAGTCGTTGCGCGACGCCTGGTGGCGCGCGCCAGCGATGTCGAGGCGGACCTCGCCAAGGAGCACAGCGTGGCGTCGCCCGAGCTCGCCAAGACGTTCCAGTGGAACGTGGCCGTGCTCGAGTCGCAGGAAGCAAATGCGTTCTGCCTACCCGGCGGCAAGATGGCTGTGTACACGGGGCTGGTCCCGGTGACCCGGAACGACGATGCGATGGCGATCGTGCTGGGGCACGAAATCGCCCACGCCCTGCTGCGCCACGGCTCGCAGCGCATGGCCCAGCAAAAGCTCGTGCAGGTCGGGCAGATGGCCGCCGGCGTGGCCGTGGGCAACATGGATCCGCAACAGCAGCAGATGGTGATGGGCGCGCTCGGCGCGGGGGCGCAATACGGGCTGGTGCTGCCCTATGGCCGCAAGCACGAGACCCAGGCGGACGAAGTCGGGCTGATGCTGGCGGCCGCGGCCTGCTACGACCCGCGCGAGGCGATCCCGCTTTGGCAGCGAATGTCTGAACTCAATGGCGGCCAGCGTCCCCCGGAGTTCGCCTCGACCCACCCCGATCCGGCCAACCGCATCGCCCACCTGCAGGCGCTGATGCCGCGCGCCCTGCAGTACTACGCGAAGTATTGCGGCGGCAAGTCGCCTGCTGCGCCCTGAGGATCGGCCTGGCGCCTGGCGCAGGCAGGCGCGTCGCGGCTAGTGGCGGACGCTGCGCCGGCGCAGGCGAGGTGCCGGCGGCGCGGCCTCGGCGGGGGGGTCGTCGCGCTCGGCCTTCTCGGCTTTCTCGCTGGCCGACGACAGGCCGCTCTTGATGCCCTGCTGCACGCCCTTCCAGATTTCCATGTTGCGGTCGGCCAGCTGGTTGAGCAGTTGCCACGGCGCCTGCACGACCAGGTTGCCGAGCGTGCCGCGCAGTTGCTGCTGCTGTTCGCTGAACACCTGGATGCTCCGCTCCAGGTAGCTTCCGATGATTCCCTGCAGTGAATCGCCGTAAAAGCGGATCACCGTGGTCAGCAATTGGGTCGAGAAGATCGGCTGGCCGATGTCCTCGTGCTCGGCCAGGATCTGCAGCAGCACCGAACGGGTGAGGTCCTTGCCGGAGCGCGCGTCGCGCACCTCGAAGCCCTCGCCCTCGATGATCAGCTGGCGCACGTCCTCGAGGGTGACGTAGCTGGAAAGCTCGGTGTCGTAGAGCCTTCGGTTCGGGTACTTCTTGATGATGCGAAGCTGTGACATGGACCACCCCGGTAAAGCGAATCAAGGACCGCGATGCATCTGTGCCGCTAGTCCGGCGAGCATCGCTGGTCTCGGCCCAGCTTGCAAGGAACCGGCTCGGCGGAACGTGATGGCGATGCCGGATCGGGGAGCGCCGCCGGTTCAGTCTGCGGGCAGGACGTGGTCCCGCGCCGGGATCCGCTCGGGACCGAAGTCCGCGAGCGCCAGCCGCAGGGCCTGGCCGGTCGAGGCCGCGCCCGAAAACACGCCGGGCGCCTGGCCGAGCGCCATCCAGGCGCGCTCCAGGGCGGGCAGTGGATCGCCGGCATCCACGGGGACGCTGGCCAGCGACTTGCTCAGCTTCCTGCCGTCCGGCTGACGCAGCACGGGCAAGTGCCCATAGGCCGGCGTCGCCAGCCCGAGCCGCTGTTGCAGCCAGGCTTGGCGCGGCGTCGAGTCGAGCAGGTCGGCGCCGCGGACGACCTCGGTGATGCCCTGGTCGGCATCGTCGACCACCACGGCCAGCTGGTAGGCCCAGGGTCCGTCGGCGCGACGCAGGATCACGTCGCCCGAACTGGCCGCGAGGTTTTCGGCGAACCGCCCGCGGACGCGGTCATCGATCACCAGCTCGCGCGACGGCAGGCGCAGCCGCCAGGCCGGCTGCCGGCCGCTGGGCTCGGGCACGCAGGCGTGGTGGATGCCGCCGGTTGCCTCCAGGTCGCCGCGGGTGCACAGGCAGGCGAAGGCGTCACCGGACGCCACCAGCGAGGCCAGCGCTTCGGCATAGCGCGGGCCGCGCGTGGACTGGAACAGGACCGGCCCATCCGGCTCCAGCCCGAAGCGCCGCAGATCCTCCAGCTGGCGCCCGGCCATGCCCGGAACCTCGCGCGGCGGATCGAGGTCTTCCATTCGCACCAGCCACTCGCCGCCGGCACGGCGCGCGAACAACCAGCTTCCCAGCGCGGCGAGCAGGGAACCTGCGTGCAGCGGACCGGTCGGCGACGGCGCGAAACGGCCCCGGTAGCGCGCCGGTGCGGCGTTGGTGGCGACTTGAAATTGGCTGTGCACGCCAACATGGTAACGACAGGCCGGCGATTCGGCCCAAGGAGATGGAATGTTCAAGCGGATCGGGTTGTTCCTGGCCACCAACCTCGCGGTGATGTTGCTGCTGACGCTGGTGATGAACGTGCTTGGCGCCTTCGGCTTCCGCCTGGGCAACCAGGGCGGGCTGCTGGTGATGGCCGCGGTCGTGGGCTTCGGTGGCGCTTTGTTCTCGCTGGCCATTTCCAAGTGGAGCGCCAAGCGCATGACCGGCATGGCCATGGTCGATCCCGCCAACCCGGGCGGCGAGGCACAGCGCTGGATCGTCGGCATCGTGGAAAAGCAGGCCAAAGCGGCCGGCATCGGCATGCCCGAGGTCGGCATCTACGAAGGTCCGGAGATCAATGCCTTCGCCACCGGCGCCAGCCGCAACAAGGCGCTGGTCGCCGTGTCGACCGGCCTGCTGCGCGCGATGGACCGCGACCAGGCCGAGGCGGTGATCGGCCACGAGATCACCCATGTCGCCAACGGCGACATGGTCACCATGGCCCTGATCCAGGGCGTGGTGAACACCTTCGTGGTCTACCTGTCGCGCGTGGTTGGACGGGTGATCGACGCGGCGCTGTCGGGCAACCGCGACAGCAATGGCCCGGGCTGGTC